>JAGQZV010000001.1 GCA_020435295.1 Bdellovibrionales bacterium | reverse complement strand
AACACGATCCCGAATTTGCCGAAGTCACGCGGGAACGCATTCAGCGCTTTGCTCTAGACAATGTGGAACTTCGCTACGCACCACTAACGGACGTCGAACTGTCCGGAAAATTATGGAAGTGGTACGACATCGATCCTAATTCCATTAAGGAGTCCATCGATCTGTTGTTTATCGATGGCCCTCCAGGACACCTTCAAGCACTAAGCCGCTTTCCGGCCCTTCCGATTCTCGGAGAAAAACTTTCTCCCTCCGCACTCATCATACTGGATGATGCCAATCGCCCAGATGAGCAAGCAACCATCGCCGCGTGGGTGCGAGAGTTTTCCAATCTAAGCCAAGCGCGAATGGTTCCGGAATCTGAGGCAGGCATCGGCCTGCTCCACTGGCACCAGCAAGCAGTCCATGCCAAACACACGGATTCCTCAAGTAATATCAGGCATTTAACCACTGCGGTGTAGGGGTCTAAGACCCCGTGCGTCAGGCACCGATAAGGCTGCATGGCGATCCGATCTATTGCGACAGCAAGACTCTCCTTCGGCCTGGTAACAGTGCCCGTGAATATCTACCCCGCGGGCGAGGCTGGCGAAAAGATCTCGTTCAACTGGCTACATAAGGGATGCGGGCACCGGCTCAAGCAGCAATACTTTTGCCCGCAACATAGCAAAACCCTTACCAAGGACGACAAAGTTAAGGGCTACCAGTTTGAAAAAGACGAGTACGTAGTCTTCACTCCGGACGAGCTTAGAGTCCTAGAAGCCAAAGCCAACCAGACCATAGAGATCGTGGAATTTGTACCCGCTGACAGCGTAACCCGACTCTATCTCAACAAAGTTTACTTCCTCGGCCCAGACAAAGGCGGTGACAAAGCCTACCGCTTACTCAGCGCGGCCCTTAACAAGACCCACAAAGTCGCCATCGCGCGCTACAAGGCCAGAGGCAAGCAATACTTGGTCGCCATCCGCCCAGAAAGCAAAGGTTTGATAATGGAAGACCTCTTCTACCAGCACGAACGAAGATCATTTAAAGATGTTCCAATTGGAAACGCTGCAGTAACCCCAAAGGAGCTGGAGCTAGCGGTAAAAGTAATCAAAAGCGCAGAAGTAAAAAGCTTCCAGCCGGCCAAGTACAAAGACGAAGTCCGCGAACGGTTGCTCAAGCAAATCCGCAAAAAAATCGCTGGACAGGATATTACTCGAATAGAGCAAGCGCCGGAAAAGAAGGTCATCGATCTGATGGAAGCTCTCCAAGCCAGTCTTGGCGGGAACGCACGCCTACGACGTGCGTCGCGCACGCGAACAAAGCGCAAACCCAAGTGAGGAGCACCGAACGTGCGTTATCTAGTTGTAGAAACCGATCTCGAGCAACTGGCCGCAGAATGGAGCGCCAAAGTTAACTCAGAGGCTTTTGCTGAGCTTTTCTCGGCTAGACTCAAGAATCCGAAAATAAAAATACCTAGAGCCCTAGAACACAATTTTCTGACAGACAATAAGTTCCTGAAGCTCATCAAAGAATACGAACGCCTCACGTCTGCAGCGGAGCGGGAGGAACTCAAGATGCAAGAAAAACGTCTCAAAGACGCTGAATCAAGACTCAAAAAAAAGCCCTCAAAGACTGCCACACTTGAAAAATCCCGCGCAGAGTCCAAAGTCAAAAAACTCCGTTGGAAATTGGGGCAAAGAGGGTCAAAAGAGTTACGACCGTATGACTTTAGACTATACCCGTTCTACTTCGGACCGCTTCTTTGTATGGAGTCGGGACAACGCACCCTTCGCCCCTCCCGCTTTCACTGCCGGCCCGCTGGGCAATCAGCAGACTTCGACAAGAAGGCTTACAGTATGTACAAGGCCAGACTCGAAAGTCTGCAGCCAGACTATTTTGAGCGTATCCGCGGTCACAGTGGAAAGGAAAGCCTATGGAGGCCCCTGTTCGGGGAAACACACGGCTTACTTCCGGTCAAAGCCTTCTTTGAAGCTGTGAAAACTGGTATCCAAGGATTTGAAATTGGAAAGGCGAACTGGGAACCTGTCCCCTGTTTATTTGACGTCTGGAAGGAAGGAAAGTCCAGTCTCCATTCGTTTGCAATTATCACCGGGCCGGCTAATGCAGCCGTAAGAGCCGGTGGCTATGACCGCTCGCCTGCAGGTTTGGAAGCACATAGGTTAAATGAGTGGCTACTCCCAGAAGGACAGTCCGACGAAACGCTCCTACAAATATTGCGAGTCGGCGCCAGTGGGATCGGCTTTAAGCTTGCCGCCTGAGGAAAGTCATGAAGCCAATCGAGTTCACGCCCGCACCCCGGTTTGAAACTTTCGAAGAAGCACTTCGGATAGATCTTTACAGTCCGGTCGCCTCTAATTGGTTCTTAGTGATTGTTGACATCCGCAACTCGACAATGGCCATCGAAGCCGGCCGCTATAAAGAAGTCAACTCGGTCGCCGGAGCTTGTGTCATGGCCGTTCTGAATGCTGTCGGCCCAATTCCGTTTGTATTTGGCGGCGACGGCGTCACTTTCTTGGCCTCCCCGGATACTATCGACAAGGCTGCGCACGTACTGGCGCTGACAAGAACGATGGCACGTAAGGCATTTCAGCTCGAGCTCGCTGTAGGTAAGGTCCCAGTTCGCGATCTGTACGAAGAAGGGTATTCGGTGGGGCTAGCCGATCTGTCTCTTTCTTCGGCGCAAACCCAATCCATGTTCTGCGGATCCGGAATTGCCGTGGCAGAAGCCTGGATAAAATCGCCCGAGCGAGGACCCAATTATTCGATAAACGATCCCGCGAATCCGGATCCTCCGGCGAGTTACATGGGACTGGAATGCCGTTGGAACCCTTTGAAAGCCTCTAAGGGGGTGTCGCTAACGATCCTAGCAAACTGCCCTCACCCCCAGCACCGTGCCCAGCAAGTGTACCGTTCGGTAGCCAATACCATTCAAACTCTGGTTGGGGGAAACGCAAATCCGGTTCAAGCTGAGAACTTGAAGTTGGCTTCTCGGATTAGCTCGTTTTTTGCCGAAAGTCGAATCCGAACGTTTGGCGCTTCCGTTTTTTTCCGGCTGACATACCAGTGGTTTCACTTTTTTTTCGCCGCCTGGGCTTCCCGATTTTGGATCCCCTCTCTCTCCGGAAAAAAATATGTGCGCGAGGTGATCGGACAGTCCGATTTTCGAAAATTCGACGGGTGCCTACGGATGGTACTGGATGTTCGCCCCGAAGAGGCTAATAGCATAACGGAGCTGCTCGAAAAGTACTATCAGCAAGGAGACCTCGCATACGGCACACACCGGTCGGACCACGTCCTGCTAACGTGCATGATATTCAACAAAGCGAAGGGAAAGCACTTTCATCTCGTGGACGGGGGAAATGGCGGCTACACGCTAGCCTCAAAGGAACTTAAACGCCGCCTGGCCTCCCTCGCCGGCAAGCGACAGCAAACCGCCTGACCTTGCCACCCGGCACGCATTCTGCGAAACTCACACCGTGAATCTCTTGCGCCTCGCCTATCTAGTTTACCTACTTTATGCCGCCAAACTGGCTTTCAAAGTAGTCGCTAACTTTCAGGAAAAAAAAATTCCTCAACCTTTTCGAGACCGACCGTGGAGTTATCTTCTGCGGGGCATTGGCGCTAGTCTTCTTTGGCCACTCGCCCTGGGTTCACCAAAAGGTCGAAAGTTGCTGTCGAGCGAGTGGAACCAAAGCGATGACTAAGAGCGTCTTACTCTAGTACCACCGAAAAAATGCTATACTGAACAAGATCTTGAAAACAAGCCACTACATTCTTTTGCTACTGCTTGTCGTTTGCGTACGCGCAGAAGCCACGCGAGTGCTGAAAGCAAATCGAAAGGGAATGGTGATCCAACAAGCTAAAGGAGTCCAGTGGCAAACGGGAGATCAAGCTTGTGCCGTGAGAAAGAAGCGGAAAATCGCATGCGGCAAAGTAGTCCAATCCAACTCAAGCCGGGCCGTAGTGGCATTTACGCAGGTCCCAAAATTCGCGGTTCAAAAGGGAGACAAAGTGCTTCCGGCTAGCTCCAAAGCAAAGACCGATCAACGCGAACCAGCAACAACACGAGGCTCCAGTTACAGCTCAGCACACGATAGCCGCGAAGGCCGCGGCGACAAATTTGATATAACGGGAGGCTTCAATGCAGGCTTCAGCCTCTTTTTCCCGATGCTGGATATCCAGTTTGCGCTTTCCCCATCGATAGCCCTCGGACTTCGTCCGCACTTTTTCCGCCTGACAGCTACCACGACGTCACTTACCTCTTTTGGCGGACATCTCACCTTCAACTATTACAGCAAGAAGAACTACAAAGGATTGTGGGTTCAGATCGGCCCCGGTTTCTATACCGTCGCGGTGACGGGATTAGGTTCGGAAAACTCCACTGCATTTGGCGGAATTGCGACCTTGGGTTGGCGCTTGCGATTCAAGTCAGGCTTCAACATTGGGATCGGCGCGGGTGCTACGTTCATTTCGGCCATTTCCAGCAACATCGTCGTAATCGAATTCGATGGGTTCCGCCCCACGCTTGCGCTTGACCTCGGATTTACCTTTTAAGCCAACGACATAACGCGTGACGTCATCTCTAAACAAAATCGCTTTAGGGGTCTGCCCCAAACGCCGAAAAACTCTTTGAAAAGGTGCAATAAACCTTTTCACCTTGTGTGTGTCCTTGGGCGCTCTCTCACTCGTTGAGAGGGCGCTGCGAGGCTCTCCTAAAAAAACTCCAACGTCTCTTTTACGCCCGGATATCCCATCTCAAACCAGTAGTACCAACTTAAACTCATCAAGATATGCCCAACAAAGATGAATAGGTGGCTCCACATCTCCACCCGATCTGACTTCAGCATGAGATAGCGCCGCCAATGCATTGCTTCGTCCACCATACTATAAAAAACCGCAAGGCCGATTAGAGTGAGTGCAGGAAAGCGGAAGAATTCGGGCTGCCCGTAGGCTAAGCACAAACAAAGCACCGAAGTGACTCCGCAGAAAATGGTGATGTGGTGGACCAGAGCCTCCGCCTTTAGAAGTTCTTGTTTATAGATCGTGCGATGTCCTATGGTATCGAAACTTATGGCAACGACGAAGATAGCTATGCCTATGGGAACATTCCAAACGTAAACTGGGTACTGCACACCGTTGGAAGCACCAACCACCAAAAATCCAAACACGCTTGCAAACAAGCCAACCATCATCCCAACCCACGCGACGTAAACAATCCAGTCGATGCGACTAAACTCTCGAACCCGACCCGCATAGATAACTGTCTCGCGCCAGAAAGCTACAGAATTCATGTTAACTCCCGAAAAACAAATAGCCGAATAGGATGCCTGCATGCTCCCAGACCATGCCAATACGATGCGCAGTCCACCCTTTGCCAAACGGCCTAGTAAGAAACACCTTCATCACACCAATACACATCACCAAAAGTTTTCGAGGCAGGCTAACCCAGGTTCGGGTACTCCACGCGTGGATTCCCCGCATCCGCACGCGGTTGCCGATTTCCGCGTACACGTAGCGCGCACTAGCAACGGTGCACGCACTTCTAAGAGACAAATACTTCAAGCCCGCATCCCCTGAGGCATAGTAACCATCGGCGACATCCAATAAGCGCGATACGACCCGCACCAACTTTGGCGTGTTGCAAGCTTCGCGGATCGCATCGCGAGCAATCCCCTCTTCGCGCAACCACACTTCGGGCAGATACACCCGCCCCATCGACGCATCCTCGTAGACATCTCGCGCGATGTTGGTCAGTTGCATGGCGATACCCATATCGGACGCGTGTCGGAGCGCTTTGTCGCTACTCACCCCCATCACGTGGGCCATCATCAATCCAACACAGCCGGCCACGCGGTAGGCGTACAAGACCACTGTATCTAAGTCGGGATACTTCTCCTGGCGAATATCCATCGCCATCCCCTCCAACAGCTCGAAGGGATAATGCCTTGGAATGCCATACTTGTGCACGACATGTTGAAAAGCTGCGAACACCGGGTGGCTCATCGGCGAAGACGAATAGCTAGCCTCAGTAAGCTCACGAAGCGTCGCCAGGCGGCGCTGGAGTTGTTCCGACGTTTCGCTGGCGCTAGCTTTGTCAATTTCATCATCGCAATAGCGGCACCAACCATATAGCAAGAAAGCACCGTCCCGTTTTTCTTTGCCAAAAAGATGCGCGGAAAGGGAAAAGCTCTTTGATCCCACCTTGATTACCGAACGGCACCGCTCGACCAAAAGTTCGTATTCCGTTTGATGTTTCTTAGGCATAGGCCGGTTCCAATCTATACTCTGGAATATCTCGCAACTCACTCAAAATAACCCCAACGGTGGCCTTAGCGGAGTTGATGACCCCTGGAACACCAGCTCCCGGGTGGGTTCCTGCACCTACGAAGTACAGGCCCTTAAGACGCGACTCCCTATTATGGACCCGGAAATACGCACTCTGTAAAAGCGTCGGCTCCAAGGAAAAGGCAGTGCCCAGGTGCGCATTCAGTTCGGTCTTGAACTGCAACGGAGAAAAAAATCGTTGGGTAACTATGTGCCTTTTGACTTCGGGCAAATAACTCCGGCTCAAATAGTCTAGAATCCACTCGGCATAGCGGGGACCTACAACGCTCCAGTCGAGTGGGGCCTTGGCAAGGTTCGGGACGTTGGCTAACACATAAAAGGCATCGCAGCCTTCCGGAGCCAAGGAAGAATCGGTGCGACAAGGAGCATGTAGATAAAAGGAGTTTTCCTCGGGTAGCGCGCCCCTCGAAAAGATATCTTCTAAGAGGCTCTTGTAGCGGTTGCAGAAGAGAATGCTGTGGTGGGCGACGCTTGGGTAAACGCGATCGGTGCCAAAATAGACGACAAAGAGAGCCTGGCTGTAGCGCTTCCCGAGCAGACCGCGGGCTACTGCCTTCACCTCACTTGTGGAACGGAGCAGCTCTGTGTACGTGTGGGTAACATCCGCGTTAGACACAACTAAGTCATAGGGAGAAAACTCTCCATTAACTGTTCGAACGCCACACACCTTCGACTGCTCTGTAACAATCTCTTTCACCTCTGAATTGAGCAATACCCGCCCACCCATTTCTTCAAACAACGCCAACAACGCTCTAACCAACGTGTGTGTGCCTCCCTTAGCAAAGTAAACACCTCCTTTGCGTTCGAGGGCGTGTATAAGAGTGTATATGGCGGACGCCGAGAACGGGTTTCCTCCAATCAGAAGTGAATGGAAACTAAAGGCCTGGCGCAGTTTCTCATTTTGGATGTACGACGCCACGGTCTTGTACACTGATCGATAGGCCTTGAGTTTGATTAGGTCGGGAGCTGCCCGTATCATGTCCCAAAAGCTCAAAAACGGAACGTGTACAAGTTCCTTGTAGCCCGCCTCAAAGACGGCCTCAGAATATTTGAAAAACTTCTGGTAACCGCCCACGTCGGAAGGATTGAAGCGCCTAATTTGCTCGAGCAACTGAGCTTCATCGTTCACATAGTCAAATACATCTCCATTCTCCCAGCAGAGCCGGTAGAAGGGAGTTACCGGTAACAGCTCGACGTAGTCTTGTCGCTTTCTGTTACACAAAGAAAACAGCTCATCAATGCACTCAGGAGCTGTAATTACGGTTGGGCCGGCATCAAAATGAAAGCCGGAATCCTCAAAAACATAAGCACGTCCCCCGGCTTTGTCCCGCTTTTCGAGAATCGTCGTGTCTATTCCACGCGCCTGCAGCCGAATGGCGGCAGCAAGGCCGCCAAAACCGGAACCTATGACCGCCGCTTTCAGTCTACTGGTAGGCAACACGCAACTTCCCCCCTAAATCCTTTAGGTGCGCAAAGGCCAGTCGTTCCGCAGCGCAAGACAGCTGCACCTCAAGTTCATCAAGGCAAAGGTCCAGATGTTTATGGGCATCCCGGATAGCACCTTCGAAATACTCCGGATGCACTTCCATCCATGTGCGCAAAGGTGCCTCATCGGGAAGCGAGCGAACGCATGACACAAAACCCAGATACTCTTCTTCACTAGTATGGCGCGACAGCCAAGCCCAAAACCAGGTCGGCCTGCGCAGTTTTAGGTCTTCCCATTTTTTTTCGGGCTCTTTCTTACCACTCAAATTGCCCAGATCATCGAACATCTGGAGTGCGATCCCAAAAGCGCACCCAAATCGCTCCAAATCTCGGACCAAATCCTCTGCGGCGCCACCCGCTATAGCGCCCAGAACGAGCGCCAACGAGGTCAGCATCCCGCTCTTTAGTTCCAGGGAACTTAGGCAAACCTCGTACACCCTTGGTTGCGCGATACCATCAATAGGCACACCAACATCGAGCGCCTGACCATAGTGAGCTTGCAATAAGGCGTGGTGGTACGCACGATACATTCGTAGTTCGCGCTCGGCACTAAGGCCCATTTCGCGCACTTGCTCCAGTGGACGGAAATACAACCAGTTCCCGGTGTTAATCGCAAGCGGCACGCCAAGAGATCGGTGTAGCGTCGGCTGTCCGCGACGCATGAGGCTGCCATCTTGGATGTCATCAATCGCCAACGACCCAGCGTGCACCGCCTCGACGACCAGTTCGCAAGCTTGGCAAAGTTCCCGCGCAGGAGTAGTACCCGAAAACTGGAAGCCCAATTCAACAAGCTGAGCCCGGATGCGTTTGCTCGGGCGATCCATCAGGCTCCGCACGTGTTGGGACAATACGTTCTCCAGAAGATCGCTGACGTCCCCACCAAAAAAAAGTTCCGGAGAATTTTTCTCAGTGGTATTCACGCCACCTGGCTCCCTGCTCGCAAACACTTGATAGCGTCTAACACCGGCACCGGAGGTTTCCCGATAAGGAGCCGAAGGCAGTCCGAACGCCACATCTGTCCCCTATAAAAGCGCTGAATTAGCGCGGGTGACAGTCGGTAGAAGCGTTGAAGAACTCTGTAGCGGTCCTCGGGAACAGCGGCTCTAAATAACATGCGGTTTAGCAAACGAAAAAAAGTTCCCCCGACCCAATGCGCTTGTGCACGTCGCCACAATAACTCGATGTTCTGCGCACTAGCAGGTGTCGGCAAGCTTGCCAAGGTTTCCGCAAAGGCGACAGCTTCCGGAAACGAGTACCCCGTTGTTGCATGAAAAAGCCCCGCGCGCATTCCAGTTTTTACAACGCCAGCACTCCACCGCGGCAACTCACCGCCCAGCGGAATGGGCAAACTTCCAATCTCCTCATAAACTGCGGCTTCCACGTCGTACCCAAAACGTCGACAATACCCAGAAATGTGCTCTCGATACGTCTCGGCATCCACCTCGGATCCGTCACTGTAGCGGGTATCCTCAACAAAGAGTTCCGTCTCAGACCACGGCAGGACATAAAAAAACCTAAAACCGTCTTCCTGGGCGCACGTCGCATCCATCAACAGCGGGCGACTCAGTCCATGCGGCTTTTTCAAGCGCAGCAACTGTCCCAAGAATTTTTGGTAGGCTAGCTTCACTTGCGGGTTCGATTCCCAACCACGACCATCCAGCACCAAGTGTGCGCGGAAGCTTCTCCCCTCAAGATGCACTCGGTCCGACTCTACTCCCAGGACTTCTGTATTTAATAGGAGGCTCTCTCCCAAAAACGGGGCTATCACTTCGTGAAACTGCTCCGAGCGAACGGAATTGTATCCAGAACGCAATACTCTCCGGTACTCCGGGAAGCGCACCTCATACTCATCCCAGTGTCTCGTTATTAGCGGCGTGGCCCATAACAGGGACTGTAAGGAGAGATCGCTATCGTGAAACGACCAAGTATGCTTCCCCCCCAACATCGAGTCTTTCTCTATTACTAAGATTTTGAGTTTTGGGTGATCCTGCTTGAGGCGAAAAGCGGCAAGGCCGTTCGCCAAACCGCCCCCGACGAAAATAAGATCATAGGGTTGCACTCTAGAACCGTCTTCCTAAGTACTTGTGCACGCTGCGTTTGATCTTGAGCATGGAGTCCTCATCATCCATGTCGAAATGCCCGCGGATTGCGCCTTCGCGATCCACAACAACAAAACTATTGCTGTGCGTGATCATGCCCGTTTCAGAATCTTCCATGCCCGGCATCACGACCTGAAAACCTGATTGCAATAGATCCTTGATCGAAGCTCTTTCCCCAGTCAAAAAAATCCAGCGCTCAGAATCCTTTCGATAACGCGCGGCATAGCGCTTTAACGCAGACGGACTATCGGCCTCGGGGTCGACTGAAATGGACACCGTTCTAAAATGAGGATCTTTGCCAAAGAATTCTTGGAGCTTTTGGGTTTTCTTGTTCAAAAGCGGACAAGCACCCTCACAGCGCGTAAAAATAAAACTTGCTACCCACACCTTACCGAGCAGGTCTGTATTTCGGACTTCCCTTCCCTCAGTATCGACCAGGCTAAAGTCGGGAACGTGGCGGAGTGGTTTAGCAACCGACCAACCCGACGTAACGGCAAAGAGCGCCACTGCCAGAACTGGCATCGCAACCAGAGCGGTCAAGAACCACGAGAACTTTCGGGTTTTCACTTTCTACCTCCTTGGCTTAACCACCCAAACATCCACGAAGTAGCCGAGAGCGGCAAGCCCCCCCAAAACCACCCAGCTTATCGCAACCGACGGGGCGCCAAAAGTCTCCAGTTGGGAAGGGTTCAGCGCGTAGCGGATACTCGCCACGCCGTACGTCACGGGATTCAGATACATGCAGGCTTTCAGCCAACCGGGGGCCGCCGAAGCAGGAAACAAGGCTCCGGACAAAACCCAAAGTGGAAGAAACAGCAGGTTCATAACAGCATGAAAGCCCTGCACAGAAGGGATTTTCCAGGCAAAAAAGAAAGATATTGAACTCATCGCTATCGAGAACAGGAAGAGTCCAAAAGCAGAATAGATCCACAGAGCCACACTGTACTGGATACCTATGAAAGGAACCAATAGCAGGAGCAGCATTGCCTGGAAAACACTGAGCAAACTGCCTCCCAGAAGTTTGCCGCCTACCAACGTTGCCGATGCCACGGGTGCCACCAAGATCGACTGCAAAAATCCCTCCTGCCTGTCCTGAATAATGGAGATCGAGGAAAACATCGCTGTCATTAAGAGTATTAAAGTTAAAGTTCCTGGAAACAAGAATTCCAAATAGCTCATCCCCGCAGGAACGAAGGGCGACTGAAACGAAGTGCCGACACCCGATCCGATCAGGAACCAAAATAGCAGCGGCGTTCCCAGCGCGCCAATCACACGGCTCATCTGTCGAAAAAAACGGACTATTTCCCGATACACCAACCCCCAAACCGACAACAGGTATGCCCGACTAAGCATGTGCCTCCTCCCTCCCTTCGTAACGTTGTCCCGTCTGTTTGATGAAATAGTCTTCAAGAGTGGGTTTGCCGACGCGCAACGAGTCGATGCGATCCCCCCATCGCTCCATTATCCACGCGACTCGCTTGTGCGCTTCGCGCCCCTCCGCGCGCAGTTCTTCGCCGACAACATGCACATGCAGACCCGATTCCTTTTCGATCTCTTGTTTCAATTCCGCGGCTCCCACTGCCACGATAGTAAGAATTTCTTGCTCCATACTTGCGGTAAGGTTTCTGGGAGAATCGTACGCCACAAGTTTCCCCCTCTCCAATAGCGCGACTCGATCACACGCTTCGGCCTCCTCCAAGTAGTGGGTCGTAAAAAGAATAGTCATCCCTTCAGTACTACGCAGTTTTTGAAAATAGTTGAGAAGATCGCGTCGAATGTGGGCATCCAGGCCAGTAGTCGGCTCATCCAAAATCAACAGACGAGGCTTGTGCAGCAAAGCCTTGGCGATTTCCACTCGCCGCTGTAATCCTCCAGAGAGCGATTCGACGCTATCGCGGCTCCGATCCAGAACCCCTAATTGCTCGAGCACGGTTACGATACGGTTGTCGAGCTCTTTTCCGCAAAGCCCGTAAAGCCAACCTTGAATCCTCAGGTTTTCCGCCACTCCCAACTTCTTGTCCAAAGCCGGTGATTGGAATACAACCCCAATTCGCTTACGTATCTCGCCGACTTGAGAAATCGGAAAACCGAGGATTTCCAAATCTCCGGAAGTCGGAAGCATCTGGGTCGACAGAACCTTGAAAGCTGTACTCTTCCCGCTGCCGTTCGGACCAATTAAACCGAAGACAGCCCCGGAAGAGATTTCAAGGGTTAGATCTTCCAATGCAACTCGCCTACCGTACTGGTGTCTGACATGTCTTGTGTGAATCGCTGCGGTTTCCATCGTTCCTCAGTAGATCTGGTCAAGCACCAGAAGAATGCTGATTGCGGGCAAGTATAATATCGATACAAGAAACAGGCCGCGGGCACGCGCGCGCGAGCGCTCGCGCGAAAGCTGCCAGACTTTCTGCAACATCATTCCACCAAAAAATAGCGCCCCACCGAAATACAAAGTCCCCGCCATCCCACGTAAGGTCGGCAGTACGCTGATCACCAAGAGGGCCAAACTATACAGGGCCGCTTGTTGGAACGTGGAGCTCCCTTCGGGATCCTCGACTGGAAGCACAGCGAAATCACCGAGCGCATAGTCGTCTTTGTACATCCAAGCAATCGCGAGAAAATGGGGTATTTGCCACAAAAACAGGATTCCAAACAGGAAGAGCCCCTGCCAAGCAATCATTCCGTAGCCTGCTGTCCAGCCCATTAACGGTGGAATGGCGCCCGGAATAGCACCGATCAGGGTCGCCAAAGAGGATAGCGGTTTCGCAGGTGTGTAGACGGCAAGATAAAAGAAAAGAGTAAAAGCCGCCAAGACCGCAGTAACCGGGTTAACGAATAGCAACAGGAGCAGCACCCCGCCCAAAGAGGCAGCATACCCGAAGTAGAGAACTGACTTCCGCTCGAGACGACCCGAAGGAAGTGGACGGGATTTGGTTCGGTCCATAGCGGCGTCTCTAGCAACTTCAATCCATTGATTCAAAGCGGCCGAACCAATGCCTACCAGGCTCGTTCCCAGCGCCGTAGCAAAAAAACGAGGCCAGTCGAACCCTTCGTTGAGCACGCGGCGAGCAAGTACGTACCCTAAACCGACCATGATCACCGCCATAGCCGAGAGGCGCGGCTTGGAAAGTTCATAGTAGGCGGCTATCTTTTCTCGATCCCAGTTCATGCCGTTACATTGGCGGCCCTTAAGACTCGCTTCCCTTCCGCGGGCGAATACAAGCGGTGAAACACGAGCGCCAACCCGACGGAGCAAGCAAAGCAACTGGCGCCCACCACTAAGTGCAGACTTGTAATCCAAACCGGACGGGCCGCCCAGATGGAAATCGCCCCCAAAACTAGTTGGATAGCGATCAAGGTAACGAGAAGCCCCACGAGGCCAACTAGCGCCGAGGAATCAAAGTGCTCAATATATATGCGCGTTGCCAACCACAGACTCATCGTCGCCACCACCACGGCTCCCACGCGGTGTAAGAAGTGGACCGTGATGCCCACATTGTCAAAAGGAGGAACAAGCCCACCGAACGCAAGAGGGAAATCCGGAATAGCTAGACCAGCCCCGAGGTGTCGCATGGTGGCCCCTATTGCAAGCTGCGAAAAGAACAACACGACGAGAAGGAGCGTGTGGAGGTGAAGCGAGAACAAACTTGGATCTGAAATAGACTTGGGCTTTACCGAAACCCACCAACGCGACGTCATGACGCTCAACGCAACGGTTAGGCAAAAGAAAACCTGCGCTAAACACGCATGGGCGACGGAAACAGCCGGCGGTAATCGGTACAAAACCGTTACCCCACCCAATACGGCCTGCAAAACTACCGCGAACAACGCACCCGTTGCTGTCCATCGAACATAAGGCGGAATCGCCCGCACCAGCCACATACAAACACAAAGGCCCAACATCAATATTCCAACAGTACCCGCTACCATTCGATGGCCGTGTTCATAGAGCACACCCCCAACCATTCGCGGAAAGAACTGCCCAAAGGAAAGCGGCCAATCCGGCACGGCTAGACTGGACCCGGTGCTCGTCACCAGAGCGCCAACAAAAAGCAAGAATAACGTAGCAGCAGAGGTAAGCACCGCGTACCAATGGAGCCAACGTGGACAAAAGTCTCTTAGCTTATTCAAAAAGAACCTTTGCGGCTTCGGGGGCTTTTTCAGTTTGCGAGGGGGTCGTCTGCCGAGTCACGCGTGGAGATTTCTGAGACTGAGTCGGTAAATTCAAGAGGAGCACGATGAGAGCGACTGGCACCAAAGTCCACAACAAATGAGTTTCCAGTGGCCCGAGCACAAAACGCGTACACTTTTGGCGGCGTCTGGATCCTCCTGCCAAAAGATAGCCGTCGAACACCACGAAAAGAACAACGAGCGCCACCACAACGACACCCACGAAGGGCGCGTCCTCGGTAGCGCTCGTTAGATTAAAGACTGACGTCAACCAATCCATCTAAAAACTAGAAGGAAATGTCCACGGTCTTGGCATCGCCGGCACCGGCAACCTTAACCGTCGCGGTTTTAGTTTTCAGCTTCTCGTGCCAGGCTTCGATAGTGTAATCACCCGGCGGAACATCCTTAAGGGTGAAGGAACCGTCATCACCTGTCACAGCAAAGTACGGGTTGTCCACCACACCAACATACGCCGTCATCCACCCATGAACGTCGCATTTAAACTTGATCATGGTTTCGGGCTTAGAAAAGGTCTTGGTAACTTTTTGGCCCTTGGTCGCCATTCCCATGTTAAAACCAGCATTCTTCTTTGCCATCGAATGCACGTTGTGTAGCGTGGCATCGCTGTTCACGATGTCAAAAGGCTGGCCCACTTGGACACCAATGACGTGGGGGTGGTACACACAACCTTTTTGATCAAAGACTACGGCTTGAGTAGGGGCACTGCCCTTTTTAGCGCCCGACTTGATATAAACAAATACGTTCTTTAGCGTCTTGTTGGGGTTCACCACCACGCGTTCATCCGTGGCTGGGTTCGCCTTGTTCGCGTTCGCACAATAGGGATCTGCGTTCATGCGGATAGGCTTATCTTTAGGGGCATCCTTACTGTAAGCAATCTTACCGGAAATCGTAGCCGCCTGGGCCGACACCAGCGCGAAGTGCGCACCGACCACAACGGCAAGCCATGAAAGGTTTTTCATGTTTGTTCTCCTTTATATGCAAAACCAATTTCGGATAGGACTATAGGGGCGCACTTTCAGGCTGGCAACCGTCATTTTCCAAGTAGACCGCAGTGGGGCAATAAGAAATTTACCTATTATTTTTAGCGCCTTAGGAGCCACCGCCGCGCGTTTTACCGCTTCGCGATGGGAAAGCGGCGGCCCACGCCAAACGCCTTGCGGCTGACTCGCAAAACGGGGGGCAATTGAGCGCGCTTAAATTCACTGAGCGCGTAGAGGCGGTCAAAAAGCGCCCCGTCCTGAACCGAAGACGCTGCCCCCCGCGCACCGACTACCCGGTGTTCGACAAGAGTATCCAAAAGGTCATACTCCGGAAGCGACTGGGAGTCGGTTTGATTTTCCCGCAACTCCGCACTCGGCGCTCTGGTCAGAATACCCTCCGGCACCGGCATCCCCAGATGACCCAGCGCCCGGGCCACCGCGTACACTTGGCTCTTTGTCAAATCACCGAGCACAGCAAGCGCACCCGCACTGTCGCCGTACAAGGTTGCATAACCCGTCGCGATTTCGCTCTTGTTGCTCGTATTGAGCAGTAAGGCACCTTTTTCGTTGGCGAGTGCCATCAACAACGTCATACGGATTCTGGGTTGGACGTTCTCAAGAGCGATCCCTTGCAAAGAATGACCGAACCACTGGGGCCAGAGGCTTTGGTACGTTTCAAAGAGAGGTTCTATGCCAAGCTCTTGAAACGAGATGCCGAGGGTCTCACAAAGCAAACGTGCATCGCTTTTACTTCCGCAAGACGTATACCTTGTAGGAAGCGATAAAGCGTACACATGTTCTCGTCCGAGCGCACGCACGGCCAGTGCGGCCACCACCGCACTGTCGATGCCGCCACTCACCCCAACCACCACATTCGACGCCCGACACTTATGAACATAATCCCGTATCCCCAGTTCGAGCGCCCCCACAACCCAGTCCGCCTCACTCTTTGGATATACGGGAAGAGCAGGCTGTTCTGCCGTCGACACATCACAAACAACTAAGGCCTCTTCAAACGCAGGACCCGCGGCAATCACTTTCTGATCCGCCACAACCGTACTGCAACCATCAAATAGCAACTCATCGTTGGCCCCTACTTGATTGCAAAACACCACGGGCGCTTTAAGACGTTGTGAAACTTGGAACAACAAACGCTCCCGTGCTTGGTGCTTGAACAAATGAAAGGGAGAAGCCGACGGGACTATTAGCACATCGAGTCCAGCGTTTTCTAAATCGCCCATGGTCTCAGTGGCGTAAAGACGGTTCAAAAACCCTTTCTCGTTCCAAATGTCTTCACAAATGGCCAGTCCTATTTTTCTCCCTTTTATCTCGACGATTGCTGGATCGGCGCCTGGTTCAAAATAGCGAGGTTCATCGAAAACATCATAATAAGGGAGGAGACGTTTGCGGTAGGTGGCCACACGCTTGCACTCGTGCATCACCGCCAGTGAATTAAAAAAGGGGCGGCCTGTGGGTTCTGGGTTAGGCTCGACGAATCCCACGAAGACGGCAACGCTAGTGGACGCTTTTTCGATTTTAGCAAGGGCCTCTAACTGACGAGATACGAATGCCTCTTCAAAAAGAAGATCCCTCGGTGGGTAGCCCGTTAGGCTCAACTCGGGAAAAACCAGGAGATCGACACCTTTTTTTTCCGCCAGCTGAAGACGCTGGAGGATTTTGGCCAAATTGCCATCGAGATCTCCGATGGTAGGATTCAATTGCGCCAGTCCGATTTTTAGTTCAGGGGTCACTTCTCGGGGACATTACCACCCTGCAGCTGAAATGTCCTTTCGAACTCTTCGGCAGAAAGGCCCCCCTCCTCCCAGACACTACCGGAGAAGGTTTCAGCCTGTTCGATGACGGCCCCCTGGGCGTCCAGGACGTCCGCGGCTCCATGGTAGAGGGGATAATAGCGAAGGAAATTGCCCGACTCCCCAGCATTTGTTGAGGCCAACATGCGGGAAACCACGGGGACTGATTTCGGATAGAGAAAGGAAATACCGAGTAGAACTGCCAGAGGAACCCCTGCAAAAACAGCGACCTGGACTGCTCGCGCCGACAAACTTTTTTTGGAACGCGCCCCTTCGGACGCCTCCATGATTCTCACCGCTACATCGTTGCTAATGTCCCGCACGGGAAGCCCTTCTAGAAGCTTAAGTGTGGAGACAAGATCCTGGTACATCTCCCGACATTCCGGATATTGTTCCAGGCACTGCTTGACTTCGTTTTGACGAGTCGCCGGAAGCAATTTCTCAACGTAGTCGGAAAGTAAGTTTTGACAAAAAAACTTCGAAATCGCCATTAAACTGTTGCCTCACTATCGGAATTCGACACCAAACGGCCGCGAAGATAGTTTGCAAAGTCTAGCCGTCCGCGGTTTAAGCGGTGCCGGTACACGCCCCAACGCATTCCCAAAATCTGCATCGTTTGCTCATCGTTAAACTTCAGGATGTCGCGCAGAACCACCGGTGCACGGAGATCTGCATCCAGACTCAAAATACGTTGAAAAATCTGCTCTCGCACCTGCGCTTCATCCGCGTTCGCGCCAGTAAGTAGATCGCGCCCAAAGTTCTTTAGATCCCGAGTGTCCCGTCCCAAATGAAGGTTGTGCTCTTGGGCGGCTAGGTGACGCTGAATAAAGGTCCATGCGACCTGAAAAAGACGGATCCGTAGCTCGTCATCCGACATCGGAGCGGTCTGCGACTCCAGGCGGCGGTATACCCGGCCAAATTCTGCAAAAACCTTTATGACTAAAGGAGCCACGAGCGCAGGTTCATACAGCATATACTCGCAAAAGTTGTAGACGCGCCGGTCCTGTTCCTTAACGACCTCGCGCAACTCCGGAAGACGATTGTCGGCTTTTTCCCCCATGGATTTTTAGTCTAACCCAAAACAGGTCCGCCTTACAGGGACTTGCTGCAAGGCAAGCGCGGCATTCGTCCTCTAACCCAGCGCGGAGCGGATACTCTCTACGTAGGGAGCCCGTAGAATCCCGCGTTCGCACACTATGCCGGTAATTAACGCGTGGGGCGTCACGTCAAACGCGGGGTTGTAAACCGGCCAGGGCTCCGGTGGAGTATTCTCTCCCAATACCGCCAAGATTTCTTTGGCGTCGCGCTGCTCGATTGGGATTTCAGTTCCTGAGGCCAAACTCAGGTCAAAAGTTGAGCTGGGCGCAACGACGTAAAAGGGAATACCGTGGTACTTGGCAGCCACCGCCAAGGCGTAGGTCCCAATTTTATTTGCCGCATCGCCGTTTGCTGCAATCCGATCGGCTCCCAAAAAGATGGCCTCGATTCTCCCAGCGGCCATTAAAGAAGCCGCCATGTTGTCGCAGATGGCAGTAAAAGGTATCTCATTCTTGTAGAGCTCCCAGGCCGTTAGCCGCAACCCCTGCAGTACTGGCCGGGTTTCGCATGTGTAGACATGCTTGATGCGATCGTTGAGATACGCCCCGTGAATCAGGCCGAAGGCGGTACCGATCCCCCCTGTCGCCAAGTCCCCAGTATTGCAGTAAGTCCCAACTGAAATCTTCCGGTCGAAGAGTTCTAAGCCGTAGCGCGCGATGTCTAAGTTGAATTGGATATCCTGCTCATGCAACGCCCGCGCTTCATCTAGAAGCGCTTTAGGATCCTGTCCGGTGGATTGGGCCACACCCCGCATGCGCTCCACGGCCCAGGAAAGATTGACTGCCGTCGGACGCGCCTCGCGAATTTCCGTCAAAGCCTCTTCAAAAAAGCCCTGAGGGTCTTTTTGGTCGCAGGCGGCCTGTGCCGCCAGCACCACCGCAAAAGCACCCGCGACCCCTATTGCTGGAGCGCCGCGCACTGCCAAGCAGCGTATGGCGCTCACAACTTCGCGGTAGTGACGACACTCGAGATAGGCTTCCCTTCCGGGAATTTGGGTTTGATCCAATAAGTGACACGCGTCACCGCGCCACTCGACGGCTTTTACTCGAGATTGAGGCTGCTTCATGTTGAAACAGTTACCCAATACCCAACGAGAACTCAAGCGCGGCGCTTAGCCGAAATCAAGTTCTTCGTCGTAGTCGTCTGAGCGCTCAAACAACATGGAATCTCCGTCGACTGAATAGCCGACCCTGATTCCAGTATCGTACTCCAAGCGTTCGGCTTCCGGATCGGTGGCGGCGAAATCCTCTTCCGCACCGTTGGAAGAACCATATTCGATGTTCTTCGGGCGCCGGCCTCGCCGTCCAGCGGGTTTTTTGAATAGCTGCGCTATCCTGCTTTCGCCCTCTTCACCACGCTCACGCTTGCGACGTTCGATAGCCTCGAGAAGCCGTTCCGAGATCCCACCACCCATTCTTTTCTTGGCGGTTTTTTTCGGCTTGCCGGCCTCCGACGCCTCCGCAACCTCCGCTTTCTCCTGCTTCTTGGACTTTTCCGAAGCTTTAGCGGAGACGAGCTTTAGATTGCGTTTGGCTTTGTGGACTGCGGCTTTAGACGCAGCTATTGGTTTAGAAGTCTTCCTTGCGGAGACCTTGAGTTTGCGTTTCGCGGCCATATTCCCCCCTAATGACCTGCTGTACTGCTAAGCTTTTCTCGTTTTTTCCCTTAACTGCCGATATGAAAGAAAGACATTTACGCTAGGTATATTTAATGGATAAACTCTTTTACCGACATTTGCAATACAAATTGGGACCAAATCCCACTTGAAGCCAGTGGACACAAATTAGAAAAGGAGTCAGGGCATGGCAAAGAAGAAGAAAAAGAAGACGCGTCGCCCCGGTGGCAAAAAGAAAAAAACCACCAAGAAGGCGGGCAAGAAAGTAAAGAAAGCCAAAAAGGCGAAAAAGAAAAAAACAAGTACCAAGAAAAAAGGCGGAGCAAAGGCGAAAAAAAAGGGCGGCAAAAAGCCGGCTAAGAAGAAAGCCAAAGCCAAGGGGAAAAAAGCCGCCAAGGCCAAACGTCCTAAGCTCAATATTGTTCCCCGAGAAGTTCCGGTGGAAGTCGTTCCAAAGTCCGTCGAGGAAACGATGGAAGTTGTAACCGCCGAGGTTTCCGAATTTGACGATACGGAAGACTTCGAAAGCAACTCATTTGATTCAGACGATGATGATGACTTTGCAAAGAAAGCGGCGGCTTCCTACGAAGAAGACAACGACTAGCCCGCTTGAATGAACCGTAAAATTTCGTCTAGGAGCACGGCGGAAGCAGCCCACTGCTTCCGTTCGCGCTCCGGCCGATCTACTATCGCCCGACGCTCTGCCACTCGCGATCGATTCACGACCGCCATATAGATGGTTCCAATCGGATCCTTGTCTGTTCCCCCATCAGGCCCCATATACCCAGTAATGGCAGCCGCCACATCGCACCCGCTAGACTTAAGGGCCTGCTGCGCCAAGCGAAGAGAACAAGCCTTGGAAACAGCTTCGGCTTCTGATTGGAGCGTGACGCCCAGCATTTCAGCCTTAGCCTCCACTCGGTATACCGCGTACCCTCCCCAGACCACGTTGGAACTTCCGGGAATGCGAGTGAGCCGATGGGTGACAAGGCCACCCGTGCAGGACTCCACCAATGCGATCCGCTGATTCAGCGCACGTAGAGTGCTCACGACAGCGCCTTCTAGCGTATCGTAGCGCTCGGAGTAGGCATACGTACCGATGGCGGATCGCACTTCGCCGCAAAGTTTTTCAAACTCGGCCATGCCATTTCCGTCAGGTAGGTTTTGATAGTACAGCACAACTTCGTTTTCCGGAGGGCTGGTGCGGTACCCAATACGGGCGTGAGCGGGCAGCTTTGCTTCTACGGGATGCATCAAACCCTGGAGCACGGACTCGGCAATACCCATGCAGTGCCACGAATGACTCAACAGACGCGCCGTTTTTCCTGCAATGCCTAGGATCCCAGGCAGAACAGAGTCTTCGACCATAGGGCGCATCTCCGCTGGAACTCCCGGGAGGAAATAGAAACGACACTTGCCCAAGGACATTGTGAAACCCGGGGCGAGCCCCACACCATTCGCAAAAGGCTCTGCATTGCGCGGGTACCGAACTTGCCGGAGTGCATCGGCGTTCACAGTGCGCCGCCGGTCCGCGTACATCTTCTCCAACCGCTCCTTAGCCGGAAAATAAATGGCAGTATCTGACTTGATAGCTCGAGCGGCGCAGTCCACCGTCAAGTCATCTGTCGTCGGGCCAAGTCCGCCAAACACCACCACCACGTCAGCTCGTTCAGAAAGACTATTAAAGTAGGACAGAATCACATCCGGGTTGTCCGGAATAACGGAAGTCGCGCTAAGGACTAATCCGTTTGCAAACAATTGGCCTGCAACATACTGGGAGTTAGTATCGGCAATTTTTCCGGTGAGAAGCTCATCGCCGATTGCGAGAGTTTCGATACGCAAAGACATTAGGCGTTCTCGCGGGGGCCGCGACGTACAATTACTTTTCGCTCCAGCCGTTTGCGCTCGGCTTCTCGTTCTGCTTTCTCATCTTCCCTGCGGCGCTGGGCCTCCGCACGAAGCTCACCCATTTTCGCAAGCCACTTTTCAAGATCTTCCACATCGGTAACGCGAAATTTCACCATCTCGGCTACGCACTTGGCATCGGCTTTTAGCTTTCGGCCTTTGCGGTTCTTCAAAATCAATATCTCGTGCCCGTGCACTCTCTCACAGAGCTCGCAACCGTGTTCTTCGTCCACCCAATGACCGCTCACACACACGACAGTCCCCTGGCTACCCTGGAACGCTTCCATCTTCAGCGCCATTTTTCGCCTCAACCGCTCTTTTTCTAACGCGTCCATCGCCATCGAACATCCCTCCGTAGGGGCCTCCCCAGGTGTTGGAGAATGAGGTAGGCTACCAAAGCCGCCCGATGGAAGCAATACGTACCCAAAGACCCGATGCTTGGAGGAAAAATGCGTACTTATGAATGGATAGCAGTCCTGCTAACGGCGTCTTTCACCGCCTTCGCGGCAGATGCTCTAAAGGACAACGTGGAGTATACGACTTCCATCGCCGGCACTTATGATTCTCGCAGCGTATTCACCAATCCGGCAGCGCTTGGATTCCAAACGAACCTGAATGGGGTCACTCCTCTTGGTGCCTTTTCCACAAGCCTAAACGCCAATCAAAACAACGACTATGTCTTCTCGCTTTCAACTGGCTGGCTGGGTTTTGGGATTGAACACCTAGTCCGTACGACGGGCGAACTCAACCGCTACAGTTTCGCACTTGGACTGCCGTTCACACCATATCTTTACTATGGCATCCGCTACGCCTTCACACGGTCAGACACTTCCGCCTTAAGCCACTACGATTCGCTCACCATGGGCTTGCAGCTGCGCGCCCACCAACGATTCAGTCTGGCACTTTTGGCGGAAGGGCTAAACCAACCCACCCACAACGGCTCACTCGTACCTACGCGCTACACGGCAGGGCTGTTGTTAAACCCGATCGATCCTCTTCGGCTAACGCTAGACATTAATACCTATTCGAACAACTTTCTTAAAGCCGTGGGCTATGAGGCTAATGCCGAGGTAGAAGTCGCACGTGGGATCCGTGTCCGCGCCGGTTACCACCATGAGCGTAGGTGGCAAGTAGGGTTGCAGATTAGTTTCGGCTTCACCAGCTACTTTTCTGCATTTGAACCTCAGACGCCGGCACGGTCCGTGCTCATTGGCGCGCAGTTCTCGGTCAAACCGTATTCATCACTAATTAGTTTTCACTCCGGTCTTGAGATGACAGTCAATGGCGCGGTTGGAGAGGAGCCCGTAAGCGGTGGGCTACTGGGCAGCGATCGGCCAAGTCTTCTCGATTTGCTAAAACGGTTGGATGAGGCCAGTAGAGATCCCGGGATCGAAGTCGTACTCATTGATCTGAAATCCTTTCCGTTGGGGTTGGCGGCCGCTCACGACCTCGCCGACGCCATTTCACGCGCGCGGCGGGCAGGTAAGGAGGTCGAGGTCTTTTTGGGCAACGCGGGTCTGAAGGAGTATCTCGTCGCCGCGGCCGCGGATCGCATCTATATAGAAGAAGGGGCGGAGCTACAGTTAGCTGGCTTGCGCGAAGCACGGTACTACCTACGGGGGACACTCGACAAAATAGGCATCGAAGGGGAACTCTTCGCAAAAGGCAAGTACAAGTCTGCGCCGGAAACGTTTACGCGCAAAAGTCCAAGTGAGGCGTCCAAAGAGGCCTCAATACAACGCCTGCGTTCACTCGAACAGAATCTGTTTGCGTTTCTCGACAAACACCGAAAAATCTCGCGCAAAAAATGGAATCAGGTACTTGAACACGCACTCTTCTCCCCGGAAGAAGCGAAAGAGTGGCAGCTTGTCGATGCCATCGAAACCTTTCCGGATCGCAAAGAGCAAGTGAATGCAGTCTTTACCGATGATGCGAGGGTGATGCAGGACTCCATTGCTTTGCGCCCACGCATTGCCGTGATTGTCGCGAGTGGAGATATTCTGCAAGGGCGCAGTGCACTGCTTAGCTTTGCAGGCAGCCCTCAGATCACCTACAAGAAAATGGAAGCGTTCTTTGAGAGTGCGGTGGGGGATCCGCTCACGCAAGCGATCGTGTTACGGGTCTCCAGTCCTGGGGGCGAGATCCTGCCCAGTCGACAAATCGCATCTCTGATTGAAAGAGCAAAAAAGAAAAAGCCGGTGATCGTTTCGATGGGCGATTACGCAGCAAGCGGCGGTTACATGATCTCCGCTCCCGCAAGTGAAATTTTTGCTGCTCCCACGACATTGACGGGTTCTATTGGTGTTTTCTTGGGCAAAGTAAATGCATCCAAGTTGTATCAGAAAATTGATCTCCGAAAAGAGATCTTAAGCGATGCCCCCTACGCAGATCTGTACTCAGAGGATCGAGGGCTAAGCGCGGGCGGTAGAAAAATTCTGAACCGACGTTTGGATCAATACTACGATAGTTTCGTGGAATACGTGGCAAAGCAGCGCCAGCTTAGCGTCTCCAAGGCCCACGACGAAGCACAAGGCCGAGTCTGGACCGGCGCGGAAGCCCAAACCAAGAAGTTGGTCGACAAAACCGGCAGTTATTTGGACGCTATCGAAGCGGCCGCAGAGCGGGTGGGGCTATCTTCGAACGCCTTCGACTATTATGTATTGGCCGCCGCGCCGTCGTTGTTCTCTCCGTTTGGAGATGGCGGTTGGCTTAAAGCCGAAGCGAAAACGCCGTGGCCTGTAGCCTCCATTGCCGAACAGATCCATTGGGTGACGCTGCTGAGCGAACGGCCGTTTCTCTATCTCTCCCCCACAGGGCTGATAGAAAATTAGAGGAAAAAGGCCCTAAGGTGTTAGCAACTTGCACCAGGGGATAGAATCCTTCCCGCAACCGATTTGACATCCCTTGTCCTGTCATGTCATGCGTAGAAAGGTGGCGCTCGTTTTACGTGACGGGTGCTAATGGGTTTTGGGGGGAACATGAGAGTAACGGCCTTAACTTTCTTTGCGTGTATTTTTGCATTGTTGGGGTGTTCGAAAAACGCCCCCTCTTCCAAACCTGAATTGGTGGATGCTACGCGCGTAGAGTCCATCCTTATAGCGAACTCCTTCGAGGATTCTGTTCGGTGCGAATCGGAGCTCGTTAGTTCTGGCGCAAAGGTATTGTACCGCAACCAGCGCGGCGTTCTGATGACAGATCAGAAGCCGGAATTCCTACGCTTGCGTGCCTGTGAGGCAACCGTTACGCACAACCACCGCGAAGCGATGACTCCCACTGATGGGAGCCGCACAAGGAGCGATCTCTCCACGTTACTCAAGCTCATCCCAGCGGAAGAAATGGGCGCACGCAGTTTTATTAAGGCCAACCCGGGCTATGATGGCCGGGGTATCACGATAGCGGTATTAGACACTGGCATTGAGCTCGATCACCCCCTGCTCAAAAAAACCACCGAAGGTAAAATCAAGATCACTGACTTTCAAGACTTCTCCGGACAGGGGCGCCTGGAACTTAGCCCAGTCGAAGTGGACGCCAACTTTATTTTCAAGTCCGTCAGCGGGATCGAGTACTACGTAAAAGACGTGGACGGCTCGGACTATAGATTCGGAGCGTACGCCGCCGCAAACATCGACATCCCCACGGAAACCTTCAAGGACATGGGTGTGATTACCTACAAGAAAGGGAACAAACTATTTGGTCGCGTCGACACGAATCACAACCGCATCTTCGGCGACGAAGTCGAGCTGAGCAACTACGCAGACTCTCATCAATTCGTAAAACTTGGCGAGGGAAAAACGCTTTCTGCTGCATTTAACATTCTTGATGAAGGCTCAATCGCAACACTCTGTTTTGACGATGGATCTCACGGTACGCACGTCGCGGGCATTGCAGTGGGTTATTCTGAAGACGGGTTGACTGGTGTGGCCCCTGGGGCACAAGTCATTGTCGGCAAAATCGGCGACAACAGGCTTTCCGGCGGATCCACCACGACAGCATCAAAGATGCTAGCCATCGACTTCGCCGTAGAAAACGGGGCTCAGGTTATCAATATCAGTTACGGCATTCGCGCAGGTTCCGATCTCGGCCGGAGTGCGATCGACAAGTATGTCGATAAGGTCGCTCTCGAAAAGAACGTGTTGTTCTCAATCAGCGCCGGAAACGAAGGTCCCGGAGTCCAAACCATTGGTACGCCTGCCGGCGCCGATCGCGCCATCACGCCAGGAGCGTACATTTCTAAACAAACCGCGCACGACAACTACGGCTATGTAGGCGTCGATCGCGACAACATGTGGTACTTCTCATCGGTTGGTCCGCGTGCAGACGGTGGCTGGAAACCATCCATATCGGCTCCGGGCAGCGCCGTTTCGAGTCTACCCATCTGGGCGGGCGGACACGAAAATTATCGCGGGACTTCCATGGCGGCACCCGAAGTCACCGGCGCGTTGGCAGTGCTTCTGAGTGCGGCCAAGGACAAAGGCTTGCCCACGGATCGCGTTTCCGTCACGCAGGCGGTCTACAACGGCGCAAAACCTGTTGCAAATCTAAAGTGGATTGAGCAAGGCCACGGCTTGATGAACATTCCGGGCGCTTTTGAAAAATTGGCGCAAACGGACGCCTCGCTTCCTATGGAATATGATGTGACGGTCAACAGTTCCGTGGCACCGGACGGAAAAGGAAAAGGGATCTTCGTTCGCTCGCGACAAGCGCCCAGCAATGCGTTTACCGTAACGGTTAGCCCTGTTTTCCCCGCTGGAACGGCCGCCGAAACAAAGACACTGTTTCTGCGTACGTTCAAGTTGGAATCCAGTGCAGATTGGGTGCAGCTCCCAGAGAACTTCTGGGTACACTCTCGGGCCCCTCGTAGTTTCCAGGTGAAGCTCGACCTAGATGGGCACACGGGCCTGCTTTCGGAAAAGATATCTGCGATTGACGACACGACCGGCCTCATCGCCTTTGAAATTCCGGTAACAGTGATCCGCCCGTTTGTGCTGAGCGACGCCAATTCCTTCACCTACAAGTTGAATAAGCAAGTAGCCGTCGGGGAGACCTTACGCACCTTTGTCGACTTGCCGGCTGGAACCACGGCCGCACAGATTGAGCTGCGCACTAGCGGGCCAAAAGTTTGGGGCCAGTTACTCGATCAGGACGGGCGACTCGTAAAGAACTTCTCGGATCCGGATCGGGACGCCCCGCAACCTCCGATCTACACCCGCACCAACATTGGGAAAGCCGGGGTCTACGAGGTGGACATCAGTGCTCCAGCAAACAACGAAAAACCTGCCGACATCGAGGTTGTACTAAGAGCCTACAGCCTCGCCGTCCGAGTGGAAGCGCCCAGTGAAACGGGAGTCATCGAGGCCGTGGTACAAAACAACTTCGCGCCGCTCAAAGCCTCGGCGTCTGCGGAACTCAGAGAACTAATGACCGAAAAGACGTTGCGCATCCAAGGGGACGTGCTGAACTTCAACTCGGTCTGGAACGAGCAAGATGCCGCGACATACGCTTCACTGGATCTGCAATTTCAGACCGCAAAGAAATTCTACGATCTCATGACGGACTTCCCGTACATGGTATTCTGTGAAGACGGGACTTTGCTTACATCGGGGGGACTGGAGCTGGATAGCACCGTAAGCCTCGCGGGTAGTTCTTGCCGCGGTGAGCGGCGATTCCAGCTGCAGGGCGCCTTTGCGAAAGAAGCGCCCGACGCCTGGTTCGTACGCCTCTTGGAGCATCGCGTCTTAAAAACACCGGTTGTGCTTGGTTCCTTCGGGCGCCGGCTACTGGAAACAGGCCAAAGCGTCTCTTTCACCATCGACCTCAATGAAGCGCAATCGGTGCGGCAAGGCCAGTCCTGCGCCCACCTAGTATTGCTGGATGGAGAAGGCCGCGAGATCCAGGCGACGCAAGTCTGCGAGTAAAGCGAAGACGCAACGCGCATAATCTGTGGGCCAAAAGCAGCCGATCAGTGTCTAGACTCCCTACGGGAGCTTGGAACGGTGCTTCATGTTATCGGACCGCCTGAATAAGAAACATATCTTCGTACTTCAGCCTCAGGACGAGATCCGCCACCCGTACGAGCACGCCCTGTGGCCGCTTTGCGAAAAGGTGGTGTGGTTCTCTCGCTACATGAGTCTGATGAACTATGAAAAAGAGGAACCGGGCGTTCTCATTGTTGACCTGGACTGCCTCAGCTCGCCGTTGGAAGTTCAACTACAGCAGATCCGTCGTCAATTTCCAGGGACAGATTTGATTGCACTATCCAGTTCCGACTCAGCCCAAGTCGCGCTCCAATGCATTCGAAGCGGGTTCGCAGATTTTTTGCTTAAGCCCACAAGCCCGGAGGAGCTTGCGTGGAGCGTCCGAAAATGCCAGCAGCACCAGGAAATGATCCAGCGGCTGGCCCCGGACGATTCCAAAACCGGCTTGGTTAGGGCCGTAACACAGATTTCCAGCTGTACCACCCCCACGTTGGTCCAACTATACACTCTAGAGTACATGCAATCTGTGATGCATTGCGAAGGCGCCGCCTGGCTGGAAGCGGAAGGCGACAGTTTTACCGATACCGAGGTACTTTGCTCCGTTCCCAAGAACACACCCACCTCCTTAGTATTGGCACAAGTTCCCAATCAGGCGTTCCCGGAACGGCTCGACGAGCCACTCGTTCACCCTACAAAAGGCAACAAATGCAACGTCCTGCTGGCCTGCCAGAACTATCCCAAGAGTTCCATTTTGCTTTGGGGAGTGGACAAATCGGAGCTAAGTCACCTATCCATGGCCAAGCTCATCCAGGAGCACGGGGATTTATGCTTACTCAATCTCCAGAAGTTTGAAGAGCTAAAACAGCAGACTTTTGTGGACGATTTGACCGGGCTTTATAACTCGCGCTTTTTGAAGTTCGCCATCACGAATGCCATCATGAAGTGCCGTGATCCCAATCAGAGTTTTTCGATTCTCTTTATTGATGTCGATCACTTTAAGCAAGTGAACGACAAATATGGTCATGTTATCGGATCCGAGTTTCTGGTGGCCATCGGCAAAACCATAAAAAACGCCGTCAGGGGTATTGATCCGGCCTTTCGCTACGGCGGAGACGAATTTGTGGTGATTCTCCACAATGCAGACACCGAAGGGGCGCGAGTCATCGCCGAACGTATCCGCAAGAACATTGAGAGGCGAGTGTTCATTATCCAGGATCAGAAACTGAGCACCACGGTAAGTATCGGTATAGCCACGTACCCGGTCCACGCCGCAGAACGTGAAACATTGCTACAGCTCGCGGACGAAGCAATGTACAGCGCGAAGAAATCCACGCGCAATGCGGTTCACTTGGCCTTGGGCCTGGAGCGCCCCGCAAAGACTGGGACCTAGGCCTTCTGCCCTTCCAAGCTTGCGTTTTCAGCCACGATTGCTTAAGTTGGTCGGCTCAGTCCCAAGCACAGTGGGTATCTCGAAAATGGGCCCGTAGCTCAGCTGGGAGAGCGCTTGAATGGCATTCAAGAGGTCGTCGGTTCGATCCCGATCGGGTCCACCATTTTGCCGATCGTCTTTTTCTCAACCTAAACCCTTGTTCTTCCGACAATATTTACAAAAGCCATGGACGCCATGACCTCAAAGCCTAGCGAACCCTCTTCGTATTCCCAATCT
The DNA here is from genome assembly GCA_020435295.1 of Bdellovibrionales bacterium. Classification (GTDB taxonomy): domain Bacteria; phylum Bdellovibrionota; class FAC87; order UBA2466; family JACKAF01; genus JACKAF01. The sequence goes on along the minus strand of JAGQZV010000001.1, from coordinate 21,640 downwards.
GACATTCCTGCGGCGACGCCGCTGCCGACGCAGCGCATGCTGTGGGCGACGAAACGTGCGGCACTAGAAGCGCTATCGGCGAAGTCCCAACCAGCAGGCGCCAGTTTCCGCAGGCGTTGGGAGCTCTTCGAACAACTCACCATCCTTGCAGGATTCTTTCTGCGTGTTTTCGGTCTTTTTGGAAGAGGCAAACGAAACGCCCAAAACGTAAGGCTAAAAGAAATCACATTAGAATTCGACGACCTCCCTTCTGCGTTTGACGGGTATCGCGTCCTTCATCTGACGGACTTGCACCTGGATTTCACTCCCGGGATTGAACACAGCATTGCGACGGCCGTAAAGCAGATCAAGGGAAAAGTAGATCTCGCTATCTTCACGGGAGATTTTCGGGAAAAAATTTACAATGGCTACCGACAGATTCTAGCTCCCCTCAAAACCATTCTGAATGAGATCCAAACCGTGGACGGGTGTTACGCGACACTAGGAAATCATGACACAGTCAACATGGTAAATGATTTTCAAAATTTGGGAATTCGGGTCCTCGCAAACGAAACTGTGGAGGTGGAGCGCCAAAAGCAAAAAATTGCCTTCACGGGAGTAGACGACGTTCACTATTACTATACTGAATATGCCCTCGAGGCCCTGGAGACTTCTCCCAAGCTGTTCAAAATGGCGTTTGTGCATTCCGCGGAAATGTATGCCATGGCCGAAGCCAATCACTACCGTCTTTACCTTGCCGGGCACACCCACGGCGGACAGATCTGTCTACCAGGGGGGTACCCAATTTTCACGCACCATACGGCCGGCCGATCCCGCGCGCGCGGGCTATGGAAGCACAAACAAATGATCGGTTATACTAGTTCTGGCGCAGGCACCATTGCCCTACCCGTTCGGTACTTCAGTGAGTCCGAAGTTACCGTCTTTACGCTCAAGACCAAGCGCTCGTAACTAATCACGCCGTTCGAAAAGATAGAGCGCTCGCGGCTGGCGATCCTCATTGTAGAGAAAAGTTGGCGACTGGCTGTCGACAAATCCGGATTGGGCGGCAAACCCTGCGCGTTCCACCATTTCCATAAACCGCTGACGGCCGGGAATGTACACGTTAAGCGGTGGCGGCGGATCGGACGCTCGCAATCGAGTAACAAGTTGAGGCTCCAAACCAAGTTGCTCCAGGTTGATCGTCACGGTTCGGTACCCCAACGGCTCAGCGGCACGCATGGGATCGGAGAGAAAGTCAATCACTAGGCCGCCTGGGCTGTGCAAGAGATCATGTGCCCGGCTCAGCAGCCGCTCCTGCTCCGACGGGTTAAACTCGTAAAAGGCGGACCACATCGCGAAAACAAAGTGCAACCGCGGAAGGTTCCCGTCATTCATCTCCGCAAGAATCCGCTCAAAGTCATTGTGAAGAATGCTCACTTTTCTAATCCGTACCCGGTCGGCCGGCCAATTTTGTTTCTCGGCAGTTTGCTTGAGCATCTTCACTGCACCCCTGGAATGATCAATAGCAAAGATGCGCCCCGCAGAAGAGTTCGCGAGCAGCCACTCCACTTCACGCGGGTGAGCTCCCACCAAAAGAATATTTCGAACTACTTCGTCGTCGGGGTTACGCACAATAAACTCGTCAGGAACCAGTCGAGTGTGGGGCTTTGGATTGTAGCGGAAAAAATCGCGGAGAAAATCCAGATCCTGACACCCGTTTAGGCCACAAAACTCTCTTTGTTCGCTCAGCACGAAAGGCGCGTAGCGAAAGAGCCAGTTATAAAACCGCTTGTTGTGCTTATTTTTCCAGCCGGCTTCTCCCAACGTCACTTCAATGCAATGGAGACTCGTGCGGATCTCCCGCTCTGAAGCCGAGCTAACAACGTCCGGAGGGTGGAGCCTGCTTGCCGAAACGAAACGATCCGGGTTCTCGTCAGCGGGCGGCTGACCAGCGAAGCCCCCCCCACAAAAGACCAGGAGGGCCAACAGAATGTGGGTACCGAATTTCACGCGGCGCTACTCCAAAAGCGCCCCCTCACCATACGACGCGCCCGACTTTACACAAGTCGGGCGCCCAAGATCAACGACCGCTAGGACGTGAGCAGAAAGCTAATAAATATTAATTAGTTACTCGAATCCTCTTTCGGGCAACAAGCAGTCCGCTCGAATCCTTTCGGACTTCTGGGGTATGGAATTGCACTTCCACTTCCCAGTTATCGCTCGCCTGCACGGCGGGGATTTGCCCGACCAACTGCCCTTCCAAAGACCCCACAAGTTCCCCGTTGCGGTACCACCGAACGTCCAAACGCTCATCGGCATTCACAACCTCGCTGCGGAACTGACCCAAGGATGGAACCCGCAAGTGGGCCTCATAGTTGGCCCCCGCTGGGATAATTTCCACGCCATCGATCAAAGAGACCTTGCGGAAAAATTGCAGCCAGTTATTTTCCTGGCAGATGGGGCAGAAACGAACCGACTTCATGTTACGCATCAAACAGGTTTCATGGGTGGGTCTATAGCCCGCAATCGATCCCCACTCACTGAATAAAGGGTACGCCCCGACATGCTCTGGATCAAAATGATACTCATCACCGTACTCATAGACGGTGAGATCGGATAACCAGTTGTTTCCATCGTGCACTTTTTCTTCCACGGTTATCTTGTGTGACCCCGAGGTTAGCCCGCCGTCATGGAAGTACTCCACAAACTCCCGATCACTGTGGCCAGGACTAGGTGCCGGTAACCGCTCGCCATCCAAACGGAAATCAAGCGTGTCGTCGGTTTCGACCCCCGAAGCACTGTATTGCACTTCGAAGTAACGGTATGCGCCATTACTTCGAAAGCTAGCAGAGTATGGCCCTTCGGAAAGGTGGTGCCAGGGCCACTCAATGTGGCGAGCGATCGCCGGCTCTGCCGCCACACTCCCCTCCGTCCAATGGCTCCACTTCAAGCTGCCCACCGAAGAAGAGGTGTTCGCGCCGAAGTAACCGCCCCCATCATACTCTTCCCCAACTTTTCCAAAGTTGTGACCGAGTTCGTGTCTCAGAACTTTAGTACCGCTAGTGGGGGAGCTGGTGGTGATGGCAAATTCTCCACCAAGTCCGCCATAGTACGGGTCGTTTGCCATCAAGATTGGATAGTCACAATCCGGAGCCTGCGCGCACGAACGGCGTGCTGCAGAGGTATTGGTGGCAAAGATCGCACGCAACGTATTGCCCTCACGATAGAGCCCATACGCTGTATCTTTGGGCTCACTACCCGCTCCGATTCCAGATACATTCGACGGTTTAAAAACGGCATGCACATTGAAGACAGGGAGGTAGCTTCTAAAGGTATCTCCCTTAAACATGTCGTCTGTCAGACGACGAGCGTCCTCAAAAAACTTGTCGCGCTCCGCTGCGGTATAGCCGTCCCCCATAAACACGAGATCGATGCGATTTTCGGAGGGGCCACTATCTACCAGTGTAACCACCTCTTCATCCGCCTCAATAAAGTCCATGGGATCGAAGGCCTTAGGAGAAACGTTTCGGTTTACTAACTCGCGCTGCAAGATCTCGGAATCCGCTGCCACCAGTTCCACTACAGTATTAGTGTCGAGTGCTGTGTGTTCCTGGACAGTTTGCGGGTAACGAGTTTCAAGCCAGCCACTCTTAGGCGCCCTTGCGGCAACCCAACCCTGACTCAACACGATTCGACCGTTCGTATTTTCCAAGTATTTTACTTTGTATGAGCGGCCAAACCCTTCCGCTGGGAACAAACTTGTTCCGAGCGCCAATACTAGTGCCAAACGCAAGTGGCGTACCATGGAAGCTCTCCTCAGAGACCCATTAGGGCCCAAAATGTTTTAAAGAATCCGATTAAAGACGTTTATTCTTCTTTGTTTACAAGGGAACCTGCCCTGTCGTAACGGTACAGTGCAATACAGAAAGGGGACCGATGCGTACTTTCGCCATTGTCTTTGGGCTGATTGTTCCGTTTGCCGCGCTGTTCTCGGCACAGAAGGCTGGAATAGACTTTCCAGATACGATCACCGTTTCGGGAAAAACACTCGCCCTAAACGGAATTGGAATACGGGAGGCGACCATTTTTAAAGTAGATGTCTACGTCGCTGCGCTTTACGTTCCTAAAAAATCCAAAGCAAGCCAAACACTTCTGGAAGCCGACGGCCCAAAAAAAATTCAGATGCGATTTGTGCGCTCCGTCTCCAAGAACGACCTCACCAAAGCGTGGAAAGCAGGATTTGAGAACAACTGCGAGAAAGAGTGCGAGCGATTTACTCCCGCCCTCGACAACTTGAATGCCATGATGACCGCCGTAAAAGATGGCCAGTCGATGAGTTTTCTCTTTCTGAAAGACAAAGTGGAAGTTTCGTTGGACGAAAAAGCGCTGGGTAAAATCGAAGGCGCAGGGATTGATTCGCAACTGCTGCGGCTTTGGATAGGCAACCCCCCGAACTCGGGACTAAAAGAAGGCTTGCTGGGGTCAGAGTAGACCCAACCCGCACCGTTTTTTAGAACCGGTGTCAAAAGGCCCCATTGCGAAAGCTGGTGTCTACCTCGGCCGGTTATTGGATTCCTGGCCCAACGCACCGCATCAGCTCGGCAACGGCTCCAGTTAATTCATTTTCATATTAAGCAGTTAGCTCCCCAAGCCCCGGCCCGAGCATGCGGCTTGACACAGTAGACAATACAGATTGTTCTGAGATTGAGTGGGGGTAATCGTTCTTGGCAACCCCTTTGCAATCATGCGAGAGACCACCGTTGGTTGGACTGAGGCTTACGGGGACTTACGATGGAGGAATCCAATGCGCACTAGAGGCACTTTCCAATTTCGATCACTCAGAGCGGCTGGAGTTTTGGTCGCCTTGGTATTTTCTGTCGCTTGTTTTTCCGCCCAGAGCCCCGCACCGCAAGTGCTGAACTGGGGCAACGGGACCGAAGTTCAGGATCTGGATCCTCACATCGTGTCTGGCGTCCCCGAGCACCACATTATCAGCGAACTCTTTGAGGGTTTGGTTACGGTGCACCCACAAACTTTGGAACCGCTTCCGGCTCAAGCCGAGTCCTGGACGATTTCCAAGGACGGTAAAATTTACACATTCAAGATTCGCAAGGACGCAAAATGGACCAATGGTGAAAACGTCACCGCTAACGACTTTGTTTATTCCTGGAGACGGTTGGTGGACCCCAAGACCGCGGCTAAGTATGCGTACCAGGGCTACTACATCAAGAACGGTGAGGCGATAAACAAGGGGAAGATAAAGGATTTGAAGCAGCTCGGCGTAAAAGCGGTTGACGCGCACACGCTGCAAGTGGAACTCGAAGCCCCGGCTCCCTTCTTCCTGGGGGTCCTGTACCACTATTCCCTCTACCCCGTGCACCAAAAGACCGTGGAAAAGTTTGGGCAGCGCTGGACGCGACCAGAAAACATTGTTTCCAATGGCCCGTTCAAGCTCGAAAGCTGGCAACTAAACAAAGTGCTCACGGTAGTACGAAACCCACTCTACTGGGATGTCGCGAAGGTTCAGTTGTCAAAAGTAAACTACTGGCCAGTCGAGAAGTCGGATACGGAAGAAAAAATGTTCCGTGCGGGCGAACTGCACGTTACCAATGAAATACCATTGCCCAAGATTCCTTTTTGGCAACACAGTAAGAAAGACGTGTACCAGCAACACCCGTACTTGGGAACGTACTACTACCGACTGAACGTCACGAAAAAACCGCTCACCGACAAGCGGGTACGGCGGGCGCTCAACCTGACCATCGATCGCGAGGATATCGTCAAGCACGTTACGCGCGCCGGCCAGATTCCCGCGTTGTCTTTCACCCCTCCCGGAACGGGCGGTTTCACACCGGAAGGGAAGCTTCCTCCCAAGGTCACACCTAAAACCATTGCAGAGGCCAAGAAACTGCTTACAGAAGCGGGCTATCCGGACGGCAAAGGCCTGCCTCCTATTGAGATTCTCTACAACACCTTGGAAAGCCACAAAACAATCGCAGAAGCGATTCAACAAATGTGGAAAAAGAATCTTGGCATCGAGGTTAAGCTCTTTAATCAAGAGTGGAAGGTCTATTTGGCCACGATGCAGACGCTCAACTACCAAATTGCGCGCGCTGGTTGGATCGGCGATTACAACGATCCGCTCACGTTCCTGGACATGTTCATCACCAATGGTGGAAACAACGAGACAGGCTTCTCAAACAAGGAATACGACAAGTTGGTTCGCGACGTGAAGCATGAAACGGATCAAGCCAAACGCTTGAAGATGTTCCAACGTTTGGAGGATATCCTAATGGAAGAACTGCCGATTGTTCCAATTTATACGTACACCCGTGTGTACTTAAAGGATCCCAAAGTCGCAGGCTGGTACCCAAACGTGATGGACTACCATCCGTTGAAGTTCGTCAGTCTAAAGTAGACAACTCAAGTTTAGGGGGCAAAAGACATGGGGCTGGGTTACTTAATTAAACGTGTGCTTACTATGGTGCCGGTGTTTTTCGCCGTGGTGACCCTAGTGTTTTTCACCATCCGATTTGCACCCGGTGGGCCCTTCGATGAGGAGCGGCGAGTCCCCCCAGAGATACTGGAGAACCTGAACAAGAAGTACCATCTGGATGAACCGCTTTATCAACAGTACTTTCGGTACCTGGGAGCGCTCGCGCACCTTGATCTCGGGCCGTCCTTCAAGCATTCCAATCGCACCGTAAATGAGATCATCGCGGAGGCGTTTCCTATTTCGTTCGAACTGGGGACTTACGCATTATTGTGGGCGCTTCTCATTGGGTTATTCGCTGGAGGGATGGCGGCATTCAAACCCAATTCTCTCTTTGATTACATTCCCATGTCTGTTTCTATAGCGGGAATCTGTCTGCCGACGTTCGTTATTGGACCTCTTTCTATCTTACTATTCGGGCTTTGGATGGAGTGGCTTCCCGTTGCAGGTTGGGATGAATGGCCAAGCAAAATTCTTCCTTCGCTCACTTTGGGGTTTGCGTACGCCGCATACGTTTCACGCCTCACCCGCGGGGGCCTTATGGAAATTCGCAATCAGGATTTTATCCGAACCGCGAGAGCCAAAGGGTTGAAAGAAAGCACCATCCTTATAAAACACTCGTTGCGTGGGGGGCTGCTCCCGGTGGTTTCTTATCTCGGCCCAGCATTCGCAGGCCTGCTATCCGGGGCCCTCGTAACGGAAACCATTTTCAATATTCCAGGGCTCGGGAGATTCTTCATACAGAGCGCTTTGAATCGTGACTATACAGTGGTAATGGGAACCGCTCTTCTCTATTTCACTTTGATATTCGTCTGTAACTTCATCGTTGACGTCCTTTACGTTGTCTTAGATCCGCGGGTGCGATATGAGTAATACCTTAACAACTACTATGACCGGCACCGATCTCAGCATGGACACCAACCTGAAAGAAGACACGGGTGGGGTGAGCCTATGGAAGGATGCGTTTCGGCGCTTACTTAAGAACAAGATGGCCGTCATCGGGGGCACGTTTCTTCTTTTAGAAATACTCCTTGCAATCGCCACCCCGTGGATCGCCCCGTACCCCTTCGAAGCCCAGAACCTTGAGTTGTGGGTCGAAGCCCCCTCAATGGCCCATTGGTTCGGCACCGATACATTAGGGCGAGATTTGTTTACACGGGTCCTGTATGGCGGGCGCATTTCGCTGATGGTAGGAATACTTGCCTCTCTGGTCAGTGTACTCATAGGCGTGACCTACGGTGCCATTTCCGGTTACCTGGGTGGGCGCGTCGATAGCCTGATGATGCGCATCGTGGACGTACTTTACGCACTTCCTTTTATTTTTCTAGTCATCATCTTGATGGTGTATTTCGGGAGGAACATCTACCTGCTGTTCGTTGCACTCGGAATGACACAATGGCTGACGATGGCACGTATCGTTCGGGGCCAAGTCATTTCACTGAAAGAGAAGGAATTTGTTCAGGCTGCCACCTCAATGGGGGTTCGCAAAAGTACAATAATTTTCAAACACCTCATTCCTAATTGCTTGGGCCCAGTCATCGTCTTCATGACCCTCACAGTACCTACCGTTATCTTGGAGGAGGCATTCCTAAGCTTTCTGGGCCTTGGCGTACAAGCCCCTATGGCCTCCTGGGGCACGCTCATTTCTAACGGAGTCGAAGTGATGGAAATTCGCTCGACCGTGTTACTTTTCCCCGCAACAGCACTGGGCTTGACTCTTTTTTCGCTGAACTTTCTCGGAGATGGACTCAGAGACGCCCTGGATCCGAAAGGAGCGAAGGACTAATGGCTCCCATCTTAGATGTACGCAACCTAAAAGCACATTTTCACACCCGCCGAGGCGTAGTCCGCGCGGTAGACGGCATCGGCTTCAGTCTGGAAAAGGGAGAAACATTAGGTATTGTGGGAGAAAGCGGCAGTGGCAAGTCCGTTACGCAGCTGAGCATCTTGGGCTTACTTCCCACTCCGCCCCTGAAGATAGAGTCAGGAGAAGCTTTCTTTGGCGGGCTCGACCTGCTCAAGGCTAGCCCCGCGGAACTTCGCAGCGTACGGGGCAATAAGATTAGCATGATCTTCCAAGAGCCAATGACCTCCCTAAACCCGTATCTAAAAATAGGGACTCAACTCATCGAGCCACTAACACGACACAGAAATCTAACCAAGAAAGAAGCATGGGCCAAGGCGGTGGTGTCCCTTGAAAAAGTTGGAATCGCGGATGCCGAGTCAGCAATGAATTCTTATCCTCACGAATTTTCCGGCGGCATGCGCCAGCGCGTAATGATCGCAATGGCGCTAACTACCGATCCCGAACTTTTGATTGCAGATGAACCCACTACCGCCTTGGATGTTACTGTCCAGGCCCAAATCCTGGACCTACTAAAAGCACTGCAAAAAGAAACCGGCATGGCCATCATCTTGATTACGCATGATCTGGGTGTAGTCGCCGGCATGTCAGACCGCGTGCTAGTGATGTACGCCGGAAAAGCCTTCGAGTACGGCACAACAGAAGACATTTTTTATCGATCTCAACACCCGTACACATCGGCACTGCTGCGATCTACCCCTCGCCTGGATACGGAGGTGGGATCTCTACCACCAATCGGCGGATCGCCGCCCGATCTAATGCGCCTGACCGGAGGGTGCCCCTTCTTTGAACGATGCACCGTCCGAGTAAACGACTGCAAAGAAATCTTCCCAGAGGTTAAGACGTTTGCGGATTCCCACCGATCCTATTGCCACCTAAAGGAGTTGCCGCAATGAACACCACCGTTCTGTCCGTACAAGGACTTAAAGTTCACTACCCAGTACGAAAAGGGTTTCTCAATTTCAACAAGCGCAAGTACCTTAAAGCTGTCGATGGTGTCACCATTGAACTGGCAAAGGGCGAAACGCTAGGACTCGTGGGAGAATCTGGTTGCGGAAAGAGTTCTCTGGGTCGGGCCATTATCCGCCTCAATAATCCGACTGCCGGACACGTCCAGATCAACGGAGTGGATTTTCTAGCGCTAAAAGGTGAAGCGCTTCGACGGGCGCGCACCGATATTCAAATGATCTTCCAGGATCCTTATGGCTCGCTAGATCCCAGAATGACCGTGCAAGAGATCTTAAGCGAACCGTTACAGGCGCATCTCAAGTTAAGCCGCAAGGAGATGGACCTTCGAATCCGGCAGGCATTGGCCCACGTCAGCCTCCGCGACCGCGCACTGAAAAAATACCCGCACGAGTTTTCTGGAGGACAACGCCAGCGTATCGCCATCGCGCGTGCGCTTGTCCTGGAACCCAAGATCCTGATCGCGGACGAACCGGTGTCCTCTCTGGATGTGTCGGTACAGGCTGAAATTCTAAATCTCCTTAAAGAGATCAAAGACAGGCTGGGCCTCTCCATGATTTTCATCGCGCATAACTTGTCTGTTGTGAAATACATTTCCGACAGAATTGCGGTGATGTACCTAGGAAAAATTGTCGAAATCGGTGACAGGCAGTCGCTTTACCAGGCGCCGCAGCACCCCTATACACAGGCCCTTGTCTCAGCCGTCCCTATTCCCGATCCCAGACTGGAACGAACCCGCAAGCGAATCGCCGTAACAGGAGAATTGCCTTCGCCTATGAATCCCCCAAAAGGGTGCGCGTTTAGTAGCCGATGCCCGCTAGCTGTCGACAAATGCCAGACAGAAGCCCCAAGCCTTGACGCTCTTTCTGAAGGGCGCTGGGTAGCGTGTTTTGAAGTGGAAAAGGGAAGAACGTCTAACTAACCGAGTTTTTGTAGCACCAATGAGACCAGATCTTTACGGGGACCGGTGGCGCCTCGCCATCATCCAGCGTGTTCTCTTTCATGTAGAGGATCTCGAAGCTCTCTAGCTTGTCCACACCCTCATGCTCGCGGTTCCAATGGCGGCAAATGTACTTTCCAAAATACAGGCGGTGTTCTTTGTACTCGAGCATCCACAAGCGTCGCATGTATTTGCGCCAACGAAATGTGGGATAGAGATCCGTAGCCCACTTGGGTTTTTGGTAGTCGACCGGAGCCCCATTTCGCCAGATGTCTACCACCGCGCCTGTGTAGGCATGGCTAAATAAGCGGCCCGGGAGCACGTACCAACCGTCGTCGCGGATGGGAAAAGGTGCGAACATCCCCCACTTCTGATCGAGGCGAAGCGTATGCGCTACGGTTTCCAGGGAGGCTGGGACACGAACCGGTTTGGAATCCAAGGTTGACACATTCCAGAAAAGTACAAACATGAGCGCCGCAAGAACAACCGTCCCATCGAACCGTCTTAACCAGGGAGCGGTAGGCAATTCTGTAGCGTGCCGTAGGCGCAGGCGTCCCGCCAAGCGGCTCCAGACATTCGCCACCCGCGATAGGGGAAGACGCCGATCCAGAAAGTCCCACATCTCTGGCGGTACAAAGGCAACGAGGGCCACCATGCAAACAACCGAAAAAGTGCCCACTCGAAGGTGCAGTGAAAACATGGCGTGCATCGTCCAAAGCATGAGCACGCCAACCACACGCCACCGTCCAGTGGCCCAAGGCAGAAATAGCGAGAGCGGTACCAGAGCCTCCAGCCAAAAGGTCGCAAATGTGAGCCACCGCATGAGCGTGGGGAACTGAAGCAAAAAGCGGGCGGCCGGTAACTGGAACTGGTCAAGTGACATCGCAAAATACACGGCCGTACCGTCCACTCGCCATTCATCCCCGGTTTTGAGTAACACGGTAAAGACGTAAATCATCCCGACCTGGAGCAGGCAGGCTGCAGTCGCCAGTGACAGCTCTTTGCGCGCTAGATCGGGCGGTAGGTGGTCGAATCTTACGGCATCTAAGGAAAAGTAACGGCCCCAAGGCAGAAAGATTCCCCAAAATGCAATCATCCGTAGCGCGAAATCCCCCGCATTTAGCACTACAGGGTTACGATTTTGCAAAGAAACGAGAAAAACCCAGGTCAAGACGGAAGCAAGGCGAGTTCGGTAACCTAGAACCAACGCGACCGCAATAACCGCATTAACAAGGAACAGAGTTGCCTGCCCTTCCCAAGAACCCGTCACAAGGTGCAAGGACAGATGGGCGGGATTTGCAAACTTGTCCAAAAGCGCGTAGCGGGGCAACACCCCAAAATCCGTATAGTGCGCTTCCAAATCTTGGGCTCTGGTCAATAGGTCTACCAGCACCGCACTGCCCACCCCAATTCGTAGTGCGGCCAAACTCCGCCTATCAATACCAAACACGCGCTCCAAAACCTCGCGTGCCCGCAATTTGTTATCGTTCGGATTCATCATAGGCCGAGTCCGATCGCCGCATCGGTCAGTTAAGCGAAATACTTTAGTTCTAAAAGGTGCCTATCTACTTTTGGAACCATAATAAGCGACGTCGTCGAATCCGCTTGGGGGGTTCTAAAAGTAGATAGGCACCTTTTAGAACTTTTGGGGTCTTGTAGACTGAGACATGTGTAAAGGCTTTTGCGCTTTTTGTAAGTCCTCGATCCCAAAGCGAATTTTTAGCGCCCCCGAAAAGGTGCCCAAATTTGTCACACACGCGGATAGGCGCTAATCAGCACACCGGCAGTATTCAAAAATGAACTTCCTATGATTTCAAGCGTTTCGAAAAACGGCACCCTTGGTACGGAAGTTGCTCATGTACAGTGAGAAGAGTTTGGAACGTGAGAGGGCATTAAGACTAGCATCTGTACTCATGCAGTATGCTTTCTGGCTATTACTCCCTCACATTCCATAGAAGAGTTTTTATTGTTGGTTACAGTTGTTCTTCGAGGTGAGTGATGAATCTGCGCAGGATCTTAGTTGTTGATGACGAAGAAAGCATACGCGAGTTTTTTGAAATCATGCTGAAGCGCGAGGGCTACCAAGTAGTCTGCGCACCGAATGGCCGCGAGGCACTCGACTTTTTAAGAAAAAACCAGGTCGATCTGGTTATCTCAGACATCCAAATGCCCGAAGTTTCCGGAATGGAGCTTCTGGTAAAGGTGAAAGAGATGGATCCTGAACTCCCCATCATTATGATCACCGCTTTTGGCTCTACCGATACTGCTGTAGAAGCCATGAAGCTCGGGGCTCACGACTACATCCAAAAGCCATTCAAATTGGAAGAAGTGAAAATTGTTATTGCGCACGCATTGGAGCAACGCATTCTTAAACTTGAGAACGCTCAGCTTAAGAAAGAACTGGGCTCCAAGTACGCCTTTGACAACATCATCGGCGGTGCCCCTCCGATGTTGCGCATCTACGAAATGGTGCGACGTATCGCCAATACCAAGAGTTCTGTTCTGATTACGGGTGAAAGCGGAACCGGTAAAGAATTAATCGCACGAGCCGTCCACTATAATGGTCCGCTCAAGAACCGTCCGTTTGTTACGGTCAACTGCGGAGCGATTCCTGAGAACCTCATGGAAAGCGAAATGTTCGGTCACCGCAAAGGCTCTTTCACCGGTGCCATTGCTGACAAGAAAGGTCTTTTCGAAGTTGCAAACGGCGGAACCATTTTCCTGGATGAGTTAGGAGAATTGCCGCTCAGCATGCAGGTAAAACTGCTTCGCGTGATTCAGGAAGGCACCTTCAAGCGTGTTGGTGGTACGGAAGATATCCAGGTAGAAGTGCGCATCATCTCCGCTACCAATAAGGACCTGGAAGCCGAAGTAAAAGGCGGCCGGTTCCGCGAAGACCTTTTCTACCGTTTGAACGTCATTCAGATCCAATGTCCCCCGCTCCGCGAGCGCCGTGAAGACATTCCGATGCTCGCAAACCACTTCCTGGAGAAGTTCTCTAAAGCGCTGGGAATTGACGTAAAAAAGATTAGCAATGAAGCGATGGAAGTACTCCGCTCGTACCATTACCCTGGCAACGTGCGCGAGCTCGAAAATATCGTGGAGCGCACCGTGGCTTTGGAACCCGGCCCAGCCATTCTGCCGGAGAGTTTGCCTCGCCACATGATGGAGAGCCACCAGCCCGCTGGCCAGCTTGATGCCAACAAGATCGAGATCGATGAAGAAAATGGCATCGAGCTCGAGGCTTTGGTTGGAGATTTTGAACGAGCCTTGCTTGTCCGCGCTCTGCAACAAACGGGCGGCGTGAAAAAGCGCGCTGCTAAGCTTTTAAATATCAGCTTTCGCAGCATGCGTTATCGCGTGGACAAATACAATCTCGGTAGCCTCAGCGTCGACGACGAGGACGATCGAGAAGAAAAGCTAGGTTAAGAAATTTCTCGCACTAACTCACTAAGGAGTCGGAGGCGTTGGCGGAGGAGACGTACCGCCACCCGTGGGCGCCGCCGGACACGCGGCCGTGCCTGAGCTTCTGCCTACGCCATCCTGACAGTTGAAGAGTCGCCGTTCGTGGTTCATGTTCCAAATATCGGCGAAGTTGATGTCTTTGGCCGCCGCTGAAATAATGCCCGCTGCTGTGGCGGTAAACTGGTTACCCGTGTCGTTCACATCTCCAGAGAAGCATTGGGAATTCGCCAAGGTTGGGTCCGCACCAATTACCGTTATCGGTGACGTATCGTAACCCGAGACCACTTGGCGAATCACACGCCCGGGGCCGGATGCGGCGATCGGATGCGCAGTCCCACGGTTCGCACAGGCACCGGTCGCGTTGGGAAAACCGACGCTATAAATGCGGCCCTGGCCTTCCAGATCGAAACCGACGTGGGTCAGGTTGTTGCCGTAGCCACCATATTCTGCGAAGAAGGCGGCTTCCGCGGTGTACAAGCCACCAAGCGCCACTTTCGCTTCCGATTTCTTGGCTTTTTGCACCATGCTTCGGAAAGTGGGGATACCGATGGTAGAGAGCACGCCGATAATCGCAACCACGATCAGCAACTCCACCAACGTAAAACCTTTATTATTGGCAACGAACGACCTCATTCAAACCTCCTAAGGCTTTTTTGAGACCCAAAAAAAGATGAGATTAGTAAAATTTGTAAAGCGGGGACTCTTAGCCTTTAATTTTACATTGTTTTCGGTACGTCAACCAGATAATTTATGGGCAGCCTCTAAAGGCGTGTATTTGAGACCAGTTAGTGGGCATGTCTACTCAGTGACAGTCACAAAATTGACACCACGCAAAAACCACACTCTACTCAACCGTGACACTCTTTGCGAGATTACGCGGCTTGTCGACGTCAGTCCCTAGGTTTAATGCTACGTGGTAGGCAAAAAGCTGAACGGGAATACTCAATAACATGGGGTTTATCGCCCACCCTGCCGAAGGGAGCGCCCAAAAAACATCGGCGCGCTCGGCTAGGCGGCTGTCATTCTCTGTGCCGACCGCAATAATCTTTCCGTTGCGTGCCTTCACCTCTTCAAGGTTGGCCATCAGCTTATCGTAGTACACGCGACTTGTTGTGGGGTTATTGGGCGGATTCGAACTCGCCTGCGGAGCCAGCACGAAAGTCACCACATCCTCGCTGATAAGGGCAATAGGACCATGCTTCAGTTCTCCAGCAGGGTAGCCTTCGGCATGCAGATAGGTGATCTCCTTCAATTTGAGCGCTCCCTCCAGCGCCACAGGGTAGTAGATGCCACGCCCTACATAAAAAAAGCAGCGAAAGTCCTGGTACTCTGCCGCCGCTTTCTTGATCGACTCCTCTAGGCCCAGTACTTTTTCCATCAGAAAGGGTGTCCGCACGATCTCTCGGGTAAGCTCCTGGTACTGCGTCTTGAATAAACTTGCGTGGATATGCCCCATCTCTACCGCAAGCATGTACAGCACGGCAGTTTGCGCGGTAAACGCTTTGGTCGACGCCACCCCGATCTCGGGCCCCGCGTTCGTGTAAATGGTAGCGTCCGCCTCGCGCGCGAGCGTACTGTCTCGAACATTACAGATCGCGAGGCACGGCACGCCCCTAGATTTTGCTTCCCGCATCGCCGCAAGCGTGTCCAAGGTTTCGCCCGACTGGGAGATAAAAATGCATAAGTTGTCGCGCTCCAGAATCGGGTTTCGATACCGAAACTCCGAGGCGTAGTCCACCTCAACGGGCAAGCGCGAAAATTGTTCGATGTAATATTTGCCCAACAAACCTGCGTGCAAAGAGGTCCCGCAGGCAACAATGCTTACGCGGTTAATCGCTTTGAGATTTTTTCTGAACAACCCCAGATCCTTAATGGCAATGATCTCATCCGAGTGATTGATGTTGCCTTCGATGGTGTTGGTCAGTGCGCGCGGCTGTTCGTGGATCTCCTTCAGCATGAAATGGGCGTAGCCAACCTTACCCAGCTCGTCCGCCGTCCACTTGATCTGCTTGACTTCCGATTTTACCGGTACGCCAGCCGCATCAAGTATCTCGTAGCGGCTAGGAGTGCATACCGCCATTTGTTTGTCTTCTAGGTAGACTACTTTATTAGTCCACGAAAGAATGGCCTGCACGTCTGAGGCACAGTACATTTCTTTTTCGCCAATCCCAATCAAAAGCGGGCTTCCATTTCTCGCCGCTACAATCGTATTGGGTTCTGTAGTGCTCATGATCACAAAGGCATAGGATCCTTCCAAGGTGGGGAGTACAAGTTGTACGGCTTTTACAAAAGCCACCCCCTCCGCCATTTTCTGATCAATGAGGTGAGCGACGATTTCGGAATCCGTGTCACTTTGTATCTTCCGACCTGCTGCCTCCAATTTGGCTTTGTGATGGGCGTAGTTTTCAACAATTCCATTGTGAACGAGCACTACCGATCCCACTCGGTGGGGGTGTGCGTTGCGTTCAATAGGGGCGCCATGAGTTGCCCACCGGGTATGACCGATGCCGATCGTGGATTGAAGATGCTCATCTTTGAGCTTGGCTTCCAGACCTTCTAGGCGGCCTTCACAGCGGTAGACTCTGAAGTCCCCGCCTTCGAGAGTAGCTATCCCCGCCGAGTCGTAACCTCGGTATTCCAGCCGTTTCAAAGCTTGAAGGAGAGTTTCTTTGGGTTCTTTTTCCCCGGTGTATCCGATAATTCCGCACATGTTAGTCTTTCTTCTTCCTGGACTTGAGCCGCGCCACAAAGCCCTCTTTATTGGTTTGCTTCAGACGAGCTATGGCAAGCGCTCCGGGTGGCACATCCCGCGTGAGCGTCGTACCGGACGCCACATAGGCGCCCTTTCCAATGGTAAGAGGCGCCACGGTTTGCGAATCACTCCCAACAAACACGCCGTCTTCAATTACTGTTCGGTGTTTATTTGTTCCGTCGTAATTGCAGGTAACAAAACCACAACCAATATTGACGTCTGCGCCCACTTCAGCGTCACCAATATAGCTGAGATGGGAGGCCTTAGAATCCTTTCCAATATGGCTGTTTTTCACTTCCACAAAATTTCCTAGTTTCACCCCAGCTTCCAGCCGTGTTCCGGGACGAAGGTGTAGGTAAGGCCCGAGGGTCGAATTCGGACCCACATCGGAATCTTCAAGGTAGCAGCCCTCTTTTAGGTGCACTCCTGCCCGAATGGTGGAGTTCTCAATTCGGCAACCGGCTTCGATGTACACGCCAGACTCGATGCTTGAATTCACAACGCGACAATTGCCTTCAATCTGGACGTCGCGGCTCAGTCGACTGCGGGAATCGATGGTAATCGTCTCCGGCACTTGCAGACTTACGCCTTCTCGCATCCAGTACGCCCGCAGGCGCCCCGAGAGAATCCGCTCGGCCTCTGCAAGCGCTAGGCGATCGTTGATCCCGAGCGCTTCTGTAGGATCGGCTATCATAAACGCATTCACCGATTCAGCGCGCGAGATTAAAATCTCAATCACGTCGGTCAGATAATATTCTTTTTGTTTGTTTCCGGTCTGAACACGCTCCAGCGATTCAAATAAGGCGTCCGTATCAAACAAATATACGCCTACGTTTATTTCGCTTACTTGCCTTTCTGTTTCGGAACAGTCTTTTTCTTCGCGTATGGCAAGCGGACGCCCGGCACCGTCCCTTAATATCCGTCCATAGCCGCGGGGATCTTTGAACTGGGCGGAAACCAGACTGCCGACCGCCCCTTTTGCCGCATGTGACTCCACAAAGGCGCTCAACGTTTCCGGGCGCATCAGTATTACGTCACCGTTGAGAACAAGAACCGTCCCACCTTTTTTTTGAAGGGCCTCTCTCGCACATAACACAGCATGGCCAGTGCCTCGCGGACTGGGTTGATCCACATAGTTGAGCGCCTTGTACTCGGCACACGCCTCAGCCACTTGCTCACGGTTCTCACCCACCACAACGTTCAACGAAGCATGCGGAAGTTTTGAGGCAACATCCAACAAGTGGTGCAGCATGGGCCGGTAAAGCACCGGATGGAGCACCTTCGAAATGGTAGACTTCATGCGGGTGCCCATTCCCGCTGCAAGAATCAATATGTGGGGCTCTGTAGCGGCCATCTTCAGATAACTATAGCTCAAGCCCCAGGCTTTGAAAAATAGCGTTCGGCGGATCTGATATCACCTTCAATGGCCACCTTGAGTTCGTCCACAGACGAAAACTTCCTCTCTTCGCGAAGTCGGGAAAGAAAACTCACTTCGATGGTTTCCCCGTACAGTTGACCCGAAAAATCTAAAAGATGACTTTCGATCACTACCGGGCACCCAGCCTGCTCGAAGGTGGGTTTCACACCAACGTTGGTCACAGAATGAAAGAGCTGGCCCTGCCACGCTGTACGGGTAACGTAAACGCCGGTCTGGGGAAGCACCTTCCCTGGCGGGTAGGCGAGATTTGCGGTGGGAACTCCCAGTTTCCGACCACGCCCGGCACCGGCCATTACCGTTCCAGCGATGCTGTACGGACGCCCCAGCAATCTACCCGCCTGCTCCACGCTCCCGCGCGTAACGGCTTGGCGAATGCGCGAACTGCTCACCACCTCGCCAGCAAGCTTGTAGGCGGGCGCTACGTGTAGCGTCACCTTCGCCCCTTCGCAGAGACGCCGAAGAGACTCGGTGTCCCCGGCCCGATTGCGGCCAAAACAGAAATTGTACCCGACGTGCACCCGCCGGGCTTGGAGCCCCTGCACCAGATACTGCTGAAAAAACGAATCCGGAGAGAGTTGGGCCAGCTGACGGTCAAAGGGCGCTACGAGAACCAGTTCCACGCCGGCAGCCTCCAACTGCACGAGCTTCTCTGCGCTCGTGGAGAGGCACTCCAACGTCTTACCGGGATTTAGCACTTCCACGGGATGCGGAAAAAAAGTCAGCACCGTGAGTTTGAGCTGGGTCTGCTCGGCGGCCTTGCGCAAGTCGCTCAGCAAGGCCTGGTGGCCGATGTGAACCCCATCAAAGTTACCTATAGCAACCGCAGTCGGGCCCTGATGCCCGGATAAAGCTTCAAGGCTATGCAGGACTTGCAAATTATTGAACCGGAGACGGAGCGGCCTCATCCGTAGAAACGGAGCCTACCACTTTTTCCCCGGCTTCTTCCTTGTGGCTTTCGTGCAAGCTTTTCAAGGTCTGAAGCCGCTTTTTCTTCGGAGCGCTCTTCTTGCGGCTCTTCGCGGCTGCCTTCTTCTTGGGAGCTTTGGCGGCCTGCTTATCTTGCTCTGCCAGGTCCTTGAGGTGAGAAACGAGCTCATTGAAACTCTTGTTGAGCAGCCTAGACTCCTCATTAATCAATGATTTCAGAGTCTTTTCAACGTCTTTGCGGGTCTTGTTCAGGCGCTTAGTAAACTGGTCCATCTGCTTCTTGCTCTTGGACCGTGCTTCCTGGCTGCGAAGGTTGAAGTCCCGGACCACATCTCGGACCTTCTTCTCATACCCGTTCAATTGTTTGGAAAACTCTTTCAGAAACTTCGAGTTTGCCACTTTCTGGACTTCTTTTTGAATCTCTAACTTCAGGTTTCGCGGCGCCATACCCACTCCTTAATATGCTTTGCAAACTCTTATGCAAGGCAACAGATTACACTGGTTACTTAACGTAAGTCGTTTAGGGCCGCAATGAAAATCCAGATAAATACGGGGATTCTAGAATTTGAACTCGCACTGGAAGTCAGGCTTCACAATTCCCTCAAAAGGGTAGAATACGAAGGTAAACCCCGTTGAGGTATCGATGAGCGTGAGGGTTCGGGAGAGGGTAAAAGACCAAACCGTGGTGCCAAGGCTGTTCCCATCGAAACTCTCGAGCTTGGCAATGATGATTTCGCCGTTCTGAACGGCGTACTCGCCCACAACCTCGGGCGTACCCGCTTGCTGGTTGTTTTTAACCGACGTCATTTGGATATCGAAAGAGTCAGTAAAGCTCAAAATCGTAAAATTGTAGTTGTTTAGCTGCGAGGCAGTGCTCGGCTCCGTCGTATAGACGAGGCGCCATTCGGTCTCTGTGATGCTTTGAAACCGCTGGTCGGGTAGCTTTTGACACGACTTAGCAAAACAGCCGCTCAAAAGGAACAAGGCCCCGAGAAGGCCTACTCCTTGAACGAAGCGTAGTTTTAAAGTCGTGTTCATGCTGTATACACCTAGTTGCGACGGGCCGTGCCTACGCGCCCCGCCTGAGCTCTAGAAGTGCAAAGCCCTTGCCAAGGGGCACGCAGAAATATCATTAAATTACAGTTATTTACACCCGCCCCCGCTGTATTCTTCTTGTATGGGTTCTGTTCGGGCCCAGAGGGCCTCAAAAAAGTCGCAAATAATCCAGTGCGTTACGCCGCACAATGACGCGACACCCCGTCTAAAGTCCTAAAGGGGGAGCCCTCGGGCGCCGTTGAAAAAATTGGGACGTTTCCCACCTGCCACGGAGGCAAAGATCACCCAAGGACGGTCGTATGATGAGGCCGAGGCATGAAATACAAAGTGGTAGATCCGCTCTTCCAGTTATTCGAACACAACCTTTTTAACCGCAGCTACGACGACATAGGCGCTTTTACTCGGGAGGTGGCCGAAGAGTATTTGGCGTACCTCGACTCGACCCACGCACACGTTCCGTTCCATCTGAGGGCCGCTTTGCTAAAGGACCTAGAGGGGGAAGCGCACGAGATGCTTATCAAAAAAATGTACGGGTGTGTAAAACCAAGGGACTATACCAATGCTGGAACGGTAATGAGTGTGGAGCCCACGGAAGAGTTTGTAGACGTCAACTCGCAAAAACCGAAAAAAGCACCCACCGCCAAGTAACCTCAAATGAAAACCTGACGCTCCAAAAGACGGCTATAGGTGCCACGGTTTGAAATCAGGTCGCTGTGGGTGCCATCCTCGCCAATCTGCCCATCTTCTATCACAAAGATCCGATCTGCCGTCTTTATCGTGCTAAACCGATGTGCGATCATGAAGACCGTTCGATCCTTCATGAGTCGCTCGAGCGCCCCTTGAACCATCGCCTCCGACTCGCTATCCAAACTTGAAGTCGCTTCGTCGAGAACTAGAATTGGCGCTCCCTTCAGCAGGGAACGGGCGATCGCCACCCGCTGCCTCTCTCCGCCACTCAAGTGGCTCCCACGGTCGCCGACTCGAGTTTGAAACCCGTCGCTGAACCGAGAAACAAACGGAAGACAGTTGGCCATTTCGGCGGCATCACGAATTTCACGTTCAGAGGCATCTGGCCGACCATAGCGAATGTTCTCCCAAATGGTGTCATTGAACAAGAAAGTCTCCTGATTCACAACGGAGATAAGCCCACGCAAATGGTGAACGTCTAGTGCGCGAATGTCAGTCCCGTCTAAAAGGATAGATCCACTGGAGACCTCGAATAGCCGCGGCAATAGGTTGACTAAACTCGTCTTCCCGGCACCGCTTGGTCCCACGAACGCCACGCACTCCCCGCGACGAACGGTGAACGAGATGTCCTTGAGCGCCCACTCTTCGCCATAGCGCAGCCCTACATTGCGGTATTCAATCGTCGAGCTAAATCGATCGACCGCCCGGGCACTGGCGTGGTGAGGCAGAGGGCTATCAATATAACCGTACACACGTTCACCGGCAGCTTCCGCGATTTTCAATCGTAGGTAGGAGTTATTCAGTTTCTTGATGGGCATTTGCGCAAGCCCGATCGCGATAATAAAAGCAATAAGCTTTCCTGACGTCAGCTCACCAATAGCTATACGGTGTGCCCCATAGTAAAGTACACCAGCCATCAACAATGCACCCACGAACTCCACCGCGGGCGTAGCGGTCTCCTGCACCTGTATCGATCGCCGCAACATCCGGTAATAGTGATCTTGGTAGGATCTAAACTTTCGAATCAAGGTCTCTTCTAGACGAAATATTTTTACTATCTGCGCCCCAACAAT
>JAGQZV010000018.1 GCA_020435295.1 Bdellovibrionales bacterium | reverse complement strand
CTTGGTATTGGGTTTGATAAAATCCCCAAGCGCTTGGTTGGCGAGATCCACGAAATCAAACTCCAAACCGTGGTGTGCCCATACGGTACGAAATAGCCGGGCGGTACCACCGTAGACATCGTCGACGCTAACAACATGATCTCCCTGCTGCAGTAAGTGCATGCAAAGATCCACGCCCGTGCAACCCGAGGACAAAGCAAAACCGAACTGCCCTCCCTCGAGCGCCGCGAGCGACTGTTCAAGCGCCCGCCGGGTAGGATTGCCCGTGCGGCTGTATTCGTAGCCTTTGTGTTTGCCCGGAGAAGCTTGCACGTAGGTACTGGTAGCGTAAATGGGGGTCATGATGGCACCGGTCGATGGATCGGGCACTACCCCGGCGTGAACCGCCGTCGTACTGAAACCTTGCTTGCTCAGGTCGCTCACTATTTGCCTCCAGACAACTGGCTCAGATAACTGATGAGATCAATCTTAGTCAAAACAAACTGAATCTCGTTGTTCTCTTCCACCATCGCCAAGCGCTCATTGCTAAAGATATTGTTCAAATCATCGATGGGTTGATCCATTCTTACCAATGTGTAATGGCGATCCACGAGAGCCTCGATGGTATCGGTGGGTTTGACCACACCTTGAAACAACGGGCGAAGCAAGGCCGTTTCAGTGATTTTCCCAACGAGCTTGCCTTCCTTGAAAACGGGCATTTGAGACACGCCTTTGTCTCGCATCGTGTTTACCACCGAACCGATCTGATCTTCCGGCTTAGCCGACAACACCTGCTTCTGCTTGTGCAGAGCCGTAATCAAATCCCGGATGGTTTTACCGTTGTTCGGCTCCATGTAGCCATTCTCTATCATCCATGCGTCGTTGTAGACTTTGCTGAGATAGCGATTGCCAGAGTCAGGGAGAACGACCAGAACACGTCCTGGATTGTCTTTACTCGCCATGTATTTGAGCGCGCCCACAACAGCCGCTCCGCTAGACATTCCGGCAAAAATGCCTTCTTGCGTAAGCAGAGCGCGAGTCATGAGAAAACTTTCCTTGTCCTCGATACGCATGATCTGATCGACTACTTTAAAGTCGCAGTTTTGCGGAAGAATGTCCTCTCCTATCCCCTCAAGAACGTAACCGTGGGCTTCGACTATTTTACCCGTCTCATGGTAGTCCTTAAGAATAGATCCCTTGGGATCCACCCCGATAACTTTGATCTTGGGGTTCTTTTCTTTTAAATAGCGGCCAATTCCGGAAATTGTCCCGCACGTTCCCATTCCGATCACAATCGCATCAAACTTGCCGCCCGTCTGATTCCAAATCTCCGGCCCTGTGGTGTAGTAGTGCGCCTCGCGGTTCAAAAGATTGTGGTACTGGTTGGCGTAATAGCAATTGGGCGTCTCATCCACTAGACGGCGAGCCGTGCTGTAATAAGACTCCGGGCTCTCGGGGGGAACATTTGTCGGACAGATCACGACTTTTGCCCCGAACGCGCGCAGGTTTTGTCGCTTTTCTTCGCTCATCTTGTCAGGCATGACAAAGATGCATTTGTAGCCTTTGACGGCGGCAGCGATCGCAAGCCCCATCCCCGTGTTCCCAGAAGTGGCCTCAATGATAGTTCCACCGGGCCGTATCTCGCCGTTCTTTTCCGCCTGCTCGACCATGTAGTGGCCGATCCGATCTTTGATGGATCCTCCAGGATTGGTGAATTCGCACTTAGCAAACAGTTCGCCGTTCACGCGACTTGCAACTCGATTTAATCTCACCAATGGTGTATTACCAATAGCCTCTAGGATGTTGTTATGAAACTCCATTTGCACCTTTCCGCCCCCCCGGGGGTCATAGCCCTACGATTTAACTAAGGGTTTCAAAGGCTTGTCAATGGTGGTGAAGGCTCTGGACACGAATAATCGAGGAGACTATGGCGGATCGCTACCCCATTAAGAAGGCTCTGCTCAGCGTTTCTGACAAGACGGGGCTCAAGCAATTGTGCACGGCTCTCTGCTCCGCGGGCGTGGCGCTCTACTCGACACGCGGCACCGCAGCCTTCCTGCAGGAGGCCGGCTTGGCCGTTAGCGCAGTCGAAGACTTGACGCAGTTTCCCGAAATGATGGACGGACGGGTAAAAACCCTACACCCGCGCATCTTCGGCGGCGTATTGGCGCGGCGGGAAATGGAATCCGACATCGAGGAAGCAAAGGCCCATAATGTCCCTCTCTTTGATCTGGTCGTGGTGAATTTGTATCCCTTCCACGAGTATCTTGACGCAGACGATTCCAAGCAGGCTTCCCATGTGGACATTGGGGGGCCCTCTCTCATACGTGCCGCCTCCAAGAATTTTCGATCCGTTACAATCTTGTCAGATCCGAACGAATACTCTGGTTTTTTGGCGGAATTTAAGAGCCAGCAAGGCGCTACGAGGCTCGCCTACCGAAAAGCCTGCGCCGCCAGAAGCTTTGGCAGAACGTCTGCGTATGACAGCATGATTGCCAGTACGTGGCAGGACGTAGACGCTCTTCCATCCACACTTTCCCTGGTGCCTCAGCAGGCGCTTCGCTATGGCGAGAACCCACATCAAAAAGCAGTTTGGTGCGGTCGGGCGGATTGGAAGCTTCTTCAAGGAAAAGAACTTTCTTACAACAACCTTCTCGATATCGAAGCCGCCTGGCGCATTGCTGCTGAGCACAAGTTACCGACGGTAGCCATTGTCAAACATAACAATCCGTGCGGCGTAGCTTCCGGCCAAGAAAAGGTTGAGCAGATATTCAATAACGCTCTCGAATGTGACCCTAAATCTGCGTTTGGTGGCATTATCGCAAGCACCGTCCCCATCAACCGGGCGGCTGCCGAAGGGATGACAGAGTTTTTTGCAGAAGCCGTCTTGGCGCCCGCCTTTGACGCAGATGCCTTGGAGATCTTTGCTAAGAAGAAAAACCTGCGCGTACTGGAGTGGGGAAAACCAATCTCCACAAAAGTGGACATCCGGCCCGCTTTGGGCGGTTGGCTGTTACAGGAAACCGATCCTGTGGGTCTTGCCGATGAAGAGGAGTGGCAAACGGTCACCGAACAAAAAGTCCCCGACGCCGTCATGGAGGACTTGCGCTTTGCCTGGCTGGTTTGCAAACACGTTCGCAGCAACGCGATTGTTATCGGACGTACTCTTTCCACCCTTGGCATCGGTGCCGGGCAAATGAGCCGTGTAGACGCTGTGGAACTGGCCCTGCGCAAGTGCGACGGCCCCACCGAAGGCGCGGTGCTCGCCTCCGATGCGTTCTTTCCCTTCCGAGACAATATCGACCTACTGCGAGGTCGGGGTATCCGGGCCGTCATCCAGCCCGGTGGATCTAAGCGGGACGCCGAGGTGATTGAGGCCTGCAATGAATTGGGAATTGCCATGGTCTTCACAGGTAGACGCCACTTCCGCCATTAAGTCGGAAAACCCTGTTAAGCCTTTGACATTACATACCTTTTTCCTGCCCCCTTCGCGGCCTTTGGAGTAAGGCTTTTCCTCAAAAATTCCGAAAAGATATACGAACTTTATTGTCACATGGCGAAGACAAAAACAAGTTGGATGGTGCGCACACGGATGGGAGAAATCTTAGGTCCGTACGTGCAAACTCAACTTCTCGAGGAGATGAACAAAAACACGTTCTCCCCTGACGATGAGATCGCACCGTCTCAAGGCGTGTGGATATCGGCACAAGCGCTTTTGCACCGGGATACGGATGAATTCACGCAGACGATGACAAAAAGCCGGGCCGTCACAGAATCGGTCTCCGTAACACCCACGGCGACGACAGGATCCCACACGTTTACAGATTCCCAAAGCAACGCAGCCCTGAAGCTTGTCACTGAGGATCCGCAGCCCTACGCGGCAAGTTCCCCTCAGCACGCACAGACCTTCCCACAACCCCCCGTCTACCGCAGTAGTGGTAAAAACTTCCTTAGACCACTGATTGTTTTGATAGTGGCCGGTTCGCTCGTCTGGGTAGCCCTGTTTCGGAAAAACCAACACCCGATAGAAGCGCCAGCTGCCTCGCGCCAAAGTTTGCCTCCCGTCACAACGGAAAGCCCATTCTTACGAGAAGTGCAACAACTCATCAAACTCGGTCGGCGAAAAGCTGCATTGGACAAACTGCGGAGCTACCACCAGAAGCGCAAGCCGAACAATGATGTAGCGTACCAGGTTCCCTATGCGGCCCTCCTGATTACGGAGGGAGAATCCATTCCACGGGCCAAAAAGCTTTTGGAACAACTCGTCGATTCCACGGCGGCTCCGAATATCCGCGCCGAAGCCAATTTGTGGTTAGGCTACATCAAACTCAGTCAGGACATTGGCGATTTCGGGGCCAATCACTTTCAGGAAACGTTGCAGATCGATCCAAAAAATGCTGCCGCTCGCTTTAACCTCGGGCGCGCGTATCTCAAGCAGGAAAAATACAAAAAGGCACTCGAATACTTTCAATTTGCCGAGCTAGAAGCGCCCGATATGTGGCTCATTCATATCTACAAGGGACGCGCGCGCGCCGCTCTTTCTGACATGCAAGAGGCCCGCTTTGCTTTCATGACAGCAGTACAGACTGCCGAAGATCGCTGGCTCAACTACATCTATTTCTCCCTATTTCTAGTGGGCATACGCGAGCCGCTGGCAGCCCAAAACACACTACAGAAAATGTTAGCCCGTGACCCCCATTACGAAATCAACTCGCCCCCACCGCTGGGTTTCTATCAAGAACCCATAAACTATGACGAGTACGAGGGAGCGTTCATGGAGGTGATGAAGAGTGGCTCACGCAAACTTCAGCAGCTCGGCAAGACCTACATTTCGTACTTAAAAAACGGCCCCACCAGTCCCGATGGCGAAAAACTTCTGCGCATGGCTGACAAAGGAGATCTTACGAGCCGAGTCCTCGCACTCAAAGTACAACTGGACAACAACGCCTCGCCAAACCAACTCAGCAAAGCTCTCACCACCTTGCCCGCAAATCTTTCTGAGTTCGGGTACTACGCGTATCTTTTAAGGGGTGAGGCGGAACTTCGCGTCGGTCGCATCCAGGAAGCGGAAGAAGATTTCAAGCGCGCGCTGCTACTGGAACCGAAATCCGCAATCGGTCGACTCACCTACGCAAGCTTTCTCAAACGCACGAATCATGTGGACGAGGCAGAAGCCGAAATACGCAACCTACTCAACTTCCACCCGAACTACATCCCGGCCCTAGAAGAATCCCTCAATTTTTGATACAGTGCCGCCCGATCGCTACGCTTCGGCGTGAGGGAGTGCTAACTGATGAATATCCTTGTACTTGGTAGCGGCGGCCGCGAACACGCGCTCGCCTGGAAAATCGCCCAAAGCCCCCTTGCGGACGAAGTATTTCTCCACCCCGGCAACGCTGGCACCCAGGCAGCCGGATTTTCTTGCCTGGCCGGTGTAGACATCGCTGATATGGAAGCCTTGGTACGGGCTACTCAGAGCCAGGAGGTTGAGCTGGTTGTGGTTGGCCCTGAGGCCTTGCTTGCTGAAGGCTATGCCGACGCCTTTCGCCGGGCGGGAGTGCTCGTAGTGGGTCCCTCCAAAGAGGCGGCTCTTCTGGAGAGTAGCAAGATATTCGCAAAACAATTCATGAAACGGGCTGGAATCCCCACGTCTCCTTTTCAGGTCATGGACTCGTCTGAAGCTTTGGAGCATTTTGCACATAGCCGGGAAGAGTGGCCCGCGGTTCTCAAAGTTGACGGCCTCGCTGCTGGCAAGGGGGTTGTGATCGCCCAAAACCCCGAAGACGTGTTGCATTTCAGCCAACGAGTTTGGATAGAAAAAGAGTTTGGCACAGGTCCGCAACGCGTTCTTGTGGAAGAGTTTTTGAAAGGTCGAGAAGTCAGCTACATCGGACTGTGCGACAGCAACACGTTCATCCCGCTTCCCACCGCCACCGACTATAAACGTGTCGGAGATGGAGATATCGGCCCCAACACCGGCGGCATGGGTTGCGTGTCGCCCTCTCCTTTTTTGACACCGCAGGTGGAAACACGGATCACCAAGAACGTCATTGGCAAACTGCTGGCACAACTCGAGGCGGAGAAAATGGAGTTTCGTGGAGCCCTGTTTATCGGCCTGATGCTCGACGACAAGGACACGCCGAATGTACTCGAATTTAACGTCCGCTTCGGGGATCCGGAAACCCAAGCGACTTTGCCGCGGCTAAAGAGCGACTTCCTGCAGCTGTTGATCGCCACCGCACGGGGAGAACTGTCAGAATGTCCCCGCCCTGAAGTCAGCGACTCTACCTCTATTTATGTAGTGGCTGCTGCCGAGGGATACCCCGGGCCGACTGCCCAGGGAGACACCATTGAAAAACGTTCCGATTTGGACGAGGGCATCACGCTGTTCTACTCCGGAGTTGCGAAAAACGGACGCGGGCTAGTAACTAAGGGTGGCCGCGTTCTAGGCGTTGGTTGCTTGGAAAGCGATAGGAACAAGGCGCGCGATCGCATTTACGACAATCTTTCCCGAATTCACTGGCGTGGCATGCATTACCGCCGCGACATCGGAACCTAGACCCCATGGCTGCAATCTACTCTGTCGCGGATCCGCACCTTTGGGATGTGCTCGGCAAGTACGATCTTAAAAGAACGATCTGGGTGAGCCCCACCGACACAGTCTACGGTTTTGGAACTGCGTGTTCGAACCCCGATGGCCTCAGTCGAATTCAAAAGCTAAAACGGATTGGCTCGCAGCCGGCCATTGCCCTGGTGGCAAGCAGCGCCCAAGCCACGCAGGTAGCGACGATTACTCCTTCCCAACGAAGTTTGTTGGATCGGTATTGGCCAGGACCCATTAGCTTCGTGCTCCCGCGGCTGGGAGGAACAGGCACAGTAGCACTGCGCTATCCCGACGATGCGTTCCTGCAAAAGTTGCTCGAGGCGGTGGGGGAACCCATCTACAGCACCAGTTGCAACCGACACGGAGACTCGCCTGTAGAGTCCGCCGTGGAAGCCTGCTCACTATTTCCCGAGGGCGTGGACTTTTTTATCGACGGCGGCCTGGTCCAAAATTTAACTCCTTCCACCCTGGTGGATCTCACAGCCCACACTCCAAAAGTACTGCGCCGCGGAGCCACAAGCTTCGATTGACCCCCCGGGTGGTATTGGCTACCGTAGGCACCTATGGCAAAAGTCTATCCATTCCGTGGAATTCATTACGACACCGGGCGCGTTCAATTGGGAGACGTCATCACGCCTCCGTATGACGTTATCACCCCCGAAGAGGGACGCCGTTTTCGGGAACAGAGCCCGTACAATTTTGCGCACCTAATTCTACCCAAGGATAAATCTGCCTATGTCGAAGTAGGCGCGAGGCTGAAAAAATGGAAGGAGGAAAAGATCCTGGTGCAGGATCCCGTCGCTCACTTCTATCTGTACCAACAGCGCTTCACCACGGATCGGGAACATAGCCGCAACGTTTTGCTCTGTTCCGTCGAACTCGCGGATTTTTCTGAGCGCGTCGTCCTACCACACGAACTCACGCACGGCCGTCCGGTGGAAGATCGCCTTAACCTCCTCCGCGAAACCAAGTCGCACTTGAGCGCGGTATTCGCGATGGTGCGGGACGAAAATGGTGTCTTGGCGGGCCACTATGACAGTGTTGTCTACGACGCTCCAGAACTGCAAGGCAAAACCAAGGATGGCATCGTACACTCGCTATGGCGCCTTCCGGTAGAATCAAACACCGCAATAGCCGGATTTTTTGAGTCTCAGCCCCTATATATCGTGGATGGGCACCACCGCTACACAAGCGCGCTTGCCTACGCGCGTGAGGTGGGAGCGTACAAAGGTGACCAAGAGAGCAGCCGCATGTTTTTCGCTATTGCAAACGCGTACGATCCCGCGCTGCAGGTTTTTCCTACGCACCGATTGATTCGTCACGCTGTCTTAGACGTAAAAGCACGTGAAGCTTTGGACAAACTATACCGTCTGCACCCAGTCTCCCGCGGGGAGTTGGATCGCTTTGTAAAAAATCAGGCGTCCGAACCTAGTTTCATCCTCTGTTACCAGAACGAGTTCACGCTTTGCACACCAAAGGACCCGCAGCGCGCGGAGTGGGGATCCTTAGCCAAACTTTCTGTCACATGGTCGGACAACGTTTTTCTAAAGGAAGTGTGCAAGATTTCGGAAGCGGAGCGTGGGGAACGCATCCGCTATTTCCGGGACGGAGGAGAGCTTTTGCAAGCAATGCAAAACACCGACGCTGGCATCTTTCTGCCGACCCCAGGAGTCGAGGACATCCCAATGGTCGCGGATGAGGGGCGCTTCATGCCGCAAAAGTCCACGTATTTCTTTCCCAAACTCGCAGCTGGCATTCTTCTTCGGAGCTTGGCGTGAGCTTTCCGTACTACCACGTGGATGCTTTCACCCGCCAAGCATTTTCGGGAAACCCCGCGGCCGTAGTCCTGCTTGAACAAGAAAAGAGCGCCGAGTGGATGCAGGCCTTTGCAGCCGAAATGAACCTTTCTGATACTGGCTTTGTAGTAGTTCTCAAAGACGAATTCGCTTTGCGTTGGTTCACACCAACAGTAGAAGCCAAACTGTGTGGGCACTGCACACTCGCCTCGGCCCATATACTATGGGAGACGGGCCGTCTTGCCGCACATGAGGCCGCGGTATTTCACACCCACAGCGGGATCTTGCAAGTGAGAAAACTGGGCGACTGGATGGAGATGGATTTCCCCGCCTTTGTCCCCAAAGCCGTAGACTCCGCTCCGGACTTTATCAAGAGCGTCACCAATGCTGAAGTCCTATCGTTGGCGATGCACCCGCAGCAACATAGTCTGATAGTGGAAATCCCGACTGAAGAAGACGTACGCGCGGCACGGCCTGATTTCTCGGTCCTACGCCGACAAGCAGATTTCGCCGTTATCCTTACCGCCCGTTCCGAGTCCTACGATTTCGTTTCGCGCTATTTTGCCGGCAGGTTTGGAGTAGACGAGGATCCCGTCACCGGTTCCGCCCACTGTGTGTTGGGTCCCTATTGGAGAGCGAAACTCGGGAAAGACACACTGAAGGCGTTTCAAGCTTC
This sequence comes from Bdellovibrionales bacterium, assembly GCA_020435295.1. Classification (GTDB taxonomy): domain Bacteria; phylum Bdellovibrionota; class FAC87; order UBA2466; family JACKAF01; genus JACKAF01. The sequence continues at coordinate 20,761 of JAGQZV010000018.1, read as the reverse complement.
GACCCGGGGAGGAGATGTGATCGTCCACTATGACGGCGGCGACAGAATTCGTCTTTTGGGACAAGCTGTAACGATCGCCGAAGGCACGCTAGCGAGCGCAGCCCTCTAGTGAGTCAAAGTTTCCAAGTAGCAGGAAAGAGCGTCCACATTGGCCTGGACGTTTTCAAGAGAAATCCGGTAGTCACTTAGTCCGCGGGGAAACCCGCCGAGTTTTTGATCCGGTCTAGCGACATAGAGAACTTTCTCCGGAAGAAATTGGTTTTGAATTTGAAACGAGGAGGCCGATTGCAGGCTCTCAAAGAGTTTTTGTGCGATCGCATCTTTTCCGAAAGCGCGAACGGTCTTGTAACTGTCACACAGCACAGAAGCCCGCCTCCCCGTTTCCAGAAAGTCCGGCGGCTGAAAGAAACTGCCGCGCCACGCGGGGAAAATGGCCGAGAGATTTTGACTAGCGATCATCGCTCCCGCTAAGCGCTGTAGGTGCTCTAAATAGCGTGTCTCTTTTTGCGCCCGGTACAAACCTGACAGCGTTCTGGCGAGCCAGCGATCCGCTAGGAGCCGAGCATCTGGCAGCCCCCGATCGCGCTTGGCTACAAGGTAGTCCGCCGCGCGCTGCACCGATGTTAGTACGGGCGCGGACTTATCTACGTTGAACCATTCCCAGAGGCCCAGAGCAGCAGCTCCTTCGAATTCCTCGAAGCGCCTTTCCGTCCCTACCTCAAAGCTGCCGTCAGCCTTTTGCTTCTGCAGGAGTTGCGCCGCCCACTGCCGCAAGCTCGGAAGGGAGGTCGACGCCGGACGCAACCGGTACCAGATGGATCCCACCGCCAATCCAAGGCCCAAGCTTCCTATATCCTCCGGCTGGTGCTTGATAAGAAAATCTAATCCGCGGCCAATCGCCTCAGCGTTCATGCTGGTAGCGTCGGCTTTGCCGGCGTGGAGCAGGGCCAAGAGCGCACCGGCGTGTTGGTAGTAGTCGTATTTCAAGGCCAGCGCTTCGTCGGGTTCGCTAGTGGCCAAGAAGCGGCCTTCTGAGTTGACTGCACCCGCGAGAAAGTCGGCACCGAGCTTTACCCCTTGGACAATAGCTTCCCCGTCCATGCTCGCCACATCGCGCTGCCCGTTATTCAGGCCCGAGAATTTTTTCCCATCTGTAAAAAAGCTAATGGTTGAAAACCAGTAGACCGGCAAAGGCTTTGTGGCGTCCAAACGCTGGAAACGTTTAAGAGCGCGGGCGTCGTTTTTCAAGTATGCAATTATTTTTTCCGAGCGAAGCTGGCGCTGATCGTCGACCAAGGAATAAGCCACTAGTTGATCCGGTAAAAAGGCGAGCTGCGTGGCACGCGGGAAAGCAACCCCTTGCGAGGCACGCGTAAGCGCCATTGTCCCGCCAAACTGGAAACCGGGCTCGGTGGAGGCCTGCTGAACAACGTCGATCTTTACCCATCGCGGATCGTAAAGACGGTTCATGGGTTCTCGGCTGCGACGAATCGCATCGTCTGCCGCGGCCACAATCCCGCGTCCACGACCCACAATAACTTTGGCCGGTTGGTCGCCGTTACTTAAAGAAAGGATGACAATGCGCGGGCGCCGATCTCTTAGCAATCCCGCCAAGGTGGGGCGGGTAAGTTTCTGTTCAAAGATGCCATCCACAACCTGCCGCACCAACTCCCCGGTTTCAGCGTCCCCAAGCAAGATCGGCTCGTCCACGTCCGCAAACCAAATTCCATACTGTCCGGGCTCATAGTAAATAGCTGCGTACACCGTCAGAACGGCGATGAGTGACACAACAAAGGCGCGAAGAAGCTTAGATGGCGAGGAAAGGCGGATCCAAATCAGTGGCTCACGCCTCGTCTTTTTTTCCTCTTTCTTTGCCCCCTCTTTTGCCATTCATGCCCCCGTGTAGACCGCTAAAGACATTCTAACGTTTAAGTTCAAATACCACCAATTCGTAGTGACCGTCCGCGCCATCCACGTTGTCGATATACAGGGAACTAAACCCATGGCGATAGGCCTGGCGCACGAAGAAGGTCCCGGAAAGAGCGCTGCGCAGGCTCACGCCTGCGGCCGTTTGGTGGTTAACCTCCGCTATCATATCTCCCAACGGAAATTCTTCATCAGGCTCAGGAGCGGCGTAAACAAGACGCAAGCGGTTGTACGTCCCATCAAAATGCTCAAGAATGCGGGTGAATTCCTCCTCCGCCCGCAATTCACTGCGCTGTACGGTCCCGTCCGGAGCCACGATTTTCGTGAGAAACACCAAACTTAGTGCACCCGTAAAGTCGACGTCTGCTCTCACAAAAAAACGCGGATCGCGAGCCGATCGCCGCTCATACGCGGGCGGGGTAACGGGCAGAGCGCGGTGCCTAAACCACAGCGCCTCGGCGCTGGTTGCGTCGCGGCAAAAATCCGCCTCCTCGGCAAGAACCACAGACGCGAGAAGGCATAGACATATTATAAGGAAGCGCGTCATTTTTTTGCCCATCCTAGCCCAAACGCCGTCCTTTGCGCCAGCCCATTACACTAAGTATCTATAATTACAGTGTTTCTTAAATCTTCTTCCCATGTAAGAAATTTCTAAAGGCATAACACCCTGCGTCCGAATGTACTGACAGAGAGTTTTATTCCACCAGTGCGGGCGGACTCGCACAGACTTGAGAGGACTATTATGAAGCACCGACTTTCTTTTACTATCTTCGTACTCGTGGGCGCCTTGATGGCGATGCAACCGGTAGACGCATTTGCGAAAGCAAAAAAACGCCGCGTCCTGCCTGGCGGTATCGTGTTTCCGAACTTGAACGAAGCCGCCACGGTTAACCCGGCGACTTTGAAGACGCAAAAAGGCCAGGCCGTTCAAGCACTCTATGCGCCTCCCTTGGAGTCCGGCACCACGGCACACGACTACACGCTGTCGTTTGCCAGCGTCTCCAAAGACTTCGGCTTAGGTGCCGGTTACACCGGAACTTATGATTCTGCGGCCTCCACCCAACTTACGCACGGCGCGTTTGTGGGCGGCGGGTTCTCAACGGGAAGTTTCGGATTTGGTGTGGCGTTAAAGGAAACGGACTTAAGCGACAATACTTCGGCTCAGTTGGACCTAGGCTTCAACTTTGGTTTAGGAAAAGCCATGAAGCTCTCCGCGGTGGTTCGTGATATCACGACCGCCAGTCGCACGGCGGAAGTGGGTATCGGTTACGAAAAAGCCGGCGTGTTCAACCTTGAGTTGAACGTCGCAACACCCACCTTCGACAACTTGGGAACAACCAATTACGTACCCAGCTTGATCGGGGGCATCTACGCCGGGATGTTCGGAGCAGCCTGGAAGACCAGCTACAACATCAGCACGGATACGTTCACCAACAGGGCCACTGGTCTTATCTCGTTGAGTGACAGCCTAGATATCACTATCTCCGTTGAGATGGCGACGGTTCGCACTTATACGTTTGGTGTGACGATCGGATTCTAATAGTTATCTAAGTCAAGATTCTGACTAAAAAACCCCTCGCACCAACGCGAGGGGTTTTTGTGTTTTTAGATCAAACTATTTCTTGCCGTTGCCCGAACGCTCGTAAAACGTGCCGCCTTTAACGGAAAGTTGTTGCAAGTATTCACAAGGCTTGAACCGCTCGCCGTAGGTCCGCGAAAGCACTTCCAACTCGCTCACAATGCTCTCGGCCCCCAAGCTGTCGGCATATCTCAACAGCCCCCCGCGGAAGGGCGCGAAACCCGTACCGAAAATCATCGCCACATCTATATCCGATACGTGGCGCACGAGGCCCTCCGCGTAAATTCGGGCCGCCTCATTGACCATCAAATATGTCATGCGTCGCTCAACGACTTCATCCGTGAGCTTGGCGTCGCGAGCTTTAGGCTTAAAGGTTTTAATGAGTTCCTGATTTACCGTCTTCTCGCCCTTGGCTTTTCCGTAAACATAGATGCCCTTGCCAGTTTTCTTTCCGAGAAAGCCATCCTTCACCACCTGCTCCATGAACGGAGGGGGCTTCATGCGATCACCGAAAGCGCCATACAGAATCTTCGATACCTTGGCCCCTATATCGAGCCCGATCTCATCGAGTAATGTGGCCGGACCCATCGGCATCCCAAACTTCTCCATGATTTGGTCCATGTCTTCGGGGGCCACGCCATCTAGGAGAAGAAAAACCGCCTCATTGAGATACGGCGCAAGAATGCGATTGACCACAAATCCCGGCCCATCCTTGACCACTACAGGAGTTTTTCCAAGTTTCTTAGAAAACTGGAAAATCGTTGCCACCGCTTCATCCGAAGTGTGATTTCCCCGTATGATTTCTACTAGAGGCATTTTTTCGACAGGATTGAAAAAGTGCATCCCCACCACACGCGAGGGATTCTTTGTGGCCTCGCTTAGCTCCGTGATCGAAAGGCTGGAAGTATTGGAGGCAAGGATGGTCTTCTCCCCTACAACCGACTCCAGCTGTTGGAAGACCTTCTTCTTTATTTCCATGTCTTCTACCACGGCTTCTACCACAAGATCTGTGTGCTGAAAGCCGGTGTAGTTGACAGTCCCCTCAATGAGCGCCATCGCGTTGTCGAGCTCAAAGGGTTTCATTCGTTTGCGCTTCACTCTCTTTGCGAAGATTGCATGCGCGGTCTTAAACCCTTGGGTAATTGCTTTCCAGTTAATATCTTTTAGACGAACACGGACGCCCTTCTGCGCAAAAAGCTGGGCGATGCCTCCACCCATTACGCCTGCACCAACCACTGCCGAGTGGACAACCGGTAGTCCAGCGACGCCAGATTCCGTTCCCTTGTCTTTTTTTACAGCGTCATTCAGAAAGAAAACGCTAATAAGGTTATTGGACTCAGGGGTCCCCACTAACTCGCAAAATGCCTTTGCCTCGACTTTTAGCCCCTTCTCGAGGTTTCCGCCATAAGTCGCCTTAATGACCTCAATGGCTTTTAGTGGCGCTGGGTAATTGCCTTTGGTTTTTTCCAGAAGTTTCTTTTTTGCGACTTCAAAAACCACGTACTTACCGCCCGGAACTCTCTCCATCAGGCTATGGCCGCCGTCGTAGCGCCGCTTGGCGCGGCTTTTGGCTAGACTCCGCGCCCACTGCATGGCTTTTACCTCAAGCAGCTCTTTGGGCGCCACTTTGTCGACGAGACCCATTTTCTTAGCCGTTCGGGAGTCCACTTGGCGTCCGGTTAGAATCAGATCGAGGGCTTTTTCAAGCCCTACCAACCGGGGCAACCGCTGGGTGCCGCCCCAACCCGGGATCACCCCAAGCAAAACCTCGGGCAATCCCACACGCGTTTCCGGGGCATCGGTCATCATGCGGTAATCGCAACTTAACGCGAGCTCCAAACCGCCCCCCACTGCGACCCCGTGGATGGCAGCGATAGAGGGAATAGGCATTTTTTCCAAATACGTGAATACGGCCTGTAGCTTCATCAACCCCTGCGAAGCATCCTCTCCATCCGCCTCGCCCATTTTTTCAATTTCGCTAATGTCGGCGCCTGCAATAAAAATCGTCGGCTTGCGGCTCTTAAACACAATGCAGCCGATCTTCGAGTCGCTCTCTATTTCCATGAAAAGTTCGAGCAAACGAAGCATGTTAGAGGTGCTCAACTTGTTCGCTTTGGTCCCGACTTCATCCAAAATTATTGAGGCAACTTCTCCGTCTTTTTCCAGATAGAAAGACTTTTCGGAATGAGAAATAGACTCCTCTTTCAAGCTACTTCGGAAAGAGTCCATTTCTTTTCGCAAATTTTCACGCGTCAATTCCATGTTCACTCACCCCTATCGAGCACAAACGCCGCACCTTGACCACCACCAATACAAAGCGTTGCCAACCCACGGTGTAAGTTTCGTCTTTTCATTTCCAATATCAATGTAAGGATGAGGCGAGCGCCAGTAGCCCCAACAGGATGCCCGAGCGCAATCGCTCCGCCGTTCACGTTCAAAATATCATCTCGCAACTCACCTAATTCCTGGCTTCGTCCGAGCTTCTCCACGCAGTACTGCTTGGAATTGAACGCCATTTGGTTGGCAATCACCTGGGCCGCAAAAGCTTCGTTGAGTTCCACCAACTCGATGGCGGAAAGCGGTATTCCCATTTCATCCAAGACTTTGGAAGTAGAGTGGATGGGGCCCATGCCCATCCGCTTGGGCTCACACCCAGTAAAAGTAAAACCAGAAATGCGGGCCAAGATCTCTCGCCCTTCGCTCTTGGCCTTTTGCGCATTCATCAACACCAGACTTACTGCGCCGTCGGTAATGGGGCAGGCGTTTCCCGGGGTGATCGTCCCGTTCTCTTTGTCGAAAAAGGGACGCAACTTTGCCAACGCTTCCATCGTTTGGCCATCACGCGGCCCAAAGTCCGCCTCCAAACACTCAGCGTAATCCGGCTCCAAAAGAGTCGGCAAAATCTCGTCCGCAAAACGGCCTTCCTTTTGTGCCGCTACAGTCTTTTGGTGACTCTTCAGCGCAAACTGATCTTGGGTTTCACGGCTGATTTGGAAATCTCGTGCCAAGACTTCTGCGGTTTGCCCCATGTTGAGGCCGGAAATGGGATCGGTCAGCCCTTCCATAATGGCGACTACAGGTTTAAGCCAAGCGGGGCGAAAGGCCGCCGCCTTCTGGAGTTTCGTTGCAGGCGACTTCGCGAAACTTAGCGTAGAGAAGAGGTCGGTCATCTCTTCCCCATAAAGCAAAGGCATGTTGCTCATGCTCTCGGTACCACCCACAATCATAGTGTCGGCGAGACCGGCGCCAATTTTCAGACACCCCTGTGCGACCGCTTCCATTGCGCTCGCGCAATTTCTGTGAACGGTATAGGCAGGAATGGCTTCTCCCAGCCCCGATCGCAGTGAAATGACCCGGCTAATGTTTGCTGCATCGGCAGGCGTACCCGCGTTTCCGAATACAACTTCGTCTACAGACGCCGGATCGAGTTCGGCGCGCGCCATGGCTTCGCGCGCGGCGGTCACACCCAGCTGAACAGCAGAATTCTTTTTTAACTTAGTGCCGGCCTTGGCAAAAGGTGTGCGGACTCCAGATACGATTGCAACTTCAGACTTTTGTTCTTTGGACTGCCAAACTCTCATCGCCCCTTAACTTCCCTCTAGTTGCTGCCGCTGCAGGGCCCTCCATCTGGCAATAAAGGCGGGTTCTTTTCGTTGCAAACCCTCTAGGCACTTCTTCTTTGCCGCCTCGGGAGATTTCCGAAACAGCAGCGGATCAAAATGGCAAACTGGACATTCCAGTTCGGCCTTAAATTTGAGCGTATAATAGACCTCAAGGCCGAGAAAACACAACACCGCAGATAGCACTCCCAATACACCGCCTGTCCAAAAATTAAAGTTGAGAACGATTCCAAAAAGGCTTCCGAGCAAAAGCCCCCAAGAAATACTAACGATGAGTATGCGGGGAAGCGGCACACGCAACTTTGGTTTCTCTCTACCGGTCGAGCAGACAGGACAATAAATTGTTTCCTTCATGAGATCCTTGAACATTCGGGCCGTCCTTTGATGAGTAAGGTGCTCTTATAATTCTAACGGCAAAGTCTCAAAACCCATACTTGTGGCCGATGACACAGCGATCGCGCGTTCTGCCCCGGCATGCCTTCCATTCAAATTGGAATGAGGTACAATTATTTTTAGGCCTAAAGCTTTTCTCAAACAAAAGGGTTCTGAATGAGACAATGTCATTATTGTCGAGGGGTTATCTCGTTGATGGTGCTCCAAAAGAACCGCCTTTGCCCACATTGTGGCAGCGATCTGCATTGCTGTAAGAATTGTTCCCACTTTGATGAAGGCCTAAGCTCCAAGTGCCGGGAGCCCGAGAGCCCGTGGGTTGCTGAACGCGTCGGCCAAAACACCTGCCCATATTTCGAGTTCGCTACCGATCCTCACTCCAAAGAGTGCCGTAAGGAAGTGCTTTCCGAGGCCGAACGCGCCAAAGAGGCCTTCCGGGCGTTGTTCCGCAACCTCTAAAAGCCTTGCCCACGGCCGCCTAAGACGATTCTGCTCAAATCCTATTAATCATTGACTTTAGACCCTGAGCACAATATCTAGTACCCCTTTGGTGAAGTATGGCTACGGACAAGAAAAGTACATCTAAAAGCTCTAAATCTAAGGAAAAAGTGGAAGACAAAGGGGTCACCCGCGCGGAGGCCGAGAAGGCCGCTCAGACGAGCAAAGCCGCCGCTCCGGCGTCCAAAGCGAAAGCCAAGCCCAAAGCGGCTTCGGCCAAGCAGACCACCAAACCGGAAGGCGCGTCGGCAAAAAAACCGAAAAAGGCCGCGGTGGCCCCCACGCGCAACCGACTCGTTTCCAAGTGTCATTACGAAAAGAACTACGAGCCGCAGTGGCATGTAGTAGATGCCAAAGGCGTGGTGCTAGGTAGGTTGAGTAGCCAAATCGCAAAAGTTTTGATGGGTAAACACCGCCCACAGTTTACTCGTGGCGCGGACTGCGGCGATTTTGTCGTCGTAATCAATGCCGAAAAGGTGAAGCTTACCGGCAAAAAGCTCACCAACAAATGGTACCACTATCACACGCACCACATGGGTGGGATCAAGAGTTTCACTCCCAGCGATTTGTTTGAGAAACACCCAGAGCGGGTGATTGAGCGGGCTGTCTACGGTATGCTCCCGAAGGGGCATTTGGGGCGGCAATGGTACAAACGCCTGCGTGTCTACGCGGGGCCTGAACACCCCCACAAAGCGCAGCAGCCCAAGCTAATGACAGCGGCTCAAGACAGGTAAGCCAAGGAAAAAGAGGAACTAAATGGCCACAGATTTCGTACAAGCTACCGGACGTCGCAAGACAGCCAAAGCTCGCGTTCGTCTCTACCCCGGTGGAGATGGACAGATCCAAATCAACAAGCGCGCCTTTGAAGATTATTTTCCGGTAGACACTCAGCGCCGCATGGTCGCTCGCCCATTGCTGCTCACCGAAAAGCAGAAGTCCATGAACGTACAAGTTACGGTCGATGGTGGCGGTGTGAATGGGCAAGCTGGTGCGGTAGCCCACGGCATTGCCCGAGCGCTAATGAAGGTGGATCCGGAATTGCGCGGCATCCTCAAGAAAGAGGGACTCGTCACCCGTGATCCTCGTATGAAAGAACGCAAGAAGTACGGGCAACCTGGTGCTCGCAAACGCTTCCAATACTCAAAACGTTAAGCTAGAAGAGCAGGTACTTACCCACTAAGAATGCTGTCAGCACGTCGTCGTTTTGATTGGCGGTAAAAAGGTGGTTTGAAACCCGATCGTAGTGGACTGCTAGCTGCAAGTCATACCTATCCCATTTTCTGCGCATGGCGACCCCTACACCATAGCGCGTTTCGGGAGCCACGACGTTACGTGCACGCTGCTCATACCGTACCCCAAGTGAAGGCTCCCACTCCGACCGTGTGTCAATGTCCACATCGGCATAAAAACCACGCGCGCCGTTTCCAAGCGGGTGGCCAAGTGGCGTGCGCTTGTAGCTAAGGCCCTGGGTCCAGAAGGAATGGCTATATGCCTGTGCCCCGGTTTGCACATATTCGAGGTTGAAGCCCACGGCCCCCACGCGCGGTAACGCCAAGCCAACCAAGAAACTGCTCTCCTGCTGAAAATCACGGACGAGCCATTGCGAATACAACTTGGCGTAATGCTGGAAGAGCCACAAGTTTAGGTGGAACGCAAAAACGCTGTCTGCGTAACCGGGATCGGTGGCGTAGAAGAAAAGGCGGAAAAAATTGGAGACATCCATTACCGGTGCACCCGTGCCGCCAAACTGATGCAGCTGCTGAAGTCCGAACTCCAACCAGTCCGTTGGTCGCAATGCCAAAGCCAGACCCATCAAATGCGAATAGTCGACGGCAAATTCGTTGTCCTGCTGCCCCCACCACGCATCGAACCCAAAAAGCCCCAGATCCCCCAACGTCACCGGTCGCAACGAGAGGCGGAACATCGTAATGGGGTGGGCAGCACGTGAAAAAAGCAAGGTGCCGTGACGAGCGTCTCCAAAACCGGGCTGAATGCGCCCGTAGAGCAATTCAAGCTTCTCGTAGTGGACCTTAAGGTAGGCTTGATTCAAGTACACGTTGCCAACGAGAACGTCATACCCCGCCCATCCACCCGCATAACCAGCGGTAGCTCCCACGCTAAAACCCAAATTTCCTGCGCCTCCAGCGGCAATGGCGGCCTCAAGCAAGAGGTTCGCACCGTCGACAGTAGGCCGTCCATCGCGCAAAGGAAAAGTCGGCGACACGACGGCGTTCATCCCCGGAAGTGTCAATAAATCGAGACGCGAAAGAAAACTGCGAACCCCAACCGTGTTTGCCAACGACGCGGGCTCCAGAACGCGAGTTCGCTGCAAGAGATGGACGGGCGCATGGCACTGCGCACCTTCTGGTAAGAAGATCCCTCTTCTTAAATCCGCATATGTTTGCGGCTTCAATACACGCAGGGTTTGGCGCAGACACTGGTAGCTATCAAGTCGATCAAAGAGAGGGTAAATCTCACTATCTGCCGGCACAAGGACCGGGGTTATCGCAAACAGAGTGGGCGCTAGCCCCAGAAAAAAAAGCACCGCGCAACGCTTAAACATGTGCCAATATTGTCTTCGCTTTTGTCCCTGAGGTCAAAGCGCGCTTCACAAAGCCTGAGACCGCCGGTATAGTGGGTCATGGCGTCCACTTCTAGATGGAAGGGCTGGATTCAGCTCCTTCTTGGCTTAAGTATCACCTTCCTATTTTTTTACATGATGGCGCCGTTTGTAGTCGCGACTCTGATAGGCTCAATCATTGCGCTTATTGTCTACCCATTACAGCAAAAGCTGACTCGAAAAATGAATCCGGGGGCGTCGGCCCTAATACTTTCAAGCGGGCTTTCCTTAGTCGTACTACTACCGATTTTTTTCATATTGTTCGCTGTCGTTTATAAGTCCCTGCAACTAGCCACTCGCCTGCAAACCGCACTCAGCCACGGCTGGACTTTGGGCAATGTACTTGAGTGGCCTTGGGTCGCAAGCATCTTGAATTTCCTATCCGGTTATTTTCCGGTTGACCCGGATTGGATGCACAAGCAAGGCCTAGCTCTATTGCAAGGAAGTTCCGCAAAAGTCTATCGCGCACTCACCAACAGCCTTGCGCATACACCCGATCTCGTCGTTGGCGGTTTTGTGGTCATCCTGAGTCTTTTTTTCATGCTAAAAGACGGCAAACGCTTTCTAAAGTTCTTAGCTGATCTCTCGCCCCTTCCCGCAATCCGTTCGCAGGAACTATACCAAACATTCGAAAGCACTTGCCGCGCCGTTGTAGTCGGCATGTTTGCCGCGGCAGGCGTCCAGGGCGTGCTCGTCACCATTTTTTTTGCCCTTACAGGGATGCCAAGCCCGCTACTTTATGGCCTTCTTGCCATCGGAATGGGCATGATCCCCATAGTGGGCAATGCCCCGGTCTGGATGGGCGCTCTCATTTATTTGTTGGTACAAGGTTCCTACTTCAAAGCGGCGCTGATGCTGCTGGGCGGGGTGCTCATCGGGTTTTCCGACAACCTCGTTCGAACGTGGGTCATGGAGGGCCAGAGCGACATGCATCCGTTTCTCGCGTTAGTCAGCGTTTTTGGGGCCCTCAATCTAATCGGCGCTCCGGGTATTTTCTTGGGGCCCGTCATCGCGGCCGTTTTCGTTGCCTTCCTTAAAATGCTGGCTCAGGAGATCCGTACAGCCCCAAAATCTAGGAAAAAGCCTGCCCCGGCCTAGCCGAGAGACTTTTGGACCTGCCGCGACGACTCTGATATAAAGCCTCTTTCAAGACGGACCTTTTGGACTTGGGATTATGAGCTGGATTGACAATTGGATCGGAAAAAACGTCCGCCGTGCCTGGGTAGTCATCCGGATTTTCCCTCCCTTTTTTCGGGCACTCCCGACCCGCCAAGGACTGCTGAGCCACTCAGGAAGGCTGCTCATCTGGGGTAAGATGCGCCGATCCTTTCTAAGTTTGTCACCGAGGCTCTGCAGGCGCTTACAAACCCGATACGGAATTGAGGGGGGCTGTGTTAGCTGTGGGGCCAGCTGTAACCTCATGTTTCAATGCCCGCACTGGAATCCCGATACACATTTGTGCGGTGTCTATGAGGACAGGCCAAATATCTGCCGCGTCTTTCCCATCACGCCAGCGGACATTCGCGATAGAACACTGGTAAAGCCTGGCGTTCTGTGTGGCTTCCAGTTCAAAACACCAACCCAAGCCTAACGGCCAAAGATGTCTCTATCTCCGTTCACCCGCTGCATGATGGGCACAAACATCCAACCCGTATCCTGCCAGAGCCGCTCTGGGGCTTCGTAATTGCCGCTACCCCCCACGCTCTCTAGTACGGGGGACATCAACTCCACGCCATCCGCCGCCGCATACGCATCCACTACCATGCGGACCATCGCTTCCGCTTTGGTATAAAAGTACAACGTAGCGGTGAGGCGCTCAGAACCTCGGGAAATCTGCCCCACACCAAACGCATCGGCAAAAGTTTGCACCACTAGCTCCAAATTTGGTTCGCGCGCCTGCGCATAACGGAGAACCGCCTGCGCATCTGCCATTCCACGAAAGTGCTCTACGTCTATCTTAGTTGTAGAAACTGGGGTGCTCTGTCCCAGCTTTTCCGCAAGAGCGGCGTTGTCCACGGTAACGTTGCGTCCATCATTAGAAGACCGTAAGCCCAAAGACTCGGGGTACTCGAACTTAAAACCGTATTTAGATTCAAAGCCACGCATCCCATTTCCAACGTGGACGCCGCAGCCCCCTAGAAGCAATAAAATTGTACCAAAAATGACTACAACGCGACTCATTTAGGCGCCTCCACTGTCAAAGGAAATAGTTGTACATTAAGTTGAAAGACTTCATCGGGAGTACCCGAAGCACCAGCAAATTCATCCAGCTCTTCCCGAAACTGTCGAATGCGCCGCTTGAGTTCCGGCAACTGGTTTTTGGCTACTGCCAGAGTCAACCCAGTTATCTCCCGTTGCTGCACCGGCATGAAAATAGCTTCCAGTGCTCGCTTGATCATCGTGCGTTGAAATTTTCGTACTGAAAGATTCTTGATATCGTCGGCAGTTTTCACCACTGGCCCGTTGGTTTGCACGAGTTTACCGTCCTCCACCGAGATAAGCCCCCACTTCTGCATGTTGTCGAGGGCTACTTCAACTTGCTTAGGACTGACCCGATCACGCAGGCGTCGGCTCAGATACTCTGGATCCTTTCTAAAATCAGGTTGGCCGACGAGCACAAACAGCGCCACGTAGTGCCACTCAGAAAGAAACTTGTACTGTTCTGAATCCAGGGATCGACCGCTTCCGCCTTGGCGAATGGCCAGTAGGCGATCTTCCACCTCCGCTCGTGCGTGTAGGTCTTCGCACTTTTCCAAGTCCACCAACGCCATGAAGTAGCGGCGCTCCACCCCACGGAGTTTCAAAATAAGGGCGAGTTTTTCGGCGACCTCGGGGGTCACTTTTCGTTTGCCGTTAATCACCATGCTCAGCGTCGCTACCGAGCGGATTCCGTGCCGGCGAGAAAGGGCGCGCAAACTAAAACGCTGCTTTTGTTCCGCGTGCAGCGCCCGAAACGCCGCCTGCAAAAAGGGGGAGACTGCCCGGTACTCAAAAATATTCATTGCCTCTTTGGGCGTTTCTACAGCTTGGCTTTGCATTGGCCTACTCTTATAGAAAAATCACCAAAATAACGCAACGCAAAACTTAAGCTACTGAATTAGCTGCGAAACAAAAATCTGCCCATGTATCCGCTAACCACTTGAAATAGTTATGTAAATGCGAACTTCCTGCTTCGAGGGGTTCTGTTCGCCAAGGAATCTGTGATCAATTGAGGTAGCTTCGGGGGGCCGACTTACAACCGCCACGGCATCATGAGGAAGGAGGCGTCGGTGACCGACACATGAAACTCATACGGTAGGGACAACGTCTCTGCCAAATCTTTGTAATTCTTCGGCGGATCCGGAAAGGGTTCGGATTCCCAGATCGCCTCCTTAGCGGCGTCATCAATTTCAGGAATCCCGCAACTCTGCATTGTCCGAATAGAAACGACGTGTCCGTCACCATCCACACTCACAAGCAACTTGGTCACATAAGTTTTCTCGCGGAGGCGATCTTCCATGGTGCGAGCCACACCTTGCACACGGCGGGACCAAGGGCCGTGAACTTCGTCGTGAACGCGGTTCATGAACGAACTATAGAGAAAGGGGTCCGTGTTCAAAAGTGTTTGGCCCCCAATTTCAACATCGTCCGGCAATACGTCGCTTTGGCTGCCGTAAGGAAGTAAATCTGAAAGTGTAAGCCCGTGTCCGTCGTCATCCGGAAAGGAATTGCCGACCTGGGGCCCCTCGCGAACCTGACCCACAACGGGGCTCCGGGTTTCTTTCTTCACCCGGTTTCTGAACTCGCCTCCGAAACGCGCTTTGCCCCCTTCTTCTTGTTCTTGAGCACGGCTAGTCTGCACCGACTGTTTAGGCTCGGTGTCCTCCCACCGCTCAACCACAATATTGTCCTGAGGCGCCCGCTTAGCCCTTTCGGATGGCAAGTGTTGACTGAGCGGTACCCAAAACACAAAGGCGTGCAACAATACCGCTCCCAGAATAGGAAACAGCATCGGCACTGGAGAATCTTTTTCTAGTACTGAACGCTCGTTAAGCATAAACCGCTGGCCGGCACCGTGCGGCCCGCGCACCTCCGGTCTTTTGATTCAATGGCCTCGCGCACCCCCTCCACCGAGCGGCGTCCCTCTCCCACCTCAATCACGGTTCCTACCATAGCACGGACCATCTGCTTTAAAAATCCGGTTCCTTCCACGCGAAACCGGTATAGACCAGGTGTGCTTTCCTCCACGACCTCGAAACGGTGGATCGTGCGCACGGATGTCTTCGCAGACGATCCCGCCCCGCGAAAGGCCGCAAAATCCTTCTGCCCGACGAAAAGCGGCAGACAACGAGCGATACCCTCCCAATCCAGAGGGCGGGCATAAAAATAAACGCGACGATCCAGGGCACTGGCAAAACGACGGTTCAGCACACGATAGTCATAAATTTTTGATCGAGCGTCGCGGCACGCATCAAAACTATCAGCCGCTTCGACGGACTCCAATATCCGAATTGTCGCCGGCAAAAGTGCATTGAGGATCTTTCGCCACTCGGACGCTTCGTACCGATCGCAGATAAAGTTGGCTACTTGCCCGGCCGCGTGCACACCACTGTCTGTACGGCTTGCGCCTTTAACAGGCACACGTTCGCCCACCACTTTTTCAATCGCGTTCTCGATGGTCTCCTGAATACTCGGTGCTCCGTCCTGTCGCTGCCAGCCGCGGTAGTCAGACCCATCATATTCAATGGTCAGACGGATATTCATGTTCGGTCTCGGTCCGCAGTATTTAGTGCATACTCCGGTAGCTGTATAAGGACTCCAAGGTCTCCAGCACGTTTAGCGCCGCACCCTTTCTGAGGTTGTCCGCAATCACCCAAAAATTGATACCCGAATTCACCGACTGATCCCGGCGGATTCGCCCGACAAAAGTAAAGTTACTCTTCACACATTCGATGTTGGTTGGGTAAATGTTATTCGCAGGATTATCCACAACCTTGATCCCCGGGAAGCCTTCCAAGAGTTCGCGGATTTCATCCACACTTCCGAAATCATTTTCCAACTCCACATTCACGCTGAGCCCGTGCCCGCAAAACGTCGGCACGCGAACCGCTGTCGCCGACACTTTCAACGACGGTGCTTCAAGTATCTTGCGCAATTCGCGGATGACTTTCTCTTCTTCATCGGTGTTGCCATTTTCCAGAACAGACCCGATCTGCGGAAGACAATTGAAAGCGATCCGGTGCGGGAAAACTTTGACATCGGGAGTGTTCCCGTTCATCAGCTGGATGGTCTGTTTAGACAACTCCTCAAATGCGCTTTGCCCCGCACCTGAAACAGCTTGGTAAGTGGACGCAACGACGCGAGCGACACCGTAGTTATCCATCAGCGGTTTCAAACACATGGCAAGCGGTGTGGTGGAGCAATTCGGAGTCGTCAGAATCTTCCCTTCAAAGTGCTTTAGCGTCTCGCCGTTCACTTGGGGCACAACCAAAGGCACACCGGGCTCCATCCGATAGAGGTTGGAGTCGTCAATGACGGTAGCACCGGCTTGCACTGCCGCAGGGATGTAACGCGCTGAAACTTCCTTTGGAACAGAAAAGAAAGCAACTTCAATACCTTCGAAACTCCCCTCCCCCAACTCTTCGACTAGCCGATCCTCTCCCTGAAACCGGATACGCTCGCCCGCCGAACGCTTTGAAGCGAGAAACTTAAGCTTCGGAATGGCAACCTTGTGGTCCTCCAAAATTTCTAGAAACTCCTTCCCCACTAGGCCCGTTGCCCCCACGACCGCTAAGCTCTCGATTTTCTCCAAGTGTTCGAACATGTGCTTCTCCTAAAAAACTGCCCCACAAGCTAACACAAACGGCGGCGCTTGTAGCATTGAATATCGCCCGAAGGCGCTCTAAGGGTGCTTATCCGCCCCGACAGAGGCCGGGTTCTCCCGGCGACGCAGGACGGACCTACGGGAAAAACTAAGGAGTTCACGCACAGGAGCCCACAGGATGTAGTAAAGCAGAATCAAGCAGCCTGCAATTTCCGGCCTGATGGCAATAAACGCAATCATCATCACCAGTAAGACCAGATAGAAAAAACTGCGCTTGTGCCGCAAATCAAAGTCTTTGAGGCTGCGATAGCGAACGTTACTTACCATGAGCAGCCCCAGCCCAAAAGTCATGGCCAGCATCACCGCTTCAGGGTTTTCAAAGGGGATCTGGTGGTAGGCAATAGTAATGGCCGCAACGGCGATGGCGGCCGCGGGGATGGGCAGGCCTAGAAAATAGCTTTTGGGCATTTCTTCAGAAATGGCGTTGAAGCGCGCCAAACGCAAAGCGCCGCAGGCGGCAAAAAAGAACGATCCTGCCCAACCTATACGCCCCAGTGAAGACAAGACCCACACATAAGCCAAGATGGCCGGAGCCACTCCAAAGGAAACAACATCGGCGATCGAATCGTATTCCATTCCAAAGTGGGTTGCACTGCGGGTGATGCGCGCGACACGGCCATCTAGCAGGTCGAATAGCCCGGCCAGAACGATCGCGTAGGCCGCCTTCTCGAAATCTTCGTTAAATGAGGCAAGAATAGAATAGTAACCGGAAAACAAGCTTGCGGTAGTAAACAGGCTAGGGAGGATGAGGATGTAGGCACGGCGCTTACGCTTGGCCATCCGAACTTCCTTCCGTCACAGCCTGCGGGAGTTGTGCTAGCGTGGTTTCGCCACCGAGAACCATGTCCCCTGTACGAACAAGGACCTTCGCGGACACCGGAAGATACAAGTCGCAACGCGAACCGAAGCGGATAAGCCCCATCCGTTGGCCTTTTAGAATAAACATCCCGGGCGTAGGGTAACAAACGATCCGGCGTGCCACCAACCCCGCAACCTGAACCAACACTATTTGTTCTCCCCCGGGGGTCTCTATCAACAGGGCGTTGCGCTCATTTTCCTCCGACGCACGGTCTTCAAACGCCGCCATAAAGCGTCCCTTGTGGTACTTGATGTTGCGTACTGTGCCGTCAACGGGCACGCGGTTCACATGCACATCCATTAGCGACATGAAAATGCTGACTTTCAGACGCTCTTGGCCGTCCAGAAACTCGTGCTCTGAGGCCGGGCCCACAAAGATAACTTTACCGTCGGCAGGCGAGGCGATCATCGCCCGACCGACCGGAGCAAGACGTTCCGGGTTACGAAAGAAAAAGGCGACAAAGGTGGTAAGCAGACCAAAGACAATTGCGGCTGGCCACCAGCCCCCCACGCCGAATGCAACCGTCGCCACCAAGCATACAAATACGAAAGGCAGCCCCTCGCGGACTACCGGAATGCCTTCGTTCTTCAAGAGTGGTTATCCGCAGATCCGTTACCTGACACCGACGCTTCAGTCAGTTCGGTCTCCTCAAGGTCATAGGTGACCCAGTCGGCCTTGGCGGCATCATCAGAAAGGCGCCCGATGTGAGACTCCAGGTCTTTTCGAGACAGAAGGCCGTCCTTGATGTAGCGATCCACAACCCGCCGGTCCAAATATTTCAAATTTTCCTTAACAGACTCGTTACTCATTAGCTCCCTCGCAGTCAGAAAATGCCGTATGCTACTCTTCTACGCTTCCGTGTGCAACGGCGGCGTTTTCTCAGGCTTCAGACCCGTTTCACCGGGCGCGGTGGCGTGTTTGGGCGTCAGAGCCCCACCTAACTCCTCCGCATCCGTCCCCTCAAATTCGGCAATCATTTTGAGCAAATCAGCGCCTTCAATGACTTCCTTCTCGGTCAGCACCGCTGCCACATGCTCCAAAAGACCCTTCTTGGAGGAGAGTAGCTTTTTCACTCGGGCATAAGCCTCATCCAAAAGCTTCTGGATCTCCTCATCCACTTTCACGGCGGTCGCCTCACTATAGTCCTTTTGATACATCGGACCGGCCGGCGACTGAAGGAAACCGGATCGTTCAGTGACCAGAGCCCGCTGGCCGAAAGCCTTGCTCATTCCGAACTCCATCACCATTCGCTTGCAAATATCTGTCGCTTTTTGGAGATCGTCCTGCGCCCCAGTAGAAATCTCATTAAACATGATCTCTTCCGCAACTCGGCCGCCAAGAAGAATATCGACTCGGGCAAGAAGTTCCTGACGCGTCATCAGGTAACGATCCTCTTTGGGTAAGTTGAGCGTGTACCCCAATGCCCCAAAACCGCGGGGGATGATAGACACCTTGTGAACTGGATCCGCATCGTTCGTAAAGCAGGTCACCAAAGCGTGCCCCATTTCATGATGGGCTACGATCTTCTTCTCTTTTTCGTTGATCAGGCGAGTTTTCTTTTGAAGGCCCGCCATCACTCGATCGATTGCTTCATCAAAATCCGTAAGTTCGACAACCTGCTTGCCTTTACGAACCGCGAGCAACGCGGCTTCGTTGACCACGTTGGCCAAATCCGCGCCCGCAAAGCCGGGAGTCCGAGCCGCCACCACATGCAAATCAAGTTTTTCAGAGATCTTCACATTCTTGCAGTGCAAGCGAATAATTTCCTCGCGGCCTTTCACGTCCGGACGATCGACGAGCACTTGGCGATCAAATCGCCCAGCGCGTAGCAGCGCCGGATCCAGAGTCTCCGGTCGGTTAGTGGCCGCCATAATAATGACGCCCGTACGCGTATCAAAGCCATCCATCTCGACTAACAACTGGTTTAAGGTTTGCTCGCGCTCGTCATGTCCGCCCATGGGAGAAACGCTGCTACGGACTTTTCCGATAGCATCCAGCTCGTCGATAAAAATAATGCATGGGGATTTTTCTACAGCCTGGGCAAATAGGTCGCGCACCCGGGCGGCACCTACACCCACAAACATTTCCACGAACTCTGAGCCGCTCAAACTAAAAAACGGGACATCCGCTTCCCCAGCAACAGCTCGGGCTAGAAGAGTTTTTCCGGTGCCCGGAGGCCCCACAAGCAGGATCCCCTTAGGAATTTTTCCGCCGATGGCGCGGAATTTTTCGGGTGTCTTCAAGAACTCGATGATTTCTTGAAGCTCCTCTTTGGCCTCATCCACCCCCGCCACATCATTAAAATTAACTTTCTTGGACTCGTCCTGCACCAACTTCGCCCGGTTTTTCCCAAAACTCATGATGCCCGCACCGGGCCCCATGCGAAAGGCACGAGAAAACAAAAAACGCCAAATCAAAATCAATATAAGGAAGGGAAGGATCCAGTGAAGAAACAAGTTACGTAGCCCGACATTTTCTGCCTCGTACTCAATGCCCTTCTCGTCCATCAACTTGATGAGATCCGGGTCCTCCACGCGCACCGAAACAAAGTAGGTTTCCGGTACACGCGTAAGTGGATTTGCCTTCGGCTCGGTTTCCGCCGGCGACATCCGCTTAAATCCTTTGTAGGTTTCCGGCCCGATAATGACCTTTTGAATTTCTCCCGCACGCACTTTTTCTTTAAACTTGCTGTACGCGATTTCTTTAGAGGCAAAGTCTGGGCGGGAATAGATAGAGACCAAAAGAATGACCGCGATCCCAAGTAGGATCCAAGTCCAAAGACCGTTCTTGTTTGGTAAAGCTGGTCGCTTCGGCTGGTTTGGGCCAGGCCTGTTTGTTTGGTTCTTCTTCAACTTTTTATCCACCTCTGTTTTTCAGCAGATACAACCCGGGGAGTCAACACGACCCATCAACAGCTGCTTTTTTAGGTCCACAAGGCCACTATCCGTCTATCATAGGGCTTGCCCAAACGCAACGTAAGCAGGCGGGAAGTGTGTAATATCGAGCACTTAATTGGACGCCCCTCCGCTTTATAGACGCCGTCACCTTTTGGAACGTTTTGAGATGCCAAAAGGTGACGGCACCTTGTGATTCGCACCCCTCTGAAAGTCGCATAAGCTTTAATACAAATGGCTCTACGCAGCACCTAGACGCAGGCAGCGATTAAAGCCTTTTCAAGCGTGGTGTCTTCCCCTATACCTGTGGACTCATTTACGCGACCCCGTGTCGCCCGAATGGGTTCGTAGCTCAGTTGGTTAGAGCGCTACCTTGACATGGTAGAGGTCACAGGTTCGAATCCTGTTGGACCCACCAATATTCAGCTCCCTCAGTTTCCACTCTCCCGAAATTTGAAACGACGACCCTGCGGGTCCCACCCGGCGCGATTCCCTTGCCTCCGATTCGTCCC
>JAGQZV010000198.1 GCA_020435295.1 Bdellovibrionales bacterium | reverse complement strand
CCCAATACACTTTCTCGTAAGTACCTTCAGACGGTTTCTTATCACCGAACTCCACCACGAGCGGTTTTAAATGGTGCTCCTCGAAGATCTGAGTTTGCCACAAGGCAACAGGAATAGCCTCCAAGCTAATCAAACGCACCACAACGAGGCGCCCAGAACAATTCACGCATTTTCTCCGGCAAAACGAATGCGGCGAGGTTTTCTCTCCCGAGAAAATTCCTCTTTTAGACGTTCGTGAATGGGAGCAAATTGGGTTTCGTAATTGAATTCTGATGCATGTAACGCGGCAGCACGACGCCCCATCGCTTCACGGCGCTCTGTATCGGCCAGCAAAAAACGAAAAGCCTTTTGCACCCCAGCATCCGTGATGTCATCCACGGCAACACCCACTTCGTAATGCTCGACGAGGCTCTTGAAACCCTCGCAGTTATTTGTAATCACCGGCAATCCGGCTGCGAGACTTTCCATGAACTTATTTGACGCCGTAGCGACATACCTCAAACGAATGGTACTCGGTTCGTAGAGACAGTACGAAATGTCGCTTGAACGCATCAAGGCCCATTTTGTGGCCTCATCTACGACGCCTAACAATCTCGTTCTATGGGCGACCCCCAAGGATTCCGCCAGACGCATCAAATTCTCTTTGTCACGTTTTTCGGCCCACCCCACCAAACACAGTTCTAGCTCTGGAAACCTCGCGAGTGCTCTCACCGCATGCTCTAACGCGTTATTCGGGCCGATGCCTCCCACGTAAAGGGCGCGCACAGGCGCCTCCCGCAACCGCAACTCCTTAGGTAGAGCCCCGCTTTCGGGCAGCGCACGGCGGGGACAGTTAAAGGCAAGATAGATGGGGGTTTGTAATTCATAGCGCTTTTTGTAGATGGCCGCGCGAGTCGATTCGGGAAAAATCAGGAAATCCGCGTGGCAAAGCGCGGTTCCTTCTGCCGCCAAGAACACCTTGTTTGTGCGACTGAGGTCTTTGTATTCGAACGCTTCATGTACGTGCACAGCGTAGGGCACGCGCCATACAATGCGGATCACATATGCGAGCAGTTGCTCTTGTAAACCGTGAGCCACAATAAAACGTGGACGCCCCTGCACGACAAAGGCAAAAAACAGGCGGCAAAGTGTCACCAACCAAACTGCAGAGGCGCGCAAAGGACTCGGCACCCATCTCGCCCAACCAGAGGCCCAGCGCACCCGCGGAAAGTTTTCAAAAACATACTTCTGAGCTTCGTAGAAGTGGCCGTACTCCAGCGCCACCACCGGCATCCCATCTTCCCATAACAAGCTCGCCGCATACAAGGCGCTGGGGAGCCTACCCATGCGATAGAGCCGAAGCAGCAACAATTTGCCGCCGAAGCGGTGTGCGGGACCGCAATTCCCGCTCGATGAGTTCTCGTACTCGGTCATGGTACCCCTTCCAACTGAAATCTGTCGACGACTGCCTCATGGATTCCAATAACTCCGGACGCTCTGTAAGTGCATAAAGACGCTCTACCAGGGCCGCAGTGCTACCGGCAGCTACGACGAATCCATTTTCTCCGTTCCGGATTCCTTCCGCCGCTCCGCAATGATCGGTCGTCAGCGGGACCAGTCCAACTGCCATCGCCTGTGCCAATGTTTGCCCAAAGCCATCTTCCAGCGTGGGGAACACAAAGAGATCGTAGTTCTGCAGCTCTTTTCCCAACTGAACGTGCGGCAGTGGCGCCTGGTATTTAAAATGATCGTAACGCCGAAGTATAGTCTCAAAACCTTGCTCTACAGGCCCAATAAGAGTCAGCTCCAATTGTTCAGGAGAAAATTCCTTGGTTGCCTCCAGCAAGCGGTGTACACCTTTGCGCACACCGACAGTGCCAAAAAAAACGGCTTTTAGAGGAAGCTTGATTTCGCTGGTTGGTTTTCGGGGAAAGTATTCGGTATTTACTCCCAAGCGAACAATAAACAACTTTGTGGCTGGCACACCCTTTTGTACGAAACTTTTTTTTGCAAACTCAGATAAGACCCAAATGCTATCGCTAAGCGAATATTCCTCCAGCTCTCGCTGCTCGCAAAACTTACGAGGCGAAAACTTTAGTTTCAGCCGATCGTATTCGAGCCCAAGCCACTGAGTTTGAAAACTAATGTGAGACGAGTCTCGCACAAGAACTTTTCGCGCCGCACTCTTTCTGAAAGCCTCCAACCCAAACGACGACCACGCTAACAAGACGTCACTCCGCTCGGCATCCGCGCGCAAGGATCGGCCGAGCGCCCTCATTTTCCAGTGGTCTGCCTGGTCTCCGAAACCGAACCTGCCGCCTAGGCGGTAGAGGATCTCAGAAAACACGTGTGTACGGAAGCACACGTTCGGAAGGTCCATAAAGCGGTACTTGGGAAGACTCGTGTGCAAGGAAACTTCGTATCCGGCCTGCAGTAGGGCCCACGCCAATTGGTCTGAATGAAAGCGTCCACCAACGCAGATACTCACTCGAGAGGATTGGGGCGCGATGGGTGGCATGAGAGTGTCATTATACCGCATTCGCGGCGCGAACCCGCCAAGTGATAAGATGATCTCCGCATGCGCGTGCTACTCATTAACCCTACCCTCGGTGAAGCCTACGGACAGGAAGCCGTGTTGCACCAGTTGGGTGAAGGCCTTACGCGTTACGGCCACAAGGTGTTCTACGTCGGGGAGTCGGTTCTTGGCGATTTCGATCCAAAGGATGGCTATGCGCTTGTGCCCGGTCTTTCGCGCAGCGCGTGGACCGATAGGGGAAGACACAGCCCACTGCAACCGCTTCTAAACAGCATCCGGTGCGTCGCTCCAGACGTTGTCCACTTACACGACGCATTGGAGGCGCGCTTACTGCGCGGCATTCGTCAGCGGTACCCAACACTTTTCACGGCACACACGATGGCTTCGAGCTGCCCCGCTAGTACCCGCCTTCGCAATCATAGTGCTTGTCAGGCGCGGGCCGGAATCGGTTGCCTTTTTGCCGATCGCTCCGATCGGTGTCTCGGCGATTTTAAGAGCCTCTTGCGAAAGCTCCATGCACTGGAAAGTTACCGGCGCCGAGATTGCGAATTAAAAAAACTACCCGCGGTCATTGCGGTAAGTAGCTACGTTGCCACAACCCTGCTGGCGAACGGCTACCATCCCGAGCGTGTCCACATTATTGAGAATCCGGTGATTGTGCATAGAAACAAGGCACCCACCGAGGTCCGCCAGCCGCTGTTTGTGACAGCGTCGCGGCTAGTGGCACAAAAGGGAATCCGTATCGCCCTAGTAGCGCTTTCACGCTTGTGTGATCGGAAATGGAGTTATTGCATTATTGGGGACGGTCCGGAACGCTCGAGCCTGTTGGAGTTTTCTAAAACGCTGGGCGTTGCGGGCCGCGTGCGTTTCTTGCCACACATGGCACAAAAGCCGCTACATGCTCTTCTGCAGACGGCCACCGCGGTACTGCAGCCAAACAGCGGACCCGAACCCTTCGGCCTTTCTGTGTCCGAGTCACTAGCACTAGGAACGCCGGTCATCGTTTCGCGCGTCCCTTGCTTTGATACGCGTTTGAAAGATACCCAAGGCGTGCACTTCTTTGAGGCTTCTGACCCAGACGCGTTTGCAGAAATACTTAAGCGTGCTCTGGACGGCGGGCTTGAACGCCCGGAAGCACGCTCGCAGGAAAACACCTTTATCGACGATATTGAAAGTCTGTACCGTCAAGTGCGGACAGCTTTTCTAAGCCGCGTCAGCCAACACGTCGGTACATTGCCGATAGACGGAAAGGGTAGCTTCCAAGTGGGCCGCGGGTGAGAATCGCTCACGCATTAAACGAGGTCCATTTTCTGCAAAGAGGCGTTGTAGACCGGGAGTTTGCAGCACGCGCAGCAAGCGTTCCCGCAGCATGGAGCGGTCCCCAGGTGGACACAGAAAGCCGTTCACTCCATCGACTATGATTTCGTTCAATGCCGGCACGTTTGATGTCAAAACTGGAATACCGCGTGAGGAAGCTTCCGCAACCGACAGGCCGAACGTTTCAGGTCCTACATTAGGCTGAAGCAGCACGGTCGCTTTAGCAACAATTTCACCCGCCTTATCGTAAGCGACCTGCCCCAGAAAACGCACTCTGTCGTTTAGGGCGTACGCGGCGGATTTTTCTTCAAGACGTTTTCGTTCCGGCCCGTCACCGCAAATCCACAACTGCCAGCGCTGGTCTTTTAGTTCCGCAAGCGCGTCCAGCAGTGTCCCAATCCCCTTCAAAGGGTGTAACCGCGAGGTGGTTACTAGGAGCGGGTGCTGCGAACGTTCTCGCCTCATCTCCCGCGGCACAAAGACGGGGTTTGGCACAAATCGAACCCGCGAGGCCGCCCACCCGTCGTGGCGCAGCAGTTGCTCGGTATAGCGGCTATTTGCCAAAACAAAGTTCAAACGTTTTGTTGCCAATCTTTTGCGCTGGTACTCGTAGATGGCATGCGCTCGGTAAAAGTCATTCTTAAAGTGTGACAAGCAGGCTTGGCTCTTGTGACCAACGAGACAGGACCAACCGCTTTTCGCCTGGCACGCTCCTGTGGCCGTCACCCGCCCGCTGGCGGGGCACGTCGGGGCCACCGTGTGCGCCGTCAAAACGGCTGGGTATCGGTTTGACACGGCATTTAGGATCCTCGGATCCAACTGCTCCATGAAATGGACAACATCTGGCTGTGTAGCAGCAGCAAAATCCAGCACGTCGTTTTCGATCTGCCTGACTTTAGCGGGTGGCGTAAAACGATTGAGTGTACTGAGACCATTGACAAGCAGCGTTTTAGGAGGAGGCGAGCCAAGCGCTCGTTCCCCCAGAAAAAATACCTGATGCCCGTCGGCCTCCAGAAGACGCGCCGAATCACGCATCACGCGTTCTTGCCCGAAGGCTTCGCCGACGATAGGTGATACCATTAAGATCTTCATTGGATTCCGGCAGGAAAAAACACTCTCAATTGGCTAATCGGTACTGGCGGATCGAAGGTGTAGATCTTTTTGAGAGCGGCCTCTAATACGCCGCGGTCAACCCCCCTTACTGCTTTTCCGATATTAGGAGTGGAGCTCCTATGTTCCCTTCAGCAATCGCCTCATCACAACGCCCCAAAAACCATGCTCTGGATTATTACCGCGACCGCGGTGGCGTTATTTTCTTAAGCTATTGCCGTTTCTGGGAGCGCCATGCCTTTGTGCAGCAGGCGCTTGCGAAAAAACTCGTAGACGCCGGCATCCCTGTCACATGGTTTGACGGCGTGGGCTGGAGGCCGTATTCGCCTACCCTCTACTGGAACTCCCCTCTTTTGCACGTGTCTCAACTGCCAGCGGTACCGGGACGGCGCTTTTCAGACGGGATCACGACGTTTAGTTTGGATCTCCAATGGCGAGCGGTAGAAAAAAAAATCAAGCAACACGGCGGCCACCCAGTAATTTGGGTCCAAGGCGGCATAGACGAGGG
>JAGQZV010000197.1 GCA_020435295.1 Bdellovibrionales bacterium | reverse complement strand
AGCAAGGTAAGTCTCTATGAATTCCTTGGCGGCCGGGTTGTTTGCAAATTGCGAAAGAAGCTCTTGCTCCTTTGCCGGGTGCTCGTCCAAAAATTCTTCGAGTTGTTCCCCGACATCCTTGGTGAGCAAAACGTCGCCCGCATCAAATTTCATCCCGCCAATCGCTTCAGACACCTTTCTTAGCGAGGCATCCGCATTATCCTGCGTCGTGGAACTGGGGCCGCTAGTGGCGGGCTCGTCCGCAGGCGGTGTGGGCCTGTCTTCCGCAAGCACCGCCCCCACAAGCCCCACAAAAAGCAAAATGATGATTCCAAATTTCCGCAAGCCGAGTCTCCCCCCGGAGTGTTTAAGGGTCTTTCTCCTTATATGCAGTGCAAAGCCCTAGCCAGAATTTCGTGCCTAGCCAGGCACGCAAAGTGCCCCTTTCCCAGACACCGCCACCGACAATTTCATGTAAACATCTGATAACATAGGTAAATACCCGTGTATCCCGTACGTGCAGCCCGCCGCCCCTTAGCCACCAGCAGGTACCACGTTCCTTTTGGCACAAGGCTGTGGATAACTCCTGAGTCTCGCAGGCAAAACAATCCACAGGGCGTGTGCCAAAAGGAACGTGGTACCTTTTTGACCGGGGGGAGGGGGGCGAGTAAGGTAAGCGGCTTAAGGCGAAAGGGACGACATGGAAAAAGGCTTCTTAGAGCACCTCAGTAATGAACTGGCGGGTATCCGCGAAGCGGGGCTGTACAAGACAGAGCGCGTGATGACCTCCCCGCAGCAGGCAACCATCCGAGCGAACAACCAAGAAGTCTTGAATCTGTGCGCGAACAATTACCTGGGACTTTCTAACCACCCGCAACTTGTGGAGGCTGCCATCGCCGGTCTGAAAGAACGCGGCTTTGGTCTTTCTAGCGTGCGTTTCATTTGCGGGACGCAGGATATTCACAAAGAACTCGAATCCCAATTGAGCAGATTTCTGGGGACCGAGGACACGATCTTGTACTCAAGCTGTTTTGACGCCAACGGTGGACTTTTCGAAGCGCTTCTCGGGGAAGAAGACGCCATCATCAGCGATGCGCTTAACCACGCAAGCATTATCGACGGGGTTCGCCTCTGCAAAGCTAAGCGCTTTCGTTATGCCAATAACGACATGGGCGATTTGAAAACACAGTTGGAAACGGCCAAAGACTGCCGCTTCAAGATGATTGCCACCGATGGGGTTTTCTCCATGGATGGGATCCTCGCTAATTTGCGAGCCATTTGCGATCTTGCCGACGAGCACGGAGCGATGGTGATGGTGGATGATTCGCACGCTGTCGGTTTTACGGGAAAGAATGGGCGGGGTACCCACGAGCACTGTGGTGTGATGGGACGAGTGGACATCATCACCGGAACACTTGGTAAAGCGCTGGGGGGCGCTTCGGGCGGCTACACGTCGGGCCCAAAAGAAGTCATCGAGTGGCTGCGCCAGCGATCGCGCCCCTATCTTTTTTCTAATTCAGTGGCGCCGGCCATCGTTTACACCACCCTCAAAGTGCTTGAAATGTTGCAGTCTGGCGACGAATTGCGTGCGAGACTGCGTGAGAATAGCGCCTACTTCAGAAGCGAAATGCAAAAACTTGGGTTTGACCTCGTCCCCGGAGAGCACCCCATCATTCCCGTTATGCTCGGGGATGCCACACTCGCGAGCCGCATGGCCGATCAGTTGATGCAAGAAGGCGTGTACGTCATTGGATTTTCTTACCCGGTGGTACCGAAGGGAAAAGCGCGCATCCGTACGCAAATGTCAGCAGCCCATACGCGCGCGAACTTAGAGAAAGCCGTCGCGGCCTTTGCCAAGGTCGGGCGGGCTTTGGGGGTGATTCAATGAAAGCCTTGGTAAAGAAAAAGCCGATGATTGGCCTATGGATGGAGGAAGTGGAACGTCCCGTTTTGGGTCCCAATGATCTTCTCATCCGGGTTCTTAAGACCGCTATCTGCGGCACGGATCTACATATCTACAACTGGGACGATTGGGCCCAGCGCACGCTGCCGATCCCACTCGTAGTGGGGCACGAGTTTTTTGGTGTTGTAGAAGAAGTGGGATCTGCCGTCGGTGGTTTTGTCGTGGGCGACCGCGTTTCTGGAGAAGGGCACCTCACCTGCGGGTACTGCCGCAATTGCAGAGCGGGAAGGCGGCACCTCTGTCGTAATACCAAAGGCATTGGCATTCATACCAACGGCTGCTTTGCGGAGTTTTTGAAATTACCCGCAGAAAATGCATTCCGGATTGCTTCTGATGTTTCTGACGAGATTGCCTCGTTTTTTGATCCTCTCGGAAACGCCGTACATACGGCGCTCTCCTTTGATCTGGTGGGTGAGGATGTGCTCATTACGGGAGCTGGCCCCATCGGTGTGATGGCAGCTGCGATTTGCAAGCTCGTAGGCGCACGCCATGTTGTGGTTACGGACGTTAACGAATACCGGTTAGAACTCGCCAAGAAAATGGGCGCTACACTCGCCGTGAATGCGCAGAAGCAAAACCTTCGTGACGTCATGAAATCGCTCCGCATGCAGGAAGGCTTTGACGTGGGGCTAGAGATGTCGGGCAATCCAAGCGCCTTTCGTGACATGCTGGAAGTGATGAACCACGGGGGACGGCTCGCGATCCTTGGGATCTTTTCAGAGCCCGTCTCTATCGACTGGAGTCAGGTGATTTTCAAAGGCCTTCAGATGAAAGGCATCTACGGCCGCGAGATGTATGAGACCTGGTACAAGATGCAGAGCTTGTTGCAAAGTGGTCTTGACGTCGCGCCCGTTGTTACGCATCGCTTTGCCGCCGAAGATTACCAAAAGGCCTTCGAAACAGTTCGTAGCGGACACTCTGGTAAAGTTATTTTGGAGTGGGGAAACGCCTAAAACGAACTGCCAGCCACCAACCGAAGCTTATGCCCGCAAGGTTAGTGGCAAAGTCAGCAAGATTAGCTTCGCGCCCTGGTATCGAGGCTTGAATTAGTTCCGTGACACCCGCATGCAACACAAACAAAGAAATCCACCATGCGGCGTAACGCGAGAGGCGGCAGATAAGTAGAGAGAGTGCGCAGTAGCAGCTAAAGTGCAACGCATACGGAAGCGGGCCTTTGGTCGGATCAAAGCTTTTTGGCATCCATAGATCGCGCCCCATTACCTGGCGCCAGGGGTCGGCACTAACAAGGCAGTAACTGAGAAAAAAGCCGCCCGCAATAAACACCAGCCAAAGCCATCGATTGTGCGAATCTCGCCATTCCACGGCCGCATATTAAAGGAAATCGTCGAACAAACGCCACCCCTTTTGTAGGAATTGCTCCACAATTCTTGGGTACCGTTTACAAGAGGGCGCCCGCTTGCGGTCGCTCGGTCCGTCCTTTAACCATTGTAGGGGGTAGGCCCGTGGAAGTTGCACGCATAACAGAGTACCTGATGTCGGTGCTGTTTCTACCGATTCTCAATAATTTCGTTTACTTCGCGTGGGGTGCCCACGATCCCTTTTGGGTTGCGATGGGAAAACGCGTGTTTTTGCTCCTTCCCGTTCTCGCCATTATTTTGGGCTACTGGGCCAGCGTCATTAGCCTTTTGACCGTACCCATTCGAGCCGACCGACAAGCTTTTGTGAACGCCATTCTCATCACGTGGTGGGACATGGGGCGTGCAATTTTCAGTTTTTGGGGAGGCGTTTTCAAATGTGTCTTCACGGTAGGGCTTGCGCTCTTTGGGGTGCTTCGGCTCGGCATTGTTGGGATTTGGCTGACCCTGCAGGATGTACTGCTCATCCCCTTTAGGGTTGCGGGTAATCTTTTCTCCTCCGCAGTGAGTCCCGGTGTGCCCTGGATCGCTGTGGGCTTGACGTTCTTTTGGTGCACCTTGGAAGCCGTGATTTTTACCTACGTCACCTCGCCCTTAGTCATGGATACACTTTCCAACATGACGGGTGAGCAAATGTCCGAAGCGTTTATCCGCGTTCCTCTTTTCATGTTTATGTCCTTTGTGGTGCTGGGAAGTTACGCTGTTCTCTCCAGTTGGACAAGTGCACTAAAGACTCGCGACGTGCCTTCCATCGTGAAAATCGGCGTTATTGAATCAGTGGCGTTGTTCGTAGAAGTCGTCTTTCTGTACCGTGAATTTGTGGATGCTCTGGTGCCTTGGTTCGCGCAGCACTCGGGAGGCAATTTCAGCTTGGGAATTTTTGGGACGCTCGCGATTGCGGGGATTACGTGGTTTGGTATCCGCGGCATGTCCTGGTTTCTTTTTGCTTCAGCGGGGACGCCTACTATCCTGGCAATCATCCAGGGAAGCGGCTTGCGAGCGATTCGCACGGAGCATATCCCCGCGCTTCAGGGATCGTTCCAGTTGCTGGGTTCGCTAATCACAGAACTCAAAAAGGAAATGGAATGGATTCGGGAAAAAGGGGAAGAAGTCCTCGCCTCTTTCATTTTGCCGCCCCTTCAAATAGTGGCGGGTGCTATCAATTTCTGTACGTTACTAATCACAAAACAACACACGTTCCGTTTGCCGTTTAGGACTTTGAATGATCTCAAAACAGCCCGTACGTTGTTGCAACAACCCGAGCGCCAAACTACGAGTGCGAATAATACGACGAGTGAAACCGTTCGCCGACGGGCGGCCTAGCCATAGGGGGAGTACCGTGCGTTTAGTATTCTTGACAGTCATTTGCTTGAGTTTTGTGAGCTGTAACAAACTCGGATTAAGTAGTGGGGATCAGGTCCCACGCCTTGTCATGTTTGTGGGGGCCGATATCAGCGGTTCCTTTCTAAAGAGCAAGAATTTCGAAGATTCTCTCGACTTTACCGCGCATTATTTGCATGCCCACCTAAATGGTCTTGGCGGACTTGAAAAGCCGCATGCCTTGTTCGTCGGATCCATCGGAGGCGACAAACCCAACGAGCCTAAAACGCTTTTCCCAATAGAAACTTTTGAGAATGAGAGTGTAGACGGCATTCGAAAAAAACTTACCAAGATTTTCCCAAAAACCAAGTCCAATCCGTTTACCGACTACAATGCGTTTTTCAAGCAGATTGCCTCGACCGTTAAGTCACGAAAATTGGTCTTGAAACCGATTTCTGTCGTGATGATTAGCGATGGAAAACCCGATGTTCCCGGAAGCCGCGGGGAGAAAGGCTTCAGGAGTATTGACTTGAAACCGCTAGAACTCCTGTCTCGCAGCGTGACAGTGCGTTTGCTTTACACCGATGCCGTTGTCGGTATGGGCTGGCAGACGAAAGTGCCGAGGCAACGGGTAAAAGTATGGACTCAGGACGCCGCTGTGATGCGAGGTTGGAAAGATCCAAAAACATTCCGGCGAGGGATCGCGTTTTCAAATCAAGAACGTTTCTTCGACTGGGTCCAGAATAACGTGGACTTCAATGTGCGCGCGCAGAGCGTAAACTAATGAAGACAAACGATCGTTTTAGCAAAGGTATGGCG
>JAGQZV010000196.1 GCA_020435295.1 Bdellovibrionales bacterium | reverse complement strand
CACCCACCCCACTTTACCGCCTACGCCTGGAGCGCGAACCCCCAAGAAACGAACCCAATATCCCACGAGCAATCTCTCTGCCGACAGAAGTAGCAATAGAGCGCGTGGCGCTTGTAGCGGCTTTTTCGACTAGGCCGGGGCGTCGGCCTCCTCGTGGCCCGGTAGTCCCGAACAAAATTTCTCCTAGCACGCTGGACGTATTTGGCGTGGAGGCAGCGGGTGCGGGGGCTTGCACATTTTCTGCCGTTTGCCGCTGAGACAGGACTTCGAACGCCGAGACCCGATCAAATGCCTTCTCGTAGTGGCCCGCCAGAGGCGACGAAGCCAAGATCTCCTGTCGGCTCTTATCGTCGATGGGTCCGATTTGGCTGGCGGGTGGGAGCACGTGCGCGCGCTCCACGATCGTGGGTGCGCCCGACGGGTCCAAAACAGAGATGAGTGCTTCGCCGACCCCCAGTTGGGAGATCACTTCTTCGCTTGAAAACGCTGGGTTTGGGCGCATGGTTTGTGCCGCAACTTTCACCGCCTTTTGATCGACAGGAGTGAAGGCGCGCAACGCGTGCTGGACTCTATGCGCCAGCTGACCGAGAACGGCCTCGGGGATATCGAGCGGGTTTTGGGTAACAAAATATACGCCGACCCCTTTGGAGCGGATAAGCCGGACGACCTGCTCCACTTTTTCAAGGAGCGCTTTGGGAGCGTCTTTGAAAAGAAGATGGGCTTCATCGAAAAAGAAAACCAGTTTGGGTTTGTCCAAATCCCCGACCTCAGGGAGGTTCTCAAAGAGTTCAGAGAGGAGCCAAAGAAGGAATGTCGTGTACACAGTGGGACTTAGTAGTAATTTGTCGGCGGCAAGGATGTTGATGAATCCCCGCCCGTCACGATCGATCTGCATCAGATCTTGGATTTCCAAAGCGGGCTCACCAAAAAAATCTTTCGCGCCCCGCTCTTCCAGAGTGATGAGCCCGCGCTGTATGGCTCCCAAGGTAGCGGTGGAGAGGTGGCCGTATGTCTGCTTGAACCGCGCTGGATCCTCCTGGACAAGGCTGAGAAGGGCCTTCAGATCTTTGATGTCTAAGACAAGCAAGTTCGCGTCGTCCGCTATTTTGAATAGGATTTGCATCACTGAGCTTTGGGTTTCATTTAGATCGAGCAACCTCGCGAGCATCATCGGCCCAAGTTCAGAAAGGGTCGTTCGCACGGGATGGCCTTGCTTGCCAAAGACGTCCCAGAATAATGTCGGGTACTCAGTCCAAACGGGCGGCTCAAGGCCCAACTTTTTTAGCCTAGCTTCAAATTTTTCTGTCATTTTGCCACTGTTGGCTATTCCGGAGAGATCGCCCTTCACGTCGGCCATAAACACGGGCACCCCGCACGCGCTAAACTTTTCGGCGAGTACTTGCAGCGTTACCGTTTTTCCGGTCCCAGTGGCGCCGGCAATCAGCCCATGCCGGTTTGCCAGAGGCAAGGGCAGAGAAATAACTTTTCCGTCAGAACTTTTGGCGAAGTCGAGAGTCACGTGATCCTCCGAGATCTGGGCCTAGTGGGCCTAGTGTGTGCAGAAAATCTTATATCGCAAAGTCTACGAAGAGGCTGTATTTTTTATATTCATGGGGAATCGATCCGCAGAATTGAATACGACTAGGCTAGGCCTGCGCCGCTGGAAAGAATCCGATCTTGTGCCGTTTCGAGCCCTCAACGCGGATGCGCGGGTGATGGAGTTCTATCCAGGAACCTTGAGCGCCCAGGAGTCGGACGACATTGTTCGGCGCGCGGAAAAACACTTTGAAGCGCACGGATTTGGCCTCTTTGCTGTCGAGCGCAAAGACAAAGGGGAGTTTATCGGCTTTGTGGGCCTGCAGAATGTTCCGTTCGATGCCGCTTTTACTCCCGCTGTTGAGATTGGTTGGCGTATTGCCTTCGAACAGTGGAACCAGGGGTTGGCTACGGAAGCCGCCAAAGCCGTTCTGACCTTTGCCCGAGAGAAGCTCGGGCTGCGTGAGGTGGTTGCTTTGACCTACCGGGGCAATCAGCGATCTCGCCGTGTCATGGAAAAGCTTGGAATGATCTACGATCCGGGCTGCGACTTTGACAACCCGCACCCTTTGCTAGTCGAGTCGTGGCTCAAACCGCACGTGCTTTACCGTACAGATTGGGCTTCTAACAGTTGGCCGGTGGGTTCCCGCGAGAGCCTTTAGGATCACTGGCCCTCGCGGGATAGCATCGCAGAGCGCCCAAAAGAGTGTGAGTCCATGGGCTCTACTCTTAGGGTTTGAATAGTTTGTGGGCTTTTCCCATCACGAGAAACACCGCAGTGTTGGCTTTCTTGAGAACCGAGAAATCCCGGTCCGCTACCGGCAATGCCAACTGTGCGCTTAGTTCGGTTTGAATGCCGGCAAAAGCGGCCGAAGCAGACGCCAAATAGTCGGAGTACTCTTTTAACAATGCGTCCTGGTCTTCGGCAGGGGCAGCTGGAATTTTTCCAGGGGTCAGTTCTGCAGATTGGAATGTCCCTTCAACAATTTCGCCTTTGCTTTTGTCTAGTGTGCTGAATAACCATTGGCTTACCCGAGCTCGAGATAGTGCCCGATCAAATTCCTTCTCGGTAGTCTCCGCGGGCGCTTTTTTCTGAAAATCAACAAGTGCAGTAATTTGATCTGAAATCAAAAGCATCACGTCGCCTAACTTTTCGTTGTGCAGTTCCTCGGGCTGTAGCTCCTCAGCGGTTGAGAGCGGAGATAGGAGCAGGGCCGCCACAAACAGGGACGATAGTTTCATCATTTTCATCGGGTCCTCATAGGTAGTAGTGCATTAGCAACATCAAAGAATCGGTGGCACCTGTTGCCGCAGATCCTGAAGTGCTTTTCCGCAACCCCACGAGCAATTCAAAGTGGGGCCTAGGAAACCATTGGACTCCAAGCGTATAGGCCAGCTTGGCGCTCGACACAGAGCTCGTATCCAGAATCGATAACTCCTGCATGCCGTACAGGTGGACCCCCTGGTGGATTTCGTAGTTGACTCGCAGGTATTCCAAGAATCCAAACGTAGCCGCCTGTTGAAAATCTACTTGAGCGAAGACACTGAGTCTGTCGAGTAGTGTAAAAACTGCGCTTGGTCCAATGACAAAGCGGTTGGTCGTAGAGCGAAGTGCATAGTGGGCGCTCAAGATAAGTTGGTGGTTCTCACCGACGTATTTCGCAACTCTGAGGGTGGCCGCTTTTTCCGTTTGGAGTTGCGGGGCATCGGGACGGCCGATGGACAGAGAGGCGATGAGCTGCCACGTCTCTTCTAGTTTTGCCCATTCGAGCCTGTACGACTCACTCCCTTCGTCCCAACTGAGGTCTCGGCGTACGAACATAAAGTGGTCGGGCCATCGAATGCCGTAAGCTCCCTCAAACTTCCCCACTCTTACAAAGTTAGATTCCGCAAAATTCCATAAGACATAATGCTTTCGACTGAAGAAACTGGAGCCACTGTAATTGGCGCTGGTTGGGTTTTGGTAGCCTAGGCTACCCACCACAGTGAAGTCGCCTAGGCGGACCCCCGCTTCCAGATCGGCTTGCATCCAGATAAAGCGGCCCAAATCCACGTACGGAGAACGCATGAAAAGTTGCAGGGCGCGTATGTCACCCCCGAGCAGAAGCACTTCACTAGCGGGAACAGCACCATGTAGAACAGCTTCTTCGTTTTCCGCTCCCCACGTACTTAATACTTCCCGTGAGAGCGATCGCCCGTAGGCTGAGAGCAGTCCTCCGCCGCTGGGAGCGACATGGCAAGCGAGGCAGCTGCTATAACCGTGTGCTGTCATTTGCGGGTAAGCAAAAACGCGGCTGGCACTGAGAAGTGCGAGAGCGGCAACGACAGCGTACCAGAGCGCTTTCACTGCTGGATCTCTACCTTCACTTCGACTTTTTTTGAAACTTTGATACCCAAGTACGAGGGAATCTCGATTTTGTAGGGCTCAAGCTCGATTTCAAATTCAAAGTTCGCTTTGAGTTTTCCAGCTTCTTTTTTTAGCTCATATTGTCCCTTCTCTTCACGGGTAACTCCATGGAGAGTCAGCTTTCCTTTGAACTCGCCTTTTTTTTCCAAGTTGGGCGTGTCTGCTCCTTCTCCCAGTTGGATCGGATCTATTACTAGAGTACTCTCCGGGTACTTGGCGGTTTCTAAGTATTTTTCCTTCAGGTGCTCGTTTCGCAATTTGATGCCCGTGTCTAGGCTGTCGAGAGGGATTTTTCCGCTGCAAGCAAAGGTGGTTTTTTCAAGAGAGCAGGTCCCGCTAAGCTTGTCTTTTTCAAGCTTTCCCCGGATTTTGATGGCGCTTGGTTGCCCCACCGCCAAAAACTCGACTTGGTTTTTTGTAGTCGATAGATTGATAGCAGCCCCGGCGACCGTCACCGCACCCCAATGCAATAGGAATAAACCCATATACTTCATTTTTTCTCCTTTTCTTTGGCGCCAGCGAGAATCCAGTCTCTTACGGCAGTGATTTCTTTTTCTTCCAAGGGCCCTGACGGCGGCATGATTTCGTACGCAAGGTTCAAATACAGAGAACTACTGTCTGGATCTTTCGGATCTACGGCTTTAAAAATATCCCCTTCAAAGTCCATTAGACTTTTGTAGGTTCGCAAGTCGAGTTCTGTTTTGGGGTGGGCTCCATTGTGGCAGCCAAGGCAGCGCTTCTGAAAAATGTTTGAGGAAATGGAGCTGTAGGTCGCTTCTATTTCCTGCGGAGGAGGTGGTGGTGGGGTATTTCCTTCCTGCGCCCCGTTCTCGATCCAAACTCGCACAAGCTCTAGGAGCTGTGGTGAGAGAGCGGCCTGGCCTTTGGGCATCCGGCCGGCACTAAGCGAGTCATACAATCTACTTTGGCTGGGCTGAAACGGGGTCACGATACCGGCCGACATCACACCTTGGTAACTGCTCAAGTCTACGCCCTGAGGGCTTCCTGGACCGACGTGGCAGTTGAGGCACTTCGGTTGCAATACAAAATGCTGGACTGCTTCAAAAGAAAAACTGTCGCCGCTAAATTGCGCCACCTTCTCGTGGCGGTAATTGCAACTGGCGACTAGGCACAGGGCAAGCACCCAAGCGATTATGCCGGTCATTCCATCCATCCCTCTGTACGCTCACAATTTGCTCGGACGATTTCAATGCGCTTGGTCGAATCTTCAAAGATTGTGTCCCCAGATTGCGGACAGAATGGCGCTCTCAAAGCGTGCTTCCCTTGCGGGTTGGTGGCTTCTTGCGTTTTTCTAAGTAGGGGAGGGGGAATGAGAATATTTTCGCTTTTCTTTTTTTTGAGTCTGGCACTTTCCGCAAGGGGTGTTGATTTAAATTATGAAACCGTTCGGGCTGAGATTTTCGGACCCGTTTGCGCAGATTGCCATAGCCAACCGGGAGCTTCCGCAGACTTAGATCTCACTCAGTATGCAAGTCTAATGGCGAGCCAGGTGGTCGTTCCCTTCAGCCCCGACGAAAGTTTACTTATTCAAAAAGT
>JAGQZV010000195.1 GCA_020435295.1 Bdellovibrionales bacterium | reverse complement strand
GACAAAAAAAAACTGCGAGCGCAACGCCACGTACTTGCAAGTGGTAAGTTTTTTGGTGGCGGGGTGCAGATGCAATTCGAAAGACTCGTCGAACCACTGTTCGGGTTGCCGCTATTTTGGTCGCGCCAGGAAGAAGGGGTGGAAAAACGCGCGCAGCTACCATGGTCGGACAGGAGCTTTCTTGAAGCTCAGACCTGGTCGCAACTGGGCGTTTGGGTTAATGAAAATTGGCAGCCCATCGGGAATGATGGGCTGCCAGTTCTGAATAATCTTTGGGCGTGCGGTAGCGTCATCGGGGGCTTGGATTTCGCGCGCGAGCGCGTCGGCCTTGGTTTTATGGTTTATTCCGGAGGACAATGTGGTCTCGTGGCTGCAAAAACTTGAAGCGAAACTAGTTCTCGCCGGATTATTCTTAGTGCATTTGCTCAAGCGGGTTTTATTTTTCTGGAGAAAGAAACCTGGACTGAACGAGTTCTTGCAAAACTTTCACGGCGACAACATTACTCCGGTCGGGATGGAAGAGCGCAAGCTTTTTCCTGAGTTTCAGCGCTGCCAGGTATGTTCCCTGTGCACATTTTCGTGCGACGCCATCGCAGCTGGGAGGGCACCTGCTGCTTTTGAACCGAAATTTGTGCTTTTGGGGTTTGGACGTTCGGCGCACGAGTCGGAATTCTTCTTTGACGAATGGCTCCCGTGCTTAGAGTGCGCTGCCTGTACCGTGGAGTGTCCCACCCACGTTCCGGTCCATGCGATGGTGGCCATAGTCGTGGAGCGACGCAAGCACGTGGCGTACAGAAAGTAGTTGGAAAAAGAAGAGGGGAAAAGACGCACATTCCACACACGTACTACTGTGTCTTTTCCCCGTTCGAACAAACTGTTTGGTTGCGAGCTAGAAGCTACCGAAGCCGTTACCGAATCCAGGAGGGACTGGTAAAGCACAAATAGCGTCGGCGCCTGTGTTGCCGTCTAGGAAGCCGCCCGTCGTAAAAGGGCGAATGGCAAGTACGTCAAAGTTGGCTACATCGGAAATGGTAATCATGCTGGCTATCTCGGCATCCACTTGCACCACGGCCTGGTACGTCGTGACTTTGTAAGCGAGGCTTCCGCTGTTTACAATACCAATTTGAATGATATCGCCGTTGGTGGCCTGATACGGAATGATGACCAAATCCACATCAACACCGTTCCCCTTAGGAATTGTATAAACGTCAAAGCTGCCAAGTGTACCGTCGCAATATCCGAAACCAAAGCTATTAGAAAGTAAGTTGGATCGCTTCTTTGAACAGCTTGTCAAAGACAAAGCGAGAGTGAGAACTAAAGCTAGTACCCACCATTTTCTAATAACAAACAAAATTTTCCCCTTCATGGCTCAACTCCATCCACTGCAAGTAAACGTCTGCTGGTACTCAAAAGCTTTATGTGCAAGGTTGGTTCCAACTTTGTGAGTGAGGGGTAAGGGCGCAGAAAGTATTATGTGTTCAATTTGTCTTCGCCCTTTGGGGAGATCTGTATAATTCTCAGTAGGCCTTCGACACCACACTGTCGGAATGCACCCAGAAAATCCCAAAAGAAGATGTATTTTAATGACTTAAGTGGCTTCTCAAGGGAGACATGGGATTTGAGCACCTGTCGAACTTGTAATCAGCTCTGTCTAGTGTCTGAAAGCTTCGTCTAAGTATTTGTTTTGAATGGGAAGAACTTCTGTCTAAGAGGTACCACGTTCCTTTCGGCACAAAGCTGTGGATTATTTTGTCCGTGCGCTCGGGAGTTATCCACAGGCGTGAGCCAAAAGGAACGTGGTACCTAGAGGCCGAGATCGGTGTCAGCGCCGCTGAATTCCGATATTTCATCTGGTTCGAAAAGGGTGCAGATGCGGTTTACGCGGTAGCGTAGTTCGAGCAAGTCCAAGCCCTGTAATGCGGGCATGCGCTGCAAATAGCGCTGGACTTCACTGAGGCTGGGTTTTTCGGGAGCCAGAATTTTTTTAAGTTCCAGGTACCCCATTTTTTCGTTCAAAATCTGAAGGTTCAAGATAGACTTCTGCGATTCATTGAGCTCCAAGAACTGCAGGCCTGCACCGCAATCTACTTCACAGCGTTGTTTGTCGAAGACAATGTGAGCCAGGCGAGATTTGACCGACATGCTGCCTGCCTGGTTGGGAAGTAGGAACGTGGTGGTGACAATCGTATCAATTGGATAAGGATCCAGCGTGAGCACGAACAGACCACCACGGCTGAAGTTTCCTGCATATGCCGTTTTAGAAGTCTTTCCGTCAGAAAAGATCACTCGATCGTGGTATGGAAGTCTGTAATCTTTGCGTCTGTCGACCATTGACATGATCGCTTACCTCATTGAAGTAGTTGCATCAGAGATTGGCGATCTTCATCCGAGATAGCTTCCTCGTCTTTTGTGGGTTTGGACTCATCTGCTTTCTCTGGAGCTTTGCGTTTTGATACCAATTCGATGTCCCCGATCGCCGAAACGAGTTTTCTGGGAGTCTCGCCATCTGACGCCATGTTCCACAGTTTCATGACTTTTTCGTGAACCAGTGCGCCAATCGGCTGGTTGCCAATCTCGAACTGACTAAGAAAAAGAACAAGAGCAACAAAAAGAACAAGTTTGAGAAGAAGTTTGAACATGAGAATCTTTTTAAATTGTACCACAATGACCGGAATTCAGATTATAATGAAGCTATCCCACTATCTTCAGGGAGACTCTCATGGCACAGCACGATCGTCAGACGTGCGATGAGAGTAGTGGACAATGGCTCCCACTTACGGAGTATTCCGTAAGAACCGGGGTTAGCACCAGTACCATCCGACGAAAAATCAAAAGCAACAGCATTCAGTATAAGTTAGAAAACGGACGCTATTTGTTGTTGTTAGGTGATTTCGATAAATCAATGAACACTATGCAAACGAGCCCAATCCGGCCTACAGTGCCGGCAAACACAACCGTGAATGCAACACCAAACGCGGCTCCTGCCGGTGCCATTGATCCCGCTGTTCGGATCGTTACTGCGGCCTACGAGCGAACTCTCAGAGAAAAGGATGAGAGACTCGCCCTTCTTCAGCGACAGAACCAGGAGTTACGCGAGCGTCTAGACGAGCTGCGTACTTTAGTTCAAGCACTAGAAGAGAAGTACGAAGTCCGCTACTAGATCGCACATCACTACATTTCAACTCTACTGCAGAGGCGCTTGGGCGCGGGGGCGTGGTATGTCTTCTAAATTTGCAGGGGCCGTCCTAGTGGCGTGGGGCTTACTATGCCTTGCGCCTTTGGCTCGGGCAAATCCGGTGCATTTGGCGCCCTTGGATACGCTTTGGCAGTCGGCTTCTGATTCAACGGCATCATGGGAAATGCGCAAGAGGTTGTATGAAGAGTGGAATGAGGTGGCAGCCTCGTACGGCGTTCGATCCGATTCAGCCTACCGTAACCTGGCTTATGGAGCCTGGAAAGCGGAGGACGTTCCTGGGACTATCGAGAACCTCGTCCTAGCCGCAGAGACTTCGGCTTCTCTGTCCCACACTTTTTCATTCCTTCGAGATCTCAATCAAATCGAACGTCGTCTTGGAAACAAGGATCAGCTAAGTCGGGAGTGGGGGTTTAGAAGTTACCTGGTAACTGGACCCAATCTGAGAGTGGTATTGGTAATACTATGTTTTTGGCTACTGCTTTTAGGAGCCCTTCGCTACGCTTTTCCGAAGTTCCACCTCTCGCCCACACTCATGACAGGGTATTGGAGCCTCGTTCTCCTTGTCTGCGTGTTTTCAGTTCTACTCTACGTGAACCGACTGGCGTATCCTGCGGTTGGTATTCTCAAATCTCTCCAGGGAGTCGTACAGACTTTTACGGATGAAGATCCAGAAAAACCACTTGTGAAACTTCCCGCCGGAACGCTGGTTCGCATCCTCAAGCAAAAGCCCGATGCTACACAGATTGATTTCCCAGTCGCTGCGTGGGTACGTACTCAGGAAGTGGCGACTCTATTGCCACACCGACGTTAGCAATACTAGTTTGTTCCTTTTGCCGTTCCGGAAACAGAAGAAAGATCAAGCCCCAGCGCTGGCAAAGACTGTTCGTCGGACAAGATCGCGTAATGTTCGTCCAACGTCGCTTTTAGAGCTTCTACCAGTTGGCGTTTTCGTGTTTCAGTTTTATCCACTTCCGCAATCACACGCTCCAACCATTCCTCAGTTTTGCGGCGAATTTGTTCCGCCCGATCTTGTACTGACTTCAGAAACAATGACGCGTCTCGCGATGCCTGCGCTTCGATTTCTTGCGCTTTGATTTTGGCGCCTTCCCGCAGTTGGATAATTTTGTCTTCCCGATCTTTCCACTCTTTCAGATCTTCTTCCAGTAGCTTGATCTTGTTCAATAGCTTTCGTTCTTCGTTGTTCTTGGCCTCCCACTGTGCGGAAAGGCTTTCTAAGAATACCGCAACGACTTTGGGAGTATAATCCCTACGTAACTTATTAAATTCTTTGGTACGAATCTGGATGGGAGTCAGCTGAGTCGAAAGGCTTTCTTTGTCTTGCATGCGGTTCTCCTAGATGGAATCGGCTCCAGCATATCACACACCGCAAACGGGCGTTAACGGGCGCCAAGTCATCAGGTGCGCTTTCCAAAGAGGCAGGAACCGAGGCGGATGTGCGTCGCCCCCTCTTCGACCGCCACCGTGTAGTCGTCGCTCGTTCCCATCGACAGCAACTTCAAGCCGTGATCCTCGGCGAGTTGACGCAGGGTGCGAAAAAACGGACGGCGGTTCTCGACGGGGGAGACCGGTGGGGGCATGCACATTAAGCCAAGTGGACGCAGACGATCCAGCGGCTCCAGTTCTTTGAGAAATTTTTTCAACTCCGACGTGGCGATTCCAGATTTGGTTGTCTCCGCTCCGACGTTAACTTCCACGAGGACCTTCAGCGGGGGCGCTTCGGACGGATCCAACGAGCGCTGCAGGAGCTCGGCCACCTTCACGCGATCCAAGCTGTGGATCATATAATAGGAGGTGAGGTTCTTTGCCTTTCGACTCTGAATGTGACCGATGAAATGCCAACGCGGGTTGCCCAGGATCTGTTGGCGGAGAATGTCTCCTGCTTGCAACTGATTATCCCCTAAATCCTTTAGTCCTGAATCTACGGCTTGCTGAATGCGCGCGAGCGGCTGGAATTTTGCTGCTCCCACAAGCGTGATGTCTTCCGGGTTACGCCCGAGGCGTCGAATACTCTCGTGTATGTAGGCGAGATTGTCGGCGATGCTCATGTTTGCGCAAACCAATCAAACGGGTGCTCACCAGTAGCGCGCTTGAGCAACAGCAAGAATGTCTCTACTGGAAAACCGACCACATTTGTATACGAGCCTTCGATGGCTTCTACAAAGAGGGAGCCCAAGCCCTGGATGGCGTACGAACCGGCCTTGTCCATCGGTTCGGAGGTCTTCGAGTAGGCGAGGATCTCTTTCTCAGAAAGCGGTCGAAAGCGGACAAGGGTGGTCGTGGCTTCCAGC
>JAGQZV010000194.1 GCA_020435295.1 Bdellovibrionales bacterium | reverse complement strand
GATCAGCACAGGATCCGGACGGGCAAACTGACGGAGCAGGACTGGTCCAAACTTACTCGGGCGGCGGGGGCACTTTCCGAAGCCCCCATCTATATCGACGACACGCCGGCTCTAACGGTACTGGAAATGCGAGGCAAAGCGCGACGTCTAAAAGCCGAGGTGGGTGATATTGGACTGATTATCGTCGACTATCTCCAAATCATGGGCACGCCAAAGGCAGAAAGTCGCGAAAAGGCGATCTCCGATATTTCCCGTTCCTTGAAGGCCTTGGCAAAAGAACTGGACGCCCCGGTTATCGCCCTTTCCCAGCTCAATCGAAACATTGATTTGCGACAAGATAAACGCCCGATGCTCGCCGATTTGCGGGAATCAGGGGCGATCGAACAAGACGCCGATTTGATTATATTCATTCACCGGGAAGACATTGAGGCCATGGCGCAACCTAACGTGGCTTCCGTAGCTGAGTTTATTATAGGAAAGCACCGTAACGGTCCGCGTGGTACGGTTAAGGTCGCCTGGCTTGGGCAGTACGCCTCTTTTGAAAACCTGGCGCCGAATGCACCACTTCCGGACAATGGGCCAATTGTGTCCCCGGTCTAATGAACAAAATGGAATTTTCTCTCGACATATCATGGCATAAGAAGCGCTTGATCAAAGACCCACGTGTGTTAGCATCAATGCATTCAAGATCGGTATAGGTTTGGATAAAGAATCGCAAAACGACAAAGGCAAAGATCTTCTCGAACAGGTGATTCACCTAACCGGGATTCCCGCAAAGGCGATTCGCCGCGAATTGAAATCCATCTTAGACAAGAAAAATATCGACTTGAATAGCCTCACCATAGACGAACTCCGCCGCGTGGTTGCCAGTTATCTTCGAGAGATCATGAGCACGGCGCTTGACCGAAGCCAGCACGATAAATCCGAGAATTAGGACTACTGCGGCGCGCCACCAAGGATGGTATAATAAATAAATTCGGCAAACCCATTGGAGCCGACAAAAAGTTCGACCATGCTGCATCGCGATATATTTTTCCTACCGTTTGTACTAGTCGTTCTGGGTGGGTGTGCC
This sequence comes from Bdellovibrionales bacterium, assembly GCA_020435295.1. Lineage (GTDB taxonomy): Bacteria > Bdellovibrionota > FAC87 > UBA2466 > JACKAF01 > JACKAF01. The sequence goes on along the minus strand of JAGQZV010000194.1, from coordinate 4,434 downwards.
TTCATCCAACCCGACGATAACATCCTCGCCCCACCCGACTCCCGGGGCGCCAAGATCGCGCTCCCTCCGGGAAGATCCAATGTGGAAAAGATAGAGTCTCTTACCATCGATGACGTCGTAAAGCGGGAAGAACCCAGCACGGCTGGCCTCTACGACAATAGCCGATACGATTTTCCGATTACCATCAATTCCAAGGTCGAGGGCTGGATGGATTATTTCACTGGCCGGGGGCGTGTCCACTTTGAGCGTTACCTCGCACGCTCCAGCCGTTACATCCCGTTGATGAAACACATCCTACGAAACTCCGGGTTGCCCGAGGATCTTGTTTACTTGGCGATGATTGAGAGCGGCTTTAACATTCGCGCCAAATCGATCGCTCGTGCGGTAGGGCCCTGGCAGTTCATGCCGGCGACCGGTACGCGGTACGGGCTGCGAGTGGATTCGTGGATTGACGAGCGGCAAGATCCCATCCGCAGCACGGAAGCTGCGGCCCGCTATTTAAAAGATCTCTATTTGATGTTCGAGTCGTGGTACTTGGCCGCCGCCGCTTACAACGCCGGCGAAAACAAGTTGCTAAGAGCCGTGCGGGAACTCAAGACAAATAACTACTGGACCATCTGCAAGAGCCGCTACATCGCTAGGGAGACGAAAGATTATGTGCCAAAGCTGATTGCTGCCGCTATCTTGGCTAAAAACCCCGAACGGTTCAATTTTGAGGAAATTGTTTATCAAGATCCCTTGGACTTTGAAAATGTCGCCGTGAAATACCCAATCCACCTTCGGGACATAGCCGAGTTGATAAACTCAACGGAGGATGAACTTCGGTATCTTAATCCGGAATTACGGCGAGGTGTTATCCCTCCGGCTACAAAAGAGTACTCCCTTCGCGTTCCTGTGGGCACTCAGGTATTAGTTCAAAAAGCGTTAATCGCCAAAAAAAGCGACCTCGAAAAATCTATCCAACCGGTTCAGTATTCCATTCGAAGAGGGGATAACCTTTACCTGATTTCTAGACGTTTTGGAGTCAGTATCAAAGAACTCACCGATCTGAACGGCATCAGCCGCCGCACTCGCTTGAAGGTAGGACGACAATTGATGATCCCATCTTATGCCAACACCTCGACCCCCACCAAAGAGCGTGTGGTCGCCGCCAAGAGTCGTCCAAAGACCACTAAAACTAAAGAAGAAGACGACTTCATCACCCACACCGTTCGCAAAGGCGAATCTCTGTGGTCTATCGCCGTAAAGTACAACGTCACCGTTCAGCAAATCTTTCGGTGGAATCACCTGAAACGTTCTCAGATCCAACCTGGCAAAACGTTGCGGATCAACCCCGGGACCTAGCTATAGCGTTCCGATTGAGAAATAAAACTGAATGGTCTTGCCGTCTGGTCCAATACCGTGGGCCAAATCTACCGCAATAGGACCTACCGGAGTCGCATAACGGAACCCCACCCCGAGACCATCGTGGCGAGTTTGGCCCTGGGTTGGAAATGGGAAGATTTGACCGCTATCGAGAAAGAGCACGCCTTTAAATTTCTCAAAGATCTCCGCGCCGACTTCTAGCCGAAAATTGTAAAAAGCAGTTTCGCGTGTCGTATTATTTGGCTTGAACTGGTTGATCGTAAAACCACGCAGGCTAGGCTGCCCCCCCAAGGATAAATCACTCGCCAAGCGTGCGTCAGGCAAGGGCTGCCCGCTCAGGAGAGATTTCGCGTAGCCCCCCCCAAGGTACGCCGTCAGCGACAATGGGCCAAAAAGTGGAAGATAGAAGGAGTTACGGGACAGCGCCATCACAAACGAAATGTTGTCGTTCGATAGCAAGGCTGGGTGCGCGAATTCAAGGTTGAGCAAGTGATAACTGCCCTTAGTGGGGTTGAACGGATCGTTTCTAAAATCCAAAATGAGGCCAGGACCCGTCGAACCGATAAGGTTGATTGTATCCGGTCGTACCTTGTTCTGATTCGTATCGTACACTTGCGTGTTGGTACGCTCCAAGCGGTATAGGCGGTAACTCACCGTTACTGAATCCGACAACTGCTTTGAAATATCTAGCTCAAAACGAGCGCGAGTTTGGACGGTTCGCTCATTGATAATGGGATTGAATGCCGTTTGGAAACTGTCGAGCCCCAGTGCAGATTTCATGACCACCGGCACGTCAAAAGGATGGGGGGCCACATAACCAAGCACTGCGGCATATTCTAGAAATGGGAACACACGTGCCGTGCCGCTCACGGGTAGACGCACCTCGCCCCGCAGCGATCCAGAGTGGTTTTTCCCAAAAAGATTGCTGTAACCCGCGCCACCAAAGGCCCGCAAACGAAACAACGGGTCTTCGTACGTCGCCCCAAAACCGATTTCTGCCAATCCGGGAGCAAGTTCTCTAACGACGACTTTCAAATCCTTCGTGGCAGCGCCTTCTCCCTCCGACACGATGATTTCGACTCGACCGAACAAACCCAGCAAGGAAATCGCTTCTTCGGAGTCCGCGACGAGCTGCGGATTGTACACATCGCCAGCTTTCAGTCTCACTTCCCTTAAAATCACATTGCTGTCGGTCTTGCGGTTGCCCTCTACTTCAACTTTCCCCACCCGATACTGGATACCTTCCTGAATTTGATAGCGAATAACCGCACTCTCCTGATCCCTAGATATACTGACATCGTCACGGCTTTCTCCCAAGATTTTTGAATCCACATAACCACGCTCCGCATAGTACCCCAAGATCCTCTGCCGACCGTCCTTCAACACCTCCGCGTAAAACGCATCCCCCACTTTAAAGGGCAGTGCGTCCCAGAGTTCTTTGTTTGAAATACGGCTGTTACTTTCGAATTGAATGGCCGTAATCCGGGTCGGGTTTCCCAATTCCACATCAAAAAATAGTTCCACTCCTTTTTTATCCTGAGAAAAAATAGCCTTTGGCTCTGACACGCGCGCATTCAGATAACCAAGGCGTTCAATACGCTTTTGAAAATTGGCGCTTGCAGCCGGCATTCCCTTTTCCCAAAAGAGCTTTCTCTGCAGCACCCCCGGTGCCCCTTCATAAAACATGTTCTCAAGTGCTTCATCTCCGAGCACGCGCACCGTACCTATTTCCGGTTTGTTTCTGTTGAAATAAACGTGATCAATTCGCACTTGCGGTCCCTCTGCCACCTTTAGCGTCACGCTTCGCGTATCATCTTTTTCAAGTTGAACTTCTTCGACATCGACTTTTGCGAAATGATAACCAACACTCTGGTACTTCGCCTCAATCAGGCGAGCAATATTGGATGCTGCATTTAGACTAGATAGCACCTCCTCAGTCATGATGTCGCGTAACTCAACATCATAGAAGACAGTGTTTCCAGAAACAGCGTACTGAATTCGGCTTCCCATTCTTAGTACGATATTCACTTCTACCTGGCTTCTATCTTCGCTAAACTTGAGCGAACTCTGATCTATTTTGGAAGTATAGTACTTGTTGTCCTGTAGATATTTCTTGATCGCGGCAAGGGAACGCTCAAGTGCCCCCTTACTAAACTGATCCCCCTCTTTCATTTCCATTACGTCTCGAATTCTAGGAACCTGTTTTGGGGGAGCTCCTATAAGATTAATCTTGCTAACAAACGCCGCTTCGTTTGGCAGCACCTTAATTTCGACGTCTGCATCACTTTGTCCGGGCTGCTCCAACACCGTAACTTTCACCTGTGCCGAATAAAAACCGCGGCGTTCATAGGCCTTTTTTAGTTGCTCGCGCAATTCCGTCAGAATGCGCAAGTCTGTGACGTTGCCTTCCTCCAGAATCAGATTCGCTCGGGCTTCTTCAACAATCTCAGGATCAATATCAAGAAACTTGATGTTGCGGATCTGGCGCAGTCGGGTTCCCCTCAGTGTCACTCTTAGTCGGCTTCTTACAAGCTCAATATCAACGAACAAACTTTGAACCTTACCGCCCTCGGCCATTTTGCGTAGACCGGCATCCAGTTCACCGCGATCGATTGTCTGCCCTACCCGAAGGCCTAGCTCTAGTTTTAGCTGTTCAAGAAGCTGTCCCCCAAAAGAACTGGACACAATTTCCCCAACTGGCAGTCGGTAATATTGGCTTGGTCGAGGCTCGGCGGCTCGAGCCGATACGCCGAGGAATAGGAACATAAGTAGAATGTATAAGTATCTATTCAAATTGGAACCGGTACCTGAAATCCAGCCCGTAGGCCTGAGACGTTTGCGTGTCCGTACTCCCGCGCGGCTTGTCCACCACAGAACCGTTAATCGTTACGTTGTTGCTTAAAGAGTGTTCAATCTTAACCTCACGAGTCGGGGTCGACGCTCCGATGCTGTTTGAATAGGACAGCTTGGTCTTCTCTCCAATTTGTTTCTGAATCTCGACCATGGGCACTGTAACATCCGTCGCGTTGGCCGATGCCGTACCCGATCCCGTTGCAGTCGTCGTATCCG
>JAGQZV010000193.1 GCA_020435295.1 Bdellovibrionales bacterium | reverse complement strand
GCCTCTTCGGCATTTTCAATAGTCGTTCGCGATCGAGACTCCGTAACGATTCGCTCCCATGTCTTGTGAATGTCCACCGTGGAGGAGCCCTGGCTGTTTACGATTTCTACCAGTGGGATCCCGGGCTCAACGCCCGAGAGTAAAACCAACGGTCCATTGCGTTCGCGCAGCAGCCGCAACGCGGTCGGAATGCGGTTGGAATCGCCGGCGAGCACGACGATGGCTTCTTGCGGTGTGGGCGCCACCATTTCAATTCCTGTCCCTGTCTCCGCGCTATCGGTATAGGCCCGGCAGCTCATCCAAAACCAGGCGAAGTCCACCGCCAAAAGCAGTACCAGACCGCCGAGCGCCCAGCTCACCGTATCTAGAACCCGCTTACTCAGCTTTGCTCGCCCCGCCATCTTTGTAAGTTATCACAATTATGGGCTTGAATTTAGGCACTTTTTTCACTAGAAACGGAAAGCTTAGGAGGCAAGTAATGGCCCGTGTATGCGATTATTGTGGGAAAAAGCCGTTAGTGGGGCATAAAGTCAGCCACTCGAATATAAAGACGAAGATCCGCCGTCTGCCGAACCTGCAGCGGGTGCGCGCCTCCGTCGATGGCCGGACCACGCGAGTCTATGCTTGTACGCGTTGTCTGCGTTCCGGCAAGGTCCTGAAACCGGCCGTTCGGTCCATTCCTCAGGACGTTGGCACTGCCGCACGCTACCCTCGTTGAGGACCGCTTTACTCTCAATAGTGAGAATTCTGTTTCAAGTCTGCGATATCCTTAGCGCCCCGACTGCACCTCTCGCGCCTGGGGCCCCCCTCTCGATTTTGGCATAAGCTTGCATGGTCTACGGTGGACGCCACTGCCCTCTGCCGCCAAGGTGGAGAGAAGGAGACAACTATGCCCGCGCCTCTCAGCCATGTGCACTCGCGCATGGCAACAGTTCTAACGGAGTGCAGCCGTTACGCCCGCTCCCGCTGGCCAGTCCTCATTCGAGGGGAAACTGGGGTCGGAAAAGAGGTTCTCGCGCGCCGCTTGCATGCCCAATCCCCACGCGCCCGCGGTCCATTTGTGCCCGTAAACTGCACCTCTCTACCCGCCACGCTGTTTGAAAGCGAGCTTTTTGGCCACGAGAAAGGCGCCTTTTCGGGAGCTAGCCAGTACTTTCGAGGCTTGTTCCGATCGGCCAGTGGAGGCACCCTTTTCTTGGATGAGATCGGGGACTTGGACCGAAGTCTGCAAGTAAAACTTCTGCGCGTCTTAGAGACCGGCGAAGTGCGCGCGATTGGATCGGCGCGTGAGGATCGGCTGGATGTTCGTTTTGTCGCTGCTACCAATGTCGATCTATTGGAAGGTGTGCGATCCGGTGTGTTTCGCCACGATCTTTACCAAAGGCTTTCGGTGCTCTACCTAGACATTCCACCCCTGCGCAAACGCCTAGCGGATCTTCCCGACCTAGTCCGGCAAATCTGCGAGGAGATTGGGGCCATGGACAGATTGGCGTCATACGCCCCTCTTCTCGACTACCACTGGCCCGGCAATATCAGACAGTTAAAGAACATTTTGATACGAGCCAGCGTACTTTCTGAAGGCGAGTTGCGCGATGGGGTGCTGGACGAGATTCTGCGTGCGGAGCGCCTGCGTTCTCCGGAGGACTGTCCCAGTGATCCACTACATGGGACTTTGGCAGAAATCGAAAGACGGGTTATTCTCGGAGCCTTAAAACGCTGTCATGGAAGTCGAAAACAGGCGGCAAAGGAACTGGGCATTGCGAAATCCACACTGCATGAAAAACTTCGGCGCTGGCGGGAAGAAGGCTCGCCTTGTTGGCCTGTGGTGCGCGCTACTCCTATGGTCGCCGAGCACAGGGGCGGCACCCCGCCGGGCCTGGATTTTTGATCAGCTTGGCCCGAGCCCTCATACAGAAACTCACGCCACCGCCGTCGCTCTTGAAGCCTCTAACCTCGGCGGGCTTTACTCGCCGCAGATCTCGGCAAGCATAGATTTGAGATACGTGGAGCTAGGGGTACTAGGTTCCAAGCGCCTCGTCCCTGGAACTACTGGCTTGTCCGGCGACGTACAACAAGTGGTCGACGAAGAGACTTACAGTCTGGGCGTCCAACTGGGGCGGGCCCTAGCCTACCAAAATAAGTTTGGCCGTTTCGGACTCGGCTACTACCACTTCTTCCCGCGCAGTGAGCGGCGGTGGGCCGGCGTTCACATCGATACCGGGCTCTTACCCACCGACGAGTCGCCCTGGCGTGCGCATCTGCGATTCGCTGTCTTCTTACCGCTGTATGCTGACAGCCAACTCATTCAAACTTCCTTAAAGGTACTGTATGGATTTGCCCACACCACACACTCGGATTTTTCGGCCGGTGCCCGCTTACTCTGGTCTGCGTTTTTTCAGCCCAAAGGCGAGGGCACGAAGCGAGAATACATGTTGCTCGCGCTGGGACCGGCCGTTCAGTGGCAAACTACTTGGGGGACACTAGGTCTAGAAATCGCCTGGCGTTTGTGGCTCGACAAAAGTTTCGAGCCGACGCGATCGGTAACAGTAGGTAGCGCGAGCGCAACGCCAGATTTTCGTTTGAACTGGACGTTAGGCTTTTAGATTCTGCGCAAAGCAGCCACCATTTCTACCGCCGCGTCCACCGCATCTCTCCCTTTATGGCCATGTGCCCCACCAACTCGTGCTTGAGCTTGTTCGTCATTCTCCGTCGTTAGCACCCCAAAAATCACCGGAAGCCCAAACTGCAAGGCCACGCTTTGAACTCCGTTGCTCACTTGGTCACACACGTAATCGTAATGGGTGGTCTCGCCTCGAATAACGGCGCCTAGACAAATAATGGCATCGTAGGTACCAAGTGCCGCTAGCTTTTGAGCTGCCAGGGGAATTTCCACTGCCCCAGGTACCCACACCACGCGCACCAAACCCTCATGGAAATCCCGCTCCCTTAAGCGCGCCAGCGCTCCTTCAAGCAAAAGACCCGTAATCTCCTCGTTAAATCGGCTCACCACAATCGCAACGGGAAACTGGATCGCGGCACTTTGTTCATCGATGATTTCCATGGCCGTCTCCTAGAACGTTAAAAGGTGTCCGAGCTTGTCGCGTTTCGTTGTGAGATACACGCGGTTGTGATCGTTAGCGGGCATTTCTATGGGTAATCGCTCAGTTATCTCCAAGCCGTACCCGTGGAGCCCATAAATTTTCTTGGGGTTATTGGTCAGCAAGCGCATTTTTCGAACACCCAGGGCGCGCAAAATCTGTGAGCCAATGCCGTAGTCGCGTTGATCGGCCTGAAAACCGAGGCGGTGGTTGGCTTCAACCGTATCCAGTCCCTCATCCTGGAGCGCGTACGCCCGAATTTTATTTGCAAGCCCAATGCCGCGACCTTCCTGACGCATGTACAGCAAAACCCCACCTTCTTTTGCCAGTCGGCCGAGCGACGCTGCTAACTGTTCCCCACAGTCACAGCGCTGCGAACCAAATACATCTCCCGTCAAGCATTCTGAGTGGGCCCGAACCAGAGTTTCACCCTCCGGATCTATGTCGCCACTGAGGAGCGCTACGTGCTGAGCTCCGTCGATTTGGTTCTCAAACACTTTCAGCGTAAAGTCGCCGTAGGGTTCCAATGGCAGACGCGAAGAGGCAACCTCTTTAACAATGCTTTCGTTCGCCATGCGGTAGGCAATTAAGTCATTGATCGCAAGAATTTTTAGGCCGTGCTTTTTTGCGTATGGGATAAGATCAGCCAGCCGCGCCATCGTGCCGTCGTCGTTCATGATTTCACAAATCACTCCCGCCGGCCTCAACCCGGCCAAACGCGCCAAATCCACACTGCCCTCGGTCTGGCCGGCTCGTACAAGCACACCTCCGCGCCGCGCGCGCAGCGGAAACACATGACCGGGAGTAGCTAGGCTAGCAGGTGTGCTCTGGGCATCTACTGCGACCTGAATAGTTCGTGCTCTATCGGCGGCAGAAATTCCCGTAGTCACGCCTGTGGCCGCTTCGATGGAAACGGTAAACGCTGTGCCGAACTTCGAGGAGTTTGTTTTTGCCATAAGCGGAAGCCCGAGCCGATCCACGTCCTTCTCGTCCAAACTCAAACAGATAAGACCACGCCCGTGCATGGCCATAAAGTTTATCGCCTCCGGAGTAATCTTCTCCGCCGCCATAACCAAGTCACCCTCATTCTCTCGATCTTCATCATCAACGAGAATGACCATCCGCCCGTTTTTCAGATCTTCAAGACCCTCTTCAATGCGTGACAAACTCATGAGCGTTGCTCCATCACATGTTGTACTTGCTGCGAAATAACCTTCGACATCCAATCGAACTCCGCGTTTACGACCTGGCCTACTTCCAGAACTCCTAGGTTGGTTCGCTGCAAAGTGTGCGGGATGAGCATCACTTCAAAGCCGTCCTCGTTCACCGCATTTACGGTAAGACTGACGCCGTTAATAGTTACGCTCCCTTTCTCAATAAGATGCAAACGGTGAGCGTCACACACCCCGCTAAACCCAAACAAAAAATACTCTCCGGCCTCATCCTTGCGGGCCACGCGCAAAACTTGATCGACGTGCCCAGTAACATAGTGCCCACCCATGCGATCGCCCACGCGCAACGAACGCTCTAGGTTGACGCGATCCCCTACCTGCAAACTAGCAAAGCGGGAGCGATCACAGGTTTCGGGTGAGACATCGACGCAAAACGCGCCCTCCCGCGTATCAGCCACTGTCAGACATACGCCATCGGTGCAGAGCGATTCTCCCTCATCCAAGGGCCCAAACTGGCAGCTAATCCAGACACGCAAGCCGGTAGAAGTCTTTTCCAAAGACTCCACCCTTCCCTGATGATCGACAATCCCGGTAAACACGCTATTTCCACCTTATCTCGCACACACCATCACTGCCAAAGGAGGTCCAATGGCGAAAGACCGCTCCGGCTAGCAGGCGATCCACACAGTCGGTAAAGGCCACGATGCCGCCCTTACCTACCCACTTGGGCGCAACCGCTAGGTAGGCTTTTTCAACCAGTCCGGCTTGTACCATCGCCTGGAAGCATTTCCCACCGCTTTCAAGCCACAGATCGTGACAACCATCGCGACCGATGCGTTCCAAAACTTTTTCAAGCGACAAGGTCCCGTCTTCGTTAGACGGTACGCAAACTGCTCTCACTCCCATTGCTTCAACCTCAGCGACCCGCATTTCGTCACACTCCTCGGCAAAGAAAACAGTCAAGGTAGCTGCCGTATCGAGAAGGCGAATCCCTCGCGGCAAACGCAAGTGGCGATCCAATAAATACACAGGCTTTGCGTAAATTTTGTCGTCTAGTCGCGCATTGAATTGTGGATCGTCGGCCAAAACCGTCTGCACCGTCGATAATATGGCGTCACTACGTAAACGACTGCGGTGCGTGAACCTGCGGAAAGTCTCGCCGGTGAGCTGGATAGGTTTTCCCCCTTCACCACAGGTACAGCCGTCGAGTGAAAGCGCGAGCTTAGCCGTAACAAAGGGCCGTCCAGACGTTCTCCAGAAATGGTACGATTCGTAGAAATTCTTGATTGGACCCAAGCCAACGCACTCGACTTCAATCCCCGCCTCTCGCAAGAGCCGGACCCCGGCACCACTTACCACAGGGTT
>JAGQZV010000192.1 GCA_020435295.1 Bdellovibrionales bacterium | reverse complement strand
TAGAGAAGGCGGCGCTTTGGATCAATAGAAGAATGGGAATTCAAATGATTTCGTTGTCTTAGCTAAGACACCTCGCGGGGGCGTATAGCGCATTTTACCTGTCTGTGTTACATGCGTGGGGCATGCGGCGTGCTTTAGTTGTAATCTTGTTTGTGTCCGCCCCGCTATACGGGGTGCCCACCGATGCGCGCTTGCGCGTGCCAAAGGGGCTCACCTTTCTTCGGTATTGTGCGTCCGTCTTTGGCGAAGCCCCCTATGCGGTCCCCCTCGAGGATCCACGCCTGGCGCCGTTGCTGGCTTACTACCGCCATGTTGACGCTGCCGATTTGGAATCGATCTTACCGCTCTTTTCTACTGACTCCGTTTATGATCGAAACCTGGCGCAACACGTCGGTATCGATTCCATCCGGGAGTTTTTTGTGGAGCGCCTGGATCGCCTCAGCGGAAAACACAAGCTGCGAAGTGCTTCCATAAAAGGCAACCAGTTCTTTTTTTTCGGTACGTTCAAAGGGAAAAACCACGGCACGCCCGTGCGCGCCGATTTTTTGGATTATTGGGTGCTAGATCGGGACGGCAAAGTCTACTACCGCCAGTCCTGGATAAGCGAGGGGATTTAGCCCAGTGCTGGCGGATTTCTACCAAACCTGTTATTGGGTTCGGCATGAAGTGCGCTCAATGCTGGAAACCAACGACTCTCTGCCTCTGTGAGCAGCTCCACCCCGTTGCCTCAAGACTCCGGGTTTTGGTTCTGCAACACCCGCAGGAGGCCCGTAACCCAAGAAGTACCGCGCGTCTGGTATCGTTGGTGCTCCCAAACACGGTTCACCGTGTGGGTTTGTCGTGGCGATCGCTGGCGGCCGCGCTGGGTGAGCTTGCCACGCCATCGGAGTGGGGGATCCTCTATGTAGGACAGGCCAAAGAGGCCGAACGTCTCGCCAAAGATCAAGCTGTCCATGTGCTTTCCAAGAAAAAGAAACTGAAGGATCTTAAAGGTGTCGTTGTCCTTGACGGAAACTGGAAACAGTCAAAAACGTTGTGGTGGCGAAATCCGTGGATGCAGCGCTTGCATCGGATGATACTGACGTTGCCCGAAAAAAAGTCTCGCTTTGTAGCCCGTCAACCGAGAAAGTCCTGCATCTGTACCTTAGAGGCTGTGTCGGAAATTCTAAAAGCGTATCAAGACAAACCGGCGACGTATGGCGAATTGGATCGCAGTTTTGACATCTTTGTAGAGCGTCTACAAGCGCCGCGCGGGGTACCGGTCGTTGCCTGCACTGAGCCTATGCCACTTTCAGAAGTTCCGCGTGAATCTGTTTAAGCAACTTGGGAAACCAGTCGTTAGAATCTGTAAATTGATAGCCTAGTGTTTTTGCCTTGTCTGTAATCATGAAAATATCTGAGGGCACGCCGTACGGAGAATGGTTGTCAGCCTCTTTTTCTTTTGCGAGCACCGGTAGTTTGCCGGTCAGGTCCCCGATACAATCCATCATTTCGTTAAGGGCAATGAGGCCGTCTGCAGCGGCATTTACTAATCCCGTTTCGTCGATCTGCGTCCCCGCCCACAAAAGAAAATCCGCCGCTTCTTCGGACTGAATGAGACATACCCGCGCCTTAGGAACAGGAAAATAAATCGGAAGTCCCTTCATCGTTCGCTCAATGTGAAAGTGAACACGCCGGGTGTAGTCATCCATCCCAACAACGAACGGAATTCGCACCGAAAGAGCCGGCAAGGACGAACGTTGGAACAAATACGCCTCGGCCTGGCGTTTTCCTTCGGCGTAGTCAAAGTCGTTTCCCATCTTTATGGGGTGCGCCTGGGGATCGAAAGTATCCTCATGGCGAGCCGGCCCCTTTGGGAAGACCGACATAGAAGAAGTAAAAACGTAGCGCCCAACCTTATTGCGGAAAACTTCATCGGCGATGGCGGCCTCACGAGAGTTAAAACAAATCTGGTCGTAGACGACGTCCCACTCGCGATGGGACGCTGCCGCTTGTATTGAGTCTAAGTCAGTACGGTCGGCTTTTATCGCTTCGACGCCTTTGGGAATGTCCCCCGATTGCAAGCGCGAGAGAACTGTGACCTCGTGTCCGGCGCTGATTGCTTTTTCAACCAGGCGTTTTCCAAAAAAGCGGCTGCCACCGAGTACAAGAACCTTCATGAAGATCCTGTAACCCAAAAAGGCCACGTAGGCTAGGGCACGAAGGGGCCCAATAAAACCCGAAGCAAGAACAGGACAACAACACCCATTGCGAGATTCATCCAGAAGCCAAGTTGCATCATGCGGCGCATGCTAATTTGGCCGGTTCCGTACACGATGGCGTTGGGAGGGGTGGCAACCGGCATCATGAAAGCGAGGCTACAAGAGAGCGCAACGGCCATGACGGAGATAGAGGGGTTGGCTCCAAAAGCGTTACTCGCCGAAAGGGCAAGGGGAACGATAAGGTTGGCGGACGCCGTGTTGGAAGCCACTTCCGTAAAGAAGATGGTGAAGTAGGTCAAGGCGAACAAGAAAAACGTGGCTCCGGCTGGCCCAACGGTTCGAATGAGGAACTCGCCCAGCGTTCCCGCGAGCCCCGTATGGAACAGTTGTGTCCCTAGGCTAAGCCCACCGCCAAAAAGGAGCAGCGCTCCCCAGTCAATTTCCATCGCCTGTTTCCAGGAAAGTAAGGCGCCCTTTTCACCCCTAAAGATAAATAAAAGACTTGTGGCCACCATGGCGGCCGCACTTTCTGGAAGATTACGATCCAACCAGTAAGGGAGCGGGTGGGTCTTTCCCAGAAGAAGGCCCAAAATCCCTGGTCCCACCCAAAGCACAAAGACGATGGCGACCGCGACGAAGGTGAGCCATTCCTCTTTTTTGGTAGGGCCTAGCGCTCTAAAAAGTGCGTGGATATTTTCTCCGACCGGAGCGCTGGGGCAGCGGCGCAGTTCGCGCACCACAAAATAACAAAGCACGGCGAGCCCAGTGATGAGGATGGGAATGCCAAGCCCCATCCATTCCAAAAAACCTATATCGATATTCTTTTGCTCTTTTAAAATGCCGAGAGCGATCGCATTTGGGGGAGACCCCACCGGTGTCCCAAGTCCACCAAGGCTGCACGCGTAGGCAATTCCTATCAGCACTATTTCGTGCGCTCGAGGGGACTCTGGGTAGAGGGAACCGAGCACACCAAGGGCAATCGGAAGCATCAAAGCAGTGGTTGCGGTGTTGCTGATCCACATGCTCAGAAAGGCCGCCACAGCAAATAGGGTAATAATCGCCGAAATGGCACTTTGGCTCCCCCACTTTCGAGTCAGCACAAAAAGCGCCAGACGTCTGTCGAGGCTGTGCGCTTGCATGGCACGAGCGATCAAAAATCCCCCGAGAAAAAGAAAAATTACCGGATGGGCAAAAGGCGCAAAGGCTTCTTTTGCATCGCATATTCCAAAGACGACAAGCAAAGAAGCGCCGAGAAGTGCTGTGGCGGCGAGCGGGACGGCTTCGGTGAGCCACCAAAGAATTACCCACAACATAAGCGCGGCCATGCGGTGCGCTTCTACGGGAATGTCCCAGGCGATCTGTAGGCACGCTACGGCACTAAGCGGCCCCAAGATGAGTGGCAAAAATCGCATGGTAAAAGGTATGCCACGCCAGCGGGCCTTTATCAAAGGCGTGAAAGTAGTTAGGTGGTGTAGTGGCTTCTACGGACTCTGCGGGGAGCTGAGGCTGCGCCCGTTTTCCTGACGCGGATTTTCTCTTAGCTTTGCCTCGATGGCCCGACTTGCAAGTTCGTGTGAGAGAGCCGAGCCGTGCATAGCATCGAGACGATTGAATTGAATTGCTTGCAGGCCTGCCGCCTTGAAAACCGGGAGCAAGTCCAGCAGCACTAGCCCGCATTGATTTGATGCTAAGCGAACCATTTCGTGAATAGGCTCGTACGGGTAGTTCGTAAAATCAGTCATCACAGGCCAAATAACGGCGATTGGACTAGCTCCGATTGATTTTGCTGATGTTCGAAAGCGACAGAGGCCGCTTTTTAGCTTCTCTAGTACGCCTTCCTTTTTCCAAATTGATTCAAAGGAGGTATCTGGGGACCCGGTGGTAGATCTTATTCGCTCTACTACAAGTACCCCCAGCTCTGATATTGCGAAGCTGCGGAGGAATAGTTTAAGTTGGAGACCAACGGAAGCGCCCAATCTACTGAAGTTGGAGGTTTTTGTCGCCAACCACTTCAAGCTTGGTTGAAGAGCGCTGGGTCCGCCCATGTCCCGAAGAGACATGTTTAGAACTACTAGATCTGGTCCAAACGCGATGCCTTCGGTTTCCAGTATGTGCAGCTTCTGGTCTAGGTTGAGCCCTGCCATTGATAGATTGATGGCCTCCCAATGGCCCGGTAAGCGCTTCTCCAACTGGGAAGTCAACAGCGCTTCTGATCTTAGCGGGGCCCATTCTTGAATGGAGTCGCCCAGAACTACTGCGCGTTTGATGCCGTTCGGCTTGAAACGGGTGTGTTCCCGATCGCGGAATCCGTTACTATTGTAGCTGACCGTTACTGGACCGGATTTAAACTTTAAACCGGGAAGGTAACGCCAATCCAGCACTGGATCGTCGCAGGGCCGGACTCGGTCGGCGAAACCGAGCGTCTCAGTCAGCGGGTAGCCAAGTAGACGCAATACAACTTCTGTTACGAGGAGTCCTGCTAAAAGACCGGCCAAAGCCACAAATTTTTGCGACGCTCCACGTGGACTCCGCCTGTGTGTGGTACGGGGGCGCATTTGTATACCTCCCTAGATAAACGGCACTTTTCAAGGTGAACTTGAGGGGAGTCAAACGGGGTACGATCTGTTATCGCTCGCGTGCTAGGATCCGCGACGATTCGTTACCACTTGGGCGGTAATTTTCCGTGCCATCTCCTCTGGCGTGCCCATTACGGTCCGGTGCAGTTCATCAGAGACTACCGTAGCGTGTATCTCGACATGGGTACTGCCGTCCGCATTTTGATAGAGTTGCCCTTCCGCCGTTCCCAACAATCCGTACCCCGCGGAGTAATACATGCGCCCTGTGTGGTCGACACCGCCGGAGACCAGCAGAGATTTAAGGCATACGGGACCCGGAAAGCTCATTAAACCTGCGGCGCCCAAGTCGTTCATGGCACGCCGTACTTCCGCGGGAGACGCATTTACATCGAAGCTGTCGTCGACAGCATATGCCCCTGCCGCCGCGGTCAAAGTGAGGAGGCCTAGCATTAGGGCAAATCTGGACATGGCAGGATGTTTGCCTCATTGGCGTCCATTTGTCTAGGAACCGGTGGGTAGACTACCGCATTCGTCCAGAATACTTTTGGCTCTCCGCTCACGAAGTATTTCGCTTTACAAGGGAACAGAAACTGTCACTTAAACAGGCCCAAGGGCTTCGTGCTTGCAAGCGCACCTCCGCAAAATCACAGCGTTTTTGGCATATCGATTGCTAGATCTCGGCGTTGGGTGCGTAAGCGGTGGAGGGATGGAGAGCGGTGTGAGCGCGAAACAGCCTTCTGTACTCTGGGTTACGGTGCTGGCTTCTTTCTTTTTGTATTCGGTACCGTCCTATGCCCCGGATCCGCCGGAAGAAAAAGGCAGCCGTTCCGTTTGTCGATTGGCCCTGAAAACCATCGGACTAGGAGCTTTGACCGCACTGGCCGGACTTACGGCGACTACTCTTGTTGGTGAGCCAGTGTTGAACTATCTTGGCTTCAAACCCACACAGGAAGAGCGCATTGCCGAAGGGGTGAATGCAGCCTTGGATGCGCGGGACCGGGAGACGCAGGAAGTAAGAGATATCCTTCCAGCTAGCGGGGATCCG
>JAGQZV010000191.1 GCA_020435295.1 Bdellovibrionales bacterium | reverse complement strand
GGCGAAAAAGAGGTGGCAGTTCTCTGCGGCGATGAGTTCATCGCCGTGACTGCAGTGAAGCATGAGGGCGACCTCATTGGCCATTGTGGCGCTAGGGAAAAAGAGCGCGCTTTCCAAGCCGAGCAAGGATGCCACCCGGGCTTCTAGAGCCAGTGTGGTGGGGTCTTCTCCCTTTTGTTCATCGCCGACTTGCGCCCCAGCCATCGCGTCGCGCATGGCGCGGGTGGGGCGTGTCATGGTGTCGCTGTACAGATCGATTCCTTCAAACATCAGGCAGGCAGGATACTTTGGCCCCGGCGGGTTTTCAACCGCCAGGGCCACTGCCTGCAATTCGGGGTATTCTTAGAAATTCAATCGGAAGGCGAAGGTCGCAAAAGGGCTTCCCAGGTTGAAGGTCGAGCTTGTGGTGATATTCTTGGGTAGCGGGTAGTGGTACATGGCGTCCAAGCCCACGCTTACCTCGCGGCCTACGATAAAGTCAAAGCCCAGGCCAGCGCTGATTCCGAGAGTGGTCAGCATGGTGGAGTCTCCCGTGTTGCTGGTGCCATTTTGGTGGAAATCATTGAAGTACAGCGCGCCTTCAACCTTTACGAATGGGATAAAGCGATCCATGGGGAAGGAGGCCTGAGTTCCCAATGCAATTTGGTTTACACTCAATTTGGAGCTTCCCGGCGTGGTCTTGTTGTCGGACGTGGCGTGCCGGTAACTCAATGTAAATCCCAGCGGCGCGATGGCTTCCCAGGTGAAGTGAATCCCTAGCATAGGAGAAAGCGTGGCGACGTTATTGAAATCTCCAAACGGTAGCCAGCCTCCCAGATCGACGCCAAAGCGGCGCTTCATGTTGAGATAGTGTTCGATATCGGCCTCCGTGTCTCCGGATGCCAAGTTGCGGCTAGCGGCCTCCCCCTTGTGGTGAGTCCCGCCATTCTTGAAATCGGATAGTAAAGAATAGTCCTTTTTCTTTCCGTAGTGTTGGGCATGATCTGGGTCCCCGGCTAAGGCCAGATTGGAAAAGAGTATGCCTAAGGATATGAAGCCGACAAAAAGCTTACGCATAGTTACCCCTGTCTCAAAAGTTCTCTCCTGGTCTTTCGGTAGAAATGACGCGTTGCTTTAGGGGCTTTTGCCGGGGTGGGATGCTTGAAATCCGCCAAGGCCGGGGGTATGTTTCGCCCACAATTTCTAAGGCTTAGGAAGGAGCCCGCATGGCAGACTATCGGATGGAAAAAGATTCTATGGGGGAAATGCAGATCCCGTCTCGTTATCTTTACGGGGCGTCGACCCAAAGGGCCGTCGAGAATTTCCCGGTGAGCCCGCTGCGCTTTAGCCGTGATTTCATCCGCATGCTGGCCGTGTTGAAGGCGACCAGCGCCGAGGTGAACGAAAAACTTGGCGATCTGGATTCCAAACTCGCTGGTGCGATTGTGGACGCCGCAAAGAAAATTGCCGAAGGCGAGTATGATGCGCACTTCGTCGTCGACATTTTCCAAACCGGATCCGGAACCAGTACCAATATGAACTTTAACGAAGTGGCGGCGAATGTCGCCAACACAACATTGGGTTCCAAAGTTGGCAGCAAAAGTCCCGTACACCCCAACGATCACGTGAATATGGGGCAGTCCAGCAATGATGTGATTCCAACGGTCATCCATATGAGCGCGGCGATGGCCATTCACGAACAACTTCTGCCGGCGTTGCAGCAACTACGGGAAGGTCTCGCCGCCAAAGCCAAACAGTTTTCAGGTCTCGTAAAAACCGGGCGCACACATCTTCAGGATGCGACTCCGTTGACACTGGGTCAGGAATTTTCCGGTTACGAGACTCAGGTGAAAAAAGGAATCGAACGATTGGAACGTGTCCTGCCCTCTCTGTGCGAACTTGCTATCGGCGGGACCGCTGTCGGAACGGGGATCAATACGGATCCGACCTTTGGGAGGCAAGTCTCCGAGCGCTTGGCGAAACAATTGGGTTTGCCGTTCAAAGAGGCAGAAAACCACTTTGAGGCCCAGGCCTGCAAAGACGCGTGCGTCGAAGCCAGCGGTGCACTAAAGACTGTCGCGGTTTCTTTGACCAAAGTGGCGAACGATATCCGTTGGTTGGGCTGTGGGCCACGCTGTGGGTTTGCCGAACTGCTCATCCCTGAAGTGCAGCCCGGAAGCAGCATCATGCCGGGCAAAGTGAATCCTGTTATTGCCGAGAGCCTGCTACAGGTCTGTGCGCATGTTGTTGGGAACGATGCGGCGATCGCTTTTGGCGGGGCAGCGGGAAACTTTGAACTTAATGTGATGATGCCAGTGATTGCGCACAATCTTCTGGAGTCGATTATTTTTCTAGCCAATGCCGTGAAAATGTTCGAAGCAAAGTGCGTTCGGGGCATTGAGGCGAACTCAGATAAGATAAATTCGCTTGTGGAACAGGGATTAATGCTTGCAACGAGTCTGGCGCCTAAAATCGGGTATGATAACGCGGCAGCGATAGCCAAGACGGCCTACAAGCAGAATAAGACAATCCGGGAGGTGGCAAAAGAGATGACGGATCTTTCGGAGAGTGAACTAAAGGAGTTGCTCGATCCCGCAAAGATGGTGCAGTGACCGCGCTATTCTAGAATAAAAAACTCCACACGGCGGTTTTTGGAGCGTCCGGATTCGGTAAGGTTGCTGGCCCGCGGTTTTCTTTTTCCCATTCCTTTAACTTGCAGAACGTCCGCTTCTACCCCTTGTGTTACGAGATAGGTCTTCACCGCAGCAGCGCGTTTTTCTGAGAGCGCCAAGTTGTAGCCCTCCGTGTGAGTCGAGTCGGTGTGGCCGACAATCAGAAGCTTGCGTACGTTGTTCCGCCGAATCACTTCGGCTATTTCGTTCAAAAGCGGCTTGCTATCTTGCGTGAGTGTGGCGCTGTTTACCTCAAAGCGGATATTTTTTCGGATGACGAACTTGCGATCGACCACGCCCACGTCTTGAGTGGTGTAGTAGTGCTTGCGCTCAGTTTGCGATACGCCGACCGTATAGCTGAGCTGGGCGAATATTTGGTAGTCTGAAGTAAACGGGATCCCGCCGAAGCTATTGGGCTTGCCCAGCCCCACGTCTGCACCGACTAGAAATGAAAAGCTTTTGTTGGAAAGCGGCGTAAAACGCGCGCCGAGGCCGATTTGCGATGGGGAGCTACCGTAGCCAATAGGGCTGCCCATCTGTACTGTCTGATTGAACTCCAAGAAGGGAATGAAGTCACCCAGCTGTAGTTCCGCGGCGAGGCCCGCGTACAGAGTATTGTAGCGAGAAAAATCGAAAAAGTTCTGGGTCGTGAACCCCGCCGGCCCCGGATCTCGGATTTGCGGCATGTGGTAGAGCAGGTTAGCGTGAACGTATAACGGCAGTCCAGCCAGCCAGTCTAGGCCAAGCGTGTACGCCAGCCCCGCTCCGACGCTGATGGTGGTCCCGGATGGGGTCAAGCTGTTGAAGTTTGAAGCAACTAGTATGTTCACGATCGGCGCAAGGTGCATGTACTCATTGAGTTCGAAGGAATACATTCCGGAAAAGTTGAAGTCCCCGAGTGACGAGACGAGTTGGCTCGGACTGCCAAAGGTCGTGCTGGATCCCTTGCGCGCGACTGAGACGGTTAGCTGATCGTCTGGAGCCCATCCGACAAAAAGACTCTCGGCCAAGGTGTCTGCGCGTCCGTTGGCGATAGGAGCATTCCGGACGGAGTAAAATTCCCCACCAATTCCAAACGCGATTGTGCCTGCGGGAAAACTCTCTGCGGATCGGACTCGGAAGGTACCCGGTTCGCCCCAGTTTGTGGGATGGAGAAAACGGGGTTCGCGGGTTTCTTCGTATCCGGAGGTGTGGGTTTCCCCCTCAACCGTCTCCTGCTTGGTAAGCGGGATGCCCTCTTGTTCTGCCCGAGCCGCCCGGGGCCCCCCCACCAAGCAGGCGATCATGAGTGCGGCGGCAAAATTCAGTAGCTGGGTAGAGTTCATGCTATCTCATTGGATTTTTTCTTATTTTACCACGGCCCCTCGAGGCGCAAATGTGTAGAATTTATGGCAATCGTAATTCGGTGCGTTAACTGGGCTATAATGACTAAAAGGGGCGTTGCTTTGCGTTTACCCATTCTGTACATATTCTCCGCGTCTTTGGCGGGCATCGGGATTGCGCTGGGCCTTTACATTATTTGGCATTCTTATTCTTCTAACCGACTCGTTCTTTCCCATTTTCCAGATTACGCGCCCCAGGTAGAACGTGCGCCGGCCTCGGCGTCGCCCGAATACTACGCCTATGCTCAGTCCGACACTGTTCCGCCCGTGCTATTTAGTCTCGGGGAAGTGCTTGCGAATGTGAGCGAGCCTGGCACCCGAGTAAACCATTTTGCGCGATTGCGTTTGGATTTTGAGTTGTTCGATGAAGGCGGTCGCCGTCTCATGGAGGAGGGCGAGGCTGGGATTAAGCATACCGTGATAGAGATTTTGCGTGACCAGAGCTTTGGCAGACTGAACACTCTCGATGGAAAACTTTATTTCAAAGAAGAGCTCGTCGCCAGGATCAATTCCCTCCTGAATCAGCCCGTCATCAGACAGGTGCACTTCGCTTCTTTTTATTTGCAGTAAGTTGCCTTTCGGCAGTATAGCTTACCCATGCTACGCAAAACCAAGATCATCTGTACCATTGGACCCGCCGTAGATACGCGGGAAAAGTTGATGGATTTGGCCCGTAGCGGAATGAATGTGGCGCGGCTGAATTTTTCGCACGGGGACCACGAGAATTTCCAAAGAGTTATCAAAGATCTTCGCTCGATTGAAGAAGAACTGGGCGAACCGATCGGCATTCTTGGAGATATTCAGGGCCCGAAGATACGGGTCGGAACGCTCAAGAATAAGACCTTGGAGTTGCGTGAGGGGGCATCCGTTTGGATGACGAACGAGGAGACAACCTCCGACGACAACGTCATTACCAGTACGTACAAGGATTTGTGCAAAGACGTTTCGGTAGGCCAGATGGTCCTATTGGATGACGGGCTTTTGCGTTTGAAGATTACCGAGAAATCGGGGGGAAGACTTAAGGCAACCGTGGTTCATGGCGGTACGTTGCTGGAGCACAAAGGGATTTCGGTTCCCGAAGCTACTTTTTCGGTTCATAGCATTACAGAAAAAGATTACGCGGATATTCTTTTTTGCGTGAAGTCCAAGATTGATTTTATTGCGCTTTCGTTCGTACGCTCTGCACAGGAAGTTCGCCACGTAAAGCAGTTCGTGCAGTCTCGTGAAACTGCGATCAAGATCATATCCAAGGTTGAAAAGCGTGAGGCTCTCGAGTGTTTGGAAGAAATCATCGACGCTTCGGATGGGATTCTAGTGGCGCGAGGGGATTTAGCAGTTGAAGTGGGTAACCCACGTGTTCCCGTTTTACAGAAAAAGATTGTTCGTCGCTGTAATTTGAAAGCAAAACCCGTGATCATCGCCACACAAATGCTGATGTCTATGGTGGAAAATCCTCAGCCTACCCGTGCGGAAGCATCGGATGTGGCAAACGCCATCCTAGATGGAGCGGATGCGATCATGCTTTCCAACGAGACTGCTGTGGGGCGGTACCCGCTTGAGGCAGTTCGAATGATGAATCAACTTGCTCTTGAGATTGAAGCGGAACCGCGTGGCCAGGCGATTCTTTACAACGAGTGGGAGTTAAACTCCGACGGTCAGATGGCAATCGCGCTTCTACAAAGTGCCGTTCGCTTGGCGTCCATTCTTCATGCGCGCGCCATTGTCGTGATGACTCGCAGTGGTTATTCCTCCCAGTTGATTTCAAAGTGCCGTGCGGCCTGTCGGGTGATTTCTGTGACGAGCAACTTCGAAACTTACCGGCAACTTTCGATGCACTGGGGAGTGGAAGCGATTTTGG
>JAGQZV010000190.1 GCA_020435295.1 Bdellovibrionales bacterium | reverse complement strand
ACCCCCGTCCGCAAGCGATCAGTCGATGCCACTACATGCTTAGTCCGCTATTTAGATTCGCCAATCGGCGTCCCAGCAGACAAGGCAACCGAAAGGCTGATCTCAGTAAAGTTTAGGATCATGGTGCTGAGATGCCACCACTCACCGATCCCACAAATTGGCGCCCTTAGAGAACCCGTGGGAGAAGCTCTCCAGGACGGCTACTTAATTAAGCAGCGGCTAGTTGGTCGTTGCCAATTAGCAATTTGCCGCCTGATTAACGAGTCAGCGACAAACTCGGCATGCGACAAACGGCGTCAACACCCACGTCGAAGCCATGTCACCCCCGTTTAGGGATCCCTAATCTACCACTACGCGTCGTCGCTGCCTATGGGCGGCCTGTAAAAAAAGCAATCTCGCCGACTTAGCGCCAGCCCCCAAGGTGCGCGCGCGGCTTTCTCGTCCCCATCATTTGGGCTAAAATCGAGCCTCGTCGGTATGATCCCGGCCCACCTTTGCAAAGGAGTCCCATGAAACTCTACTCGGTCCACTGCGGCTATTACGATCGGGCCACCGGTGACGGCGTGTACGAGTCCCACGTAAACCTCTTTGTCGCGGCCACCGACTTTGCAGACGCGAAAAAGCGCGTAAAGAAAAACCCGCGCTTCAAAGAAAAGAAAATGCACGTGGACGGGCTGCAGGAAATCTCTGCCATTGATGGCTACCGGGTGGTGCTGGAGAAAACAGACGGCCTTGAAGCCGATACTCAGGTCAATAACCTCAGCTATGACGAAATCAAAGCCCTGAAACAAAACCCGGGTAAAGCCCAGCTACACTAATCATCCGCTAGCTTCAGCAGTGCGTTGATGGTCTTCCAGTTGCGGGTCGTCGCCGTCAGCCCTAGCGCTTTTTCAAAAGCCGTATTGGTGAGCTTGCTGCGTCCGTAGCCATCCGGGCAGTAGAGATACACATAGCGCTCTTTTGCGACAAAAGTATCCTTTCCTGAGGAAATAGTTGCAAGCTTACCCAGCGCGCTTTTCGGAGCAGCCTTTGGGAGAAATGTCACATAAAGGCGGTCTACCTTGACCCCGCTCTGTTCCAAATACGGATTGCCCTTTAGGACGTTGGAAATGTCTGCGGGACTAAAGACTTGTACCGGCACTTCAAAGCCAAACTTCTTTTTGATTCCGGCAGAGAGTTTCTTTTCCACTCCGGCCGCTGAGAGAGCACTCTTCAGGACCACATTGCCACTTTGGACGTAGGTTTTTACCTCTCTAAAACAAAGCGCCACGCAAAGGGCGCGTAGCGCCTCCATCTTTATGAGCTTTTGGCCGCTGACGTTGATTCCACGCAGTAAGGCGATGTGAGTCTTCATGCCGTGCTAATCATACCCAAAAAAGAGTCCGCGAAGTGGCAAATGTGGTTAAATGGGCTTTGTGAAAATCATTGTCCAAATCAAACCCAATTCTCGCAAAGAATCCGTGGAAAAGAACACGGACGGCTCGTACACGGTGCGGGTTAATGCGCCGCCCGTAGAAGGTAAAGCCAACGGGCGCCTTATAGAAGTATTGGCCGCACACTTCGGCGTACCGAAGTCAAAACTCGAATTGGTAGCAGGGCACAAGTCGAAGAAGAAAGTCGTAGAGATTTCGTAAAGAAAATATTAATAATGCTGCATATCCGCTTGCTGCATCATGACGGCGAGCTTGTCGGTGCGAAGCTTTAAACTCCCCCACTTGCGGGTCTTCTGGTAGGCGACTAGCGCC
The DNA here is from genome assembly GCA_020435295.1 of Bdellovibrionales bacterium. Taxonomy (GTDB): domain Bacteria; phylum Bdellovibrionota; class FAC87; order UBA2466; family JACKAF01; genus JACKAF01. Next base: position 4,161 of record JAGQZV010000190.1, on the reverse strand, counting down.
GCATCAAGCAATTTGGGATCTGCCGTAGGCGCATTCAATATTTCTTCAAACTGCTCCAGCGCTGCTCCTGCGTAACGCCAATGGGCATAAATGCGCCCCAAATAGTAGTGAGCAAGCTGCTTTTGGTGAAGAGTGGGCTGGCTCTGTAAGCTTTGACGAAACGCTTTTTGGCCCTCGCCAAAATAGCCAGATTTTAGTTCGAAAATCCCCTGTAGAAAATACAGATAAGAGTTGTCGTCTTCGAGCTGAGTGGCCTGGCGCAAAGAGGCTCGGGCGGCGGCTACATTGTTGTGGTATTCGTACGCCATTTTCGCCTGAATGAAGGCTTGCTCAGCGAGTGCCTTATTCGGGTAGAGCTTTTTGAAGTCATCGTTTTCTATGTTCTCGTATGGAGCCCCCGAAAAAGTCTCTGGCGAGAAAACCTCGATGCTGGGTAGCTCGACGAAAGTGCTTTGTGAAGTGGGGGCCATGCCGCTAGCCACATATACCTTGGCCTTGGCCGGAAGGTACACCATGCTCGTAATAGACGTGTGGACCGCCACCGTGTTTCCGATGCTTCTTGGCGATGTGTTATTTGAGAAGTAGTCGACCTTGTCTCCAAGCACCTCCATAGCGGCTTTGGCAGTAAAAAGAGGTTTTAGTGTGTCTAGCATTGAGTCTATTCGTTTGTAGCGGCCGATGCTGTCCTCATCTATGGAGTGATTGATATATAAATTCTTCTTTTCCATCTCAGGGGAGAGGTACTGGTTAGTTTGGACGTGTTTGCCGCCTGTTGAAAGGCGCACAAAGGTGTGCTCCCCGCTCAGTTCAATGGCCGCGACTTTCTTTTCGCTCGAGCTTACGAGCGTGTACGCATAGCCTGAAGGGACATGGTATAGCTTGAAAATATCAACGGCCTCGTCGAACGTCTTTGCATGGCGGATGACTTCAGAGGCTAGCAAAAACGCGGGCACGCCCTCCATGTTGGTTTCTGTCGTGGGGACGGTGTGCACACCAACAAATAATCCCGATTCGTTGATGGCTTGAAACCCGGCATTGTGAACCCCGGCGGAAATGACGGCCATGTATTTTTGAATGTCAGGCTCCGAGGACTCGAAATAGATCACAGTAGGGTATCGGTCGTAATACCCATTTAACGCAAAATCCATGTTACGTCCGACGACAAGTTCGCCATCCGCCGTGTACTCACCCCATACGGCAAAGTCGCTGCAGTTGTTGGGGTTCGCCACGAAAGATCCCTCCTCATCCATACTTCTAGCTGCAAGAATCATTAAAACATCGGGATTGAGTAGCCCTTGGATGACGTCATCGAGTGCGACTTGGGAGCCTTCACTGATCCCATAGGCATCGGCTAACTGGGAATCGCCGCTCATCCCAAATAGGTGCTGCGTGAGTTTTCCCGTCACAAAATTGTCGACATACCGCTTGGCAATGGCTTTCATGAACGGCCGTCCACTATATGTGTTGTCGATGATGTTCGGGACGAGCTTGGGCGCCATGGCGAGGGCTCCGTTTTGGGCCTCTTGCTGGAGTAAGCGCCCGTGCTGGAATCCCATCTCAAAGCGATCCCCTTTTACGGAGAGCACACGGATGCCGTCTCGCAAAAATAAGCGCCCATTGTGAAAGCTCTTGGAACCATCAGTGTGGGTATGATTCTGAAAGCCGAGTACGCAGCAACTGCCTCGATTTGGCGGCCGGAAGCTGAAATGCAGAAGTACTTTCTGTTCATGCTTCTCGGGCAAATGATTATTGCCAAGTACTTTACCTTTCTCTTCATCAAGGGATACGAAGGAACTGGAATGATGGAAGGGGTGCGTTACGGCCTGCTCATCGGCTTCCTATTTATGGGCACCTACTTTGTTCAGTTTGCGGTCTCCCCCATCACGGTCAAAATCTTGGTCGGTTGGTGCTTGGGCTCGCTCGCCCAAGGTGTGCTCGGCGGGATGCTGCTTACTGTCCTTTATAAACGTTAGCGTGCGACGAATACTGGCGGGAGTGCGGGATCGCGGTGAGCGACGGGAATCCACGGGTTTGCCCGATAGACCGCACCCCGAAAGATTTGGCGAAAGAGATCGGGCGGCAAAAAGGCTGCTTCTAGGTACAATAGCCCGTGCTCGATGGGCTCAAAGCCGTGAAGCATGAGAACGTAGTTCACATGCCCCATCAGTAAGGATTGGTTAATTCGCACGAAGGGCAAACCCACGATGGCCAATTGGTAGTAGTCAGAAAGCGTATCTACGAGCCAGCTTCTTACAGAAGGGACACGCCGAAGGGGGAGCCACCGCGTGTCTTGCAGTGCGGCCATCAATTCACCTGCTTGCTCGAAAAAGACCGCCATGTTTTCGGCCCGCGGACTAAAGTGCATGGCGTTGCCGTGAGCGTCGGCGACGACATCGGGGTAATGTTGCGATCCCAGGTGTGGCATTTCCACTTTCCAGTTTTCTCGCTTGTCTGGATCGAGTCCCAGCAATGTCTTTAGGCGCCGGACGGAATTGGCGGATCCATTTACTTCCACCGTGGGGCGTCCCGTTAGTGGGCCTGATGCGATATCCATACGCAATTTGCCGGGCGCTATGTCGCGTGTGTCGTAGGTCGCCCCCGCGCTTGTGGTCTTGTAAGGCGAAGTACCATCTTTCCCAAGGCAGGCAATCTTGTGCTGCGTGCGAAGCATATCGAGATAGGTGAGGCGCCTAAAGCCTCGAAACCACGCTCCAAAAAAGCGAGCCGCCTCGAGTTGGTTTTTTGAAAAATTATCGCTGCTCCCTGCAGTGACCGAGGTGAGCAATCCGGGGCGGTGGCGTGTAGCTTCTATTCGGGTCGGGGACACTATATCGGGGAGACCAAGTCCTAGCAGTCGATTGGCGCGCATCGCCCAGCTGGCGATGTGGGCCATGCAAGTCCCCCGCGCGGTTAGCGGCATGTTGGCCCCTTGGGCAGCGAGTGTAACGGACAGAAATAAAAACAATTGAAGCTTGCGCATGGGTTCAACTACGATCGGCGAGTGGTATATCAGAATTTGGCGAGTGGTCTATTAAAGATCCCGTAAATTTGTGGGGGAGAGCACGGATGCAACACCTTCAGTTTCAGGCTTTTGCGAACTACAACCTGCGGATGAATCGCAAACTGTATCGGACGGCAGCTACGTTGACTCCTGAAAATCGCGTAAAGGACTCACGCTTTTGGCATCAACTTTTCGCTACAAGAATTTGGCGGGGGACAGCTTCGAAAATGCATTTTGGGTTTATGTCGCTCACTTTTTTAACCACCAAACGCACCACCGCGGGCAAACCACTACATTACTAACGCAGATGGGCCAGGATGTCGGCGTCACCGATTTTCCACGCGTTATCAGGGAGAACTAAGACCTCGTGTGAGAGCGCTAAAATAGCTGTCCAATTCATCCGCGTTGATGACATTCGTTAGCAAGGAAAACGTGAGAGAACCCGCGAGGCCCTCTATCTTTTCGTACCACTCCGGGTAGAAATGTGGTTCGGCAACTAAACCGTCGGTAAGCGATCCTTCGAGCAGGAAAAGATCGTCGATAGTCACGCGCCCGCAAAAGAGCAGATGGAGTACTCCCATGCGATCGTGCATCATTGCCCACTGGAAGAGCGAGTGCACCTTGATGAGGCCATCGAGATAAACCCCATCTTTGGTAAAGATCGTTTTTCCGTCCGGTTGGCCGCCTCGGAAGATGCGGGCGGCAGACCAAAAGCTTTCCTTTTCCGACTGGCCGTTGGAAAGAAAGTATTCAAAAGTCTCTACAAAATTGGCGCCGGCTAGTGCTCTATCGATGGCGATAATGCGAAGGGCGAGTCTCTTCAGTCGTCCTAAATCGATGGCTCCTGTGATGACTTCCGCAAACGTCGCAAGTCCCTCTTGCGTGAGCGTGGTACGTGGGGCACCCCGTCCCATCGTCTTTAGAATCGGCTGAAAGGAGCCATTGAGCCCAGTTAAAGCGTGGGTCATGACTTCGTGTACGTACAACTGGTCAAAGTCGTAACGGGTAAAAGAGGTACCGGATCGCAATTTTATTAACCGCCCTCCGGCCGTAGCTTTGGCGGCGAGATCGGCCACAATCTGCACTTCCGGCGCATGCTGGCCCATTCGTGGGACCGTGTGTCCGTCCAGAAAAGTTTTGATTTGTTCGGCCGAGATGCA
>JAGQZV010000189.1 GCA_020435295.1 Bdellovibrionales bacterium | reverse complement strand
CCTGCCCAAGTTACTCGCTGCTTTGCTCGTCTTGGCAGTCGCGTATTTCGCCGGACGCCTCCTGCGCACCCTTGTTACGGTTGGACTGACCAACGCGGGCTTCAATGGCGTCCTTGCGAAAATGGGCATCGGTAAAGATCCCATGGACTACAATTCCTTGCTGGGAAAAATGGGGATCGGAGAAGCCCCGAAAGAAGGAACACGCACGCCGTCGGATATCGCGGGGTTTGTCATATTTTTTGGATTGATGCTGTTTGCTGGGATCGAGTCGCTAGAGATCGTGGGTTTTCAGGCCCTCGCCCAATTGCTCACCCGCTTCGTCGTATTTTTCGGGCAAGTCTTACTCGGCCTGATGATCTTCGCGTTTGCGATGTTCATTTCCAATATAGTAGCGAGCACTATCCGGGCAACGGGAAGTCCCCAATCGCATGCACTCGCCCTAGTTTCGCGGATTGCCATTTTGGTTCTGGCTGGCGCGATGGCTCTTCAGCAAATGGGCCTCGCTGAACGCATTATCAATCTGGCGTTCGGGATCGTACTTGGAGCCGTGGCCCTCGCCGCAGCAACAGCTTTTGGCCTTGGCGGACGGGACGTGGCAGCCGAGCTGTGGCGCGAGTTCATCGCTTCAGTTCGCGCCAAGCGACGTACGTGATTGCTCGTAAACGCAGAATCCTGTTTGTCGCGGAGGACACAACTCTCGCTCAGATTGTACGTCTTCGAGTGCTGGCCGACACGCTCGATCCGCATCGCTATGAAATACATTTCGCCTGCCAACAGTTTCCGGACTTGATTTTTTCCGGCTCCCAGTTCGTTCGCTGGCCAATCTATTCGCTCTCGCCGGAAACAGTCCTGACACGTGCCGAATCGGGCACCTCGCCCTACGACATTTCCACACTAGCGAAGTACGTGGAAGCAGATCTTCATCTGCTTGACGCTGTACAACCGGATCTCGTTGTCGGGGATCTTCGCCTGTCGTTAGCGGTTAGTGCCGAGTACAAAAAGATTCCGTTCGCAACACTTATCAACGCGTATTGGAGCCGCGGATGGCAGCCCAGGCCTTACCCACTTCCCGACCACCCTACGGTCCGCTGGTTTGGGACCCGCATCGCCGGTTTTTTTTATCCGCTTGCCAGGCCGTTTGTATTTAGAAGCTTCGCGGCTCCCCTCAACCGACTCCGGAAGCGATATGGTTTGTCGACGATAGGAAATTTGCAAGACGTGCTTACCTACGGCACTTACACACTCTACCCCGATACGCCCGGACTCATCCCACTCCCACAAATGAGCTCAACAGAACGTTTCCTGGGCCCTGTACTTTGGTCACCTGCATTAGAACTCCCGACATGGTGGGAGCACCTTCGTCGCGACAAACCGCTCATCTACCTAACTCTAGGATCCTCTGGCAATCATCGCGTGCTTCCGACCGTGGTCGATGCGCTGGCCGACTTACCGGTCGAGATCGCCGTTAGCACGGCCGGAAAAACCAGCGAACATAGTTTAAATGCCTTCACCGCACCGTACCTTCCGGGGGACAAACTTTGCGAACATGCAGATTTGGTGATTTGCAATGGGGGAGCCACGACCGCCTACCAAGCGCTTTATGCTGGGAAACCCGTCATCGGCATCCCTTCCAATCTCGACCAATTCCTTTCAGCTGCCGCCATACAGGGGGCTGGCGCCGGCAGGTGGTTACGCACGTCAGAAGTCAAAGATCTGAAGACTGTAGCAGCGCAACTTCTTGAAGACTCGCAAGCACGTAAGACCGCAAAACAACTGCGGCAGGAGTTTTTGGAATTCCGATCTGACTTTCTCTTTCCTAAGTTTGTCGGATCCCATTTTGGATGAGATACTTCTTTTCGTGCGCCATTACTGGATATTCATTGGTACTTTTCTAGCTTGTAGTTTTGCCGCAGCCTCCGTCTCGCAATCCGCATGGAGATGCGAGGACCCGCATTGGGTCGGCTCACCTGGGCTGCACGATGGTATTTTTCACAGCGCCCGTGGTACTTTGTGCCACGTCCGGGGAAGTGGCCCACAAAGCTTCGCTGTTTTAAAACAAGCGATTCTAAGAACCATCGGAGAAAAATCCCAAGTCCATTCAGCACCGGTAAACATACGGGTTGAGGGAATGAACGGAATCAGCCTTGAAGTGACAAACACGGTGCAAGATTCCGGTTCGCCGGTGAAGATCCGAGAAGAAGTCCAAATCATCAGTGACGAAAGAACCCGTTTTATCTACCGGACTAGATCCAAAGATGTACAGGCCAGGGGCATGGCCTCGTACCTACGCAAAGTCGGTTTCAATACTGAGCTTCGCTGGCAGCCGGACAGCAAGGAATTCGAGATTGCGCTGCACAATAATGTACAAGTGGAACGGCCGTGGTACGCGCTGGCTCCGCTTTTTGTGCTAATTGCCAAGGGCATCTCTAAAGACAAGTTTGAACAGGCCAGCACGGAACTTCTCGATTACATTACCAAAAATCTCTGACTCCAACACCCTTGTTGGCCCGGTGTGTCGCGCGTTATACTAAGTTTCTTATGGAGCCCGAGATAATAAAAACAACCCCACCCCACCCGTCCCGCAACCTTCCAGAAGTGATACCAGCGGTACCCGTCGAGGCAAATGTTACGCCTGTGGAAATTTCCATTACGGCGTACCATTTGTACGACCACCTGAAACTCAAACCCCTCTTGGGAATTTTAAGTGGAAAGCTTCTCAGCAGCTCGCCCCGCGAACTGCAGTTCAAATATGGAAAGGATAGCTACCTTTTCGTTTACCGATTCGGTTCTCTGGTCTTCGTTAACGTAGATCCGGGCCTAGCCGTTCAAGAAATGAAGCGCATAGCGAACCTGGTAGGGGAACCCAAACGAATCCCGCCGACAGAATCATACGACGTGCGTTTGGGAAACAAGACTGAAGTCGAATTCGAATATGCCCAGGTCAAGAAAATGACGAAGGATACGCTGCGCATGATAGCGATGACGCTGGGTCAATCGGCAGCATTGGAACTGATGGAATCCCGGACCGAAACCATGCTGGAAGATTCCGCAAAGCTCATCGAAGAAGTTTCAAAGCAAGGGCGTGTCTCGCACACAAACAAGCATTTTGTTCGCATGATTGCCAACACGGCGGCAGCTCGCCAAGACATAGTAAGTAATCTTGCGGTGATGGACGCACCGGAAGAAACATGGGAGAGCCGTTCGCTAGAAGCCCTGCACCGGGATGTGCAGTACAACTTCGAAATCGAACTTCGGTCGAGGACCCTCGACCGAAAGCTCACGCTCATTCAGGACAATATCGAGCTTTTGGCCGATTTGAGCAGCACGCGCAGAGGATTGCTACTCGAGACCCTCATCGTTCTTTTAATTGTCCTGGAAATTGGGCTCGCCTTCTTTGATCTTTTCTAGGGAATTCCCGCTCTAGAGCGCCTTCCGGCCCATGGCCTCAAATTTTTGAAATCTTTGATCTAAATTTGCGGCGGTTCCCGTCCAGGCTTTTCCTCTTGGCTTATTGCCCAGAAACTGCTTATTCACAGTTACTTGAAGCGTAAGGCGATGAGGAGGGTCCGACCATGAACCGGAAGCTACGTATGGGCATGGTTGGGGGCGGAAGAGACGCATTCATTGGGGCAGTCCATAGAATGGCAGCTGGGCTCGACGGCCTCGTTGAATTCTCGGCCGGGGCACTGAGCAGTGACCCGGAGAAGGCCAAAGCCTCAGGAAGAGACCTTTTTCTCCCCTCCGACCGAATCTACACCAGCTACCGCGAGCTGTTTGAAAAAGAAAAAGCCCGCCCCGATAGGGTGGACTTTGTGTCTATTGTTACTCCCAACCACACGCACTTTGAGATAGCAATGGCGGCGCTAGACTCCGGGTTCCCCGTAATGTGCGAGAAACCCATGACGTTCAATTTGGAGCAGGCGCAAATGCTCAGTGAGAAAGTACAGAGCACGGGCCTCCTGTTTGGGCTTACTCACAATTACACTGGCTACCCGATGGTCAAAGAAGCCCGCGCGCTGGTGGCGAGCAACGCTTTTGGAAAGATCCGAAAAGTTGTCGTTGAGTACCCTCAAGGTTGGCTGGCAACCCCGCTAGAAAACTCGGGACAGAAGCAAGCTGCTTGGCGAACCGATCCCGGACGTGCAGGCGCTAGCTGTTGCGTCGGTGATATTGGAACACACGCGGCAAACCTGGCGGAGTATATCACCAGTTCGCAAATTGAATCGGTGTGCGCAGATGTAGCCTCGTTTGTTCCTAGCAGAAAGCTCGATGACGACGCCAACGTCTTATTACGGTTTACGAGTGGCGCACATGGTGTACTGCATGCGAGCCAGATATGCGTCGACGAGGAGAATGGACTCAATATTAGAGTCTACGGAGAACACGGCGGGCTGTGGTGGCGGCAAGAAGACCCCAACAGCTTGCACTTGCGCTGGGCCGATCGCCCGCGCGAAACCATACGAACCGGTGTGAACTACGCTCACCTGTCCGCCGCGGCGCGGGCGGCAACACGACTGCCGGCGGGTCACCCGGAGGGATTTGTTGAGGCGTTCGCCAACCTTTACCGCAACTACGCTCGCACACTGGCGGCCAAACTAGAAGGCAGGACGCCCACCCCCATCGATTCTGATTTTCCCGACGTACGGGCGGGAGTAAGAGGAATGGCTTTTATTCAATCGGTGATTCGCAGTAGCGATAGTGACCGGAAGTGGACGGATGTCCCGCATTCGGAAAGCGAAAGAAGGAGCGAAAAATGACAAGACCTATAACTCTTTTCACTGGACAGTGGGCGGATCTAAAATTTGAGCCACTGTGCCGACTCCTAAAAGAACTCGGTTTTGACGGCTTGGAAATCGCGTGTTGGGGGGATCACTTCGACGTCGCCCAAGCTCTGCAGGACGAACACTACTGCGACAACCGGTGGAATATTTTGGAGGAGTACGGTCTAACCTGCCGCGCCATCTCAACTCACTTGGTCGGCCAAGCAGTCTGTGACAACATTGACGAGCGCCACAAGAGCATCCTACCCCCCGCTATTTGGGGAGATGGGAACCCGGAAGGCGTACGCCAGCGAGCTGCTGAGGAACTCATCCGCACCGCCCGGGCAGCGAAGAAGTTTGGCGTGGACACCGTAGTTGGATTTACGGGAAGCCCAATCTGGCACATGCTCTACGCCTTTCCCCCGACGTCCCCAGAAATGATTGAAGAGGGCTACCAGGAGTTCGCACGGCGCTGGCGTCCCATTCTGGATGAGTTCCAGAACGAAGGCGTTCGTTTCGCGTTGGAGGTTCACCCAACAGAGATCGCTTTTGACACCGTAACGGCCGAGCGCGCGCTCAAAGCAGTAGACTTCCACCCCGCCTTTGGTTTCAACTTCGACCCGAGTCATCTCGGGTACCAAGGGGTGGACTATGTGGGTTTTCTGTACACGTTCCGAGATCGCATCTTTAACGTGCACATGAAGGATGTCAGTTGGAGAAAGACTCCTGGCGTTTCCGGCGTCTTCGGCGGACACCTAGCCTTCGGGCACGAGGACCGCAACTGGGACTTCCGATCGGTCGGACGTGGCGACATCGACTTTGAACGCATCATCCGCGCGCTCAATGACATCCAGTACAAGGGACCCTTGTCCATCGAGTGGGAAGACAATGCCATGGATCGAGAGTACGGAGCCCGCGAAGCGTGTGCTTTTGTGAAGCGTTTGGATTTCAAGCGCTCCGAGGGTGGTGCCTTCGACTCTGCTTTCGAGAACTAAGAGGGCCAGCACATGTCTGCTTTTTTTCCGGAAGTAAAAGACCGTATCTGTTACGAGGGTCCGGAGAGTCCCAATCCGCTTGCCTATAAGTACTTCAGTCCTAACCGGCACGTGGGCGGCAAACCGATGTCTGAGCACCTGCGCTTTGCTGTCGCCTACTGGCACACCATGCAGGGAACGGGTGCAGATGCTTTTGGCGGCGCTGTTCACGATCGAACATGGCGCCAATCTGGAGATCCCCTAGCGGCCGCAGAAACCACCTTAGACGCGCTTTTTGAATTCATCACCAAGTTGGGGATCTCTCACTATTGTTT
>JAGQZV010000017.1 GCA_020435295.1 Bdellovibrionales bacterium | reverse complement strand
TCATGGCTGAATTGCGCCCGGCCCCGCTACCAGTCGTTCCCCCGGCTCCTCCCGTGGTGGTCGTACTTCCACGTCCGACGCCGTCCTGGCTGGATTCCAGTTGCGCCGGTCGCACGGATTTGAGTCGTCCAGTCAACCCCAATCGAAAGTACTGCTGCGTGGGGTGATCGACGCATTGGATGTGTGCCAAGGAGGAGGCTTGCGGTGTACCAGGACTTTCGTGTCGGCGCGCCGAGGTCACTCCCGTGTCGCCCACTATACCCTCTGACCCTTCAGTGCATCCAATCATAATGCGCTGGTAGAAAGCAGAAATGGTACGGACACACTTGTAAGTCTATTTGCAATAAGATTGCGGGACTTATCGGTGTGTTCGTGCCATACGCTTACAGCGCGGGAAACTAAGCTGTGCGGAAATGGACTAGCATTCGCCAGCGGCTCTCAACGCTTGTGCAAACTTCCTGTCGCGCGACAGATAAGCTTGTCACGTTTTACCGAGAGACGCTGGAAATCTAGCTTAGAATCGATACGGTCTAGTTCCACGACGTTGACAGAATCATTTCCGAATACCCGTGGACGAAATTCACCGGGGCTCTCCCAAAAGTGCGGTTAAACGGGTTGTAGTGGCAAGCGAGGCAGGAGTAGGGAGAGGCAGCTTCCATTCGGTTTCCGGTAGAGGTAATTATCTCTGTTTGGCGGACTAACTTTCCCCTGCGGTAAGTATAAAAGTCCCACGCCTTGCTCTCAGCGCGCTGGATGATGACTTCCGTCTCGTCCCCAAACGGGTTTACGGCTGAGGTAGCCAGTGAAATCCTTGGTAGGCCCGCGGGAAACGCCGGGGTTGGGTTGCCTTCCATAGACCGGTACACGCTTCTGACTTCCGGTTTGATGCGGGAACGGAAGCGGACTTCCCGCCAAAATGGGCGTTCGTTACCTTGAATTCCGAGGCCTTCGAGAAAATCGGCTTGGGCCTCCGGTAACAGGTAGCCCACACGTGCCTCACGGCGAGCATTGTACCAATTCTCTAACGAGAGGCTTTTGAGGGCAGAAAAGAAATGGGACCAGCTCCCGGGATGGCTCTTCTCCACTGCCGTAAGAGCTTCTGCAACGGATTGTGGAAGTTCAGCGGTTGAAACGCTCAGGGCATCCCCCTGGATCTCTATACTATTTGATGAGGAGAGTGCCTCGGCAAGATACACAACTGCATCTCTGGAAAAATTGTGCAGATATCCATCCACCGGCCGTTCTGCCGCCAGACTGATTTCTATTCTACAGTTCAGCGCAAAAGCGTTTGCTGCCACAAAAACCACGCTAGCCGCCCAAAACCCAAGTTTCCTAAGTGCCCGCATATAACCGAATAAAAGAAACAGAGAGCCTGCTGGGTGTCAATTCCAGTAGGATTAGGCACGTGACTGGACTAAATTGGGGAGAGCTATGAAGAAGAACCTGAATCAAGCGCCTGACATTGAGACCGAACGTCTTTTACTTCGCCCTCATCGCCTAGAGGATTTTTCGGACTGTGTTGAAATGTGGTCTGAACCCGCTGTTTCACGGTACACAATTGGAGAGCCTTCGTCTGCGCAAAGAACGTGGGTGCGCATGCTTGCCTACGCGGGTCATTGGGTTCTGCTTGGATTTGGATACTGGGCGGTAGAAGAAAAATCGAGCGGAAAATTCATTGGCGAACTAGGGTTCGCTGACTTCAAAAGAGACCTGCACACTTCTTTGGAAGGCGTCCCGGAGCTGGGTTGGGCACTTGCTACGCGCGCTCATAACAAAGGTTACGCCACCGAGGCGCTACGCGCCGTCGTAACTTGGGGCGATGCGCACTTAGAAGCCGATAGAACAGTTTGTTTGATTAGGCCCGAAAATGTGGCCTCTCTACGAGTTGCCGCGAAGATTGATTTTCATGAGATCTTCAGAGTAGAAAAGAACACCACGCCTGAGATTGTTCTAGCGCGCAAGCGATCCATTTGAGCTACTAGAGAACTGCAGCGACTTGCCTACGCACGTACCATCATCAAACGTCATGTCATTTTCAAACAACCTACTAGTCACTGATACGCTCTGCCCGTTCCATTCGGCAGGCAAAACAATGTCATCCTTAGTGCCCCAGAAACTCTCAAAGCCAGTAAATCTTAGCCGGTCACTCTCTGTGATGGCTTCTAGCGTAATTGTGCGTGTGAGAGTTGGCTTTCCAGTCTTAATCCCGTGCGGACTGGTCTTTTGCCACCACTGCAAGCCCTTGAATTGTGTTTCGCCATAAAGCTCCGTTTTTGTGATTTGGTAGAAATCATAGCCGCCCGAATAGTATTGATCTGGGGTGCAGGTGAAATCCTGAGGAAAACTCTGCGACGCTACGGAAGGAGCTGCGGTTACGAACAAAACCGTAAGAATAAGTGATTTGAAGAGCATGTTTTCTAACCCCTTGCTGAATCGAATGTGTCCTCTCAACTAGGAATTAGTATGGCCTCTACTGTGGCTCTTTAAAAAGAGTTCCTCGCTATAGCCACCATAGCTGAGTACTATGGTTCTTGGTTCTTAAGCCTGTGCCGTATCTTATCAAACAAATCCAGCTCGCTAATCATTTCCCGGCGAATGCGGAAGTTGAAGTGCGGTGGAATAGGAATTGGGTACTGCTCTGCAATACCTTCGACATATAGATTCACCCACGCTTTGAAGGCGTCGTCGCTACGAACAAAGTTTAAGCGCAGCCCGCAGTCCCATCGCTCCGCTGATACAACCGCAGATAGCAGAAAAAGCACGGCTCCATACCCCATGCCAAGAAACCCCCGCTCCACCCGAACGTCTATCGTAACCGAGTACCCGTCGGGGCCCGGCTCAGCGGTACTAACAGCTCCAATTTTGGTATCGCCTTTGTATAGAGTAATCGTGTGGGAACCTTCGGCCTGTTGCACCCGAATGTCTAGTTCCAGAGCTGCGTCGACGAGTTCCGAAAGGGAACCAAATTCGCTCTCCATTTCGGTACGACACTTCGCAGCCGTGTCTTGTGGATCGGCGGCTAGGATCGGACCGCACAGCAATGCGCTCAGACAAAGGATTATTTGAACGAGTCTTGATTTCATCTTCTTTCTGCCTTTGGATTGCCGGCGCACAAGGTATGAAATCTAGACCAATGGATCAATTCCAAAATTGGGACAATACGATAAATTATTGATTATATGTGATTTATTAGGTTGTCCGAGGGTTTTGGGAGAACAAAGAAAGTGGGTGCAACTCGCTCGATAGGATTAACGTATTACGTAAAAATAAAGATATAGCCCGATGCCAAGCAGGGCGGCCAAGACAATGGGGTACACGATCATCCATTTGACCAGCGTTCCCATGGAGCTGTACTTACTCAGCGACGTATTCATTGCAGCAAGAGACTCTTTGGCATTTGGATTGTGGGAGGAAGCGGCCGAATCTGCAAATTTTTTGAAGGCTTCGATCGCACTTTGGCTTCCTGCCGCCACGGCCTTTTGGCCTAGCGCGTCTAGTTGGTCGCGCAAATCTGGACGTGTTTGAGTGGCCCGCCGGATAGCGGCGTCAACTTCTGCTTTTGCATTTTCTCGGCTCATACCTTCATTATCGGCCGAAAGCAGACCCCCAATGAGAAGAAAAACACTTCCAGTTTCTCTATTTAACAGTCGAGGCGGGGCCAGAGATTCTCTTCCCTTTGGCTTGCTTTGTTGCGGCGCCGACTTGCCACTTCTTGGTGCACCAATCGTAGGTTGCGTCGCAACACTCTTGAATGAGAAGCCGCGTAAACACGCTACCGGCTTTTGCTCCGCAAATCGTAGGATCGTTTGCCCAAAAATCCGCTCTTTCACCCTTATTGAGCCAAGTTTGCTTCAGCGGATCGAGAATCTCCAACTCTACCCCGCACTGGGAGTCAGTAAGCATAGTAATTTGACTCAATTTAAACTTGGCCTCGCCTGAGGGTAAGGGGACGCAGCGACCATACCCATAAACGGAAAAAAATGCGGTCAGCAAAAGCAAAACACCCATGTCAATGCTCCTGTTTCTCACTCGATGTTGACTGTTCTAACGGCAATCGCGTTACAAAAAATGGCTGTCTGTCCTGTCCGCGCAGTTGCCTCTGGTATTGGAGTTGAAGGCTATAGTCGTGCGGATTGGCTTTCAACACGGATGAAGTGGTCAGCAACAGCTGGGTCATGAACACTTGGCTCCGCACCATCTCGTGGAATCTTTCCCGGCCTGCGGTAGTGGTAACCCACGGTCCCCAATGTTCGACTCCACGGTAGCTGGCAACAAATGTGATGGCATCGTCTGCAACGTCCCATTCTACACGGAAATCCGCCTCAGGGGGAAAGTGCGTGCGTGTAACTTCCAAGACACCTATGAAATCCGTGAAGTGCTTTGAACTCAAAAGTGGCCTGCCTTTTCCGTCGTAGTGCGCCTCAAAAAGCGGAGCGGTCCACTCGCGAACACGGTGCCTTAAACTGCGATCTATATTAACGACACCAATTACCGACTCCGGTAAACGCTTTAGGAGCCTTTGGTACACACCGTCGAGATGCCCCGCCCCGATCCGCAGGTAGGCATCTCTGCCTTCAGCGGCGGCGATGCGATAGAGTTCGAAAGCACGACTCGCAAAGACGTCGTCCCGCCAAGAAACGACCAGAGCGTTGATCATATCTTCATTGTTAGCGACTAATAGCTCTTCTAGGTTGCCTGGGACTACAAGCCCGTCCTTTTCCAGTTCGCGTGCCCGTTTTCCCAAACGTTGAAGAAGTTCGCTAAGCAGTACAAGCAACACTTGATGATCTTCGTCGGTAGTGGCGCTGAAAAATCCTTCTGCTGCCGGTCCTTGCAAAATTCCCAAGCGTTCTAGGCTAAGTCCGGGCAGTATCTCTATCGCCGGGCTGCTTATGGCTTCGCTAAGAGCCTCTGCGATGCGGTTTAGAGAAACGTACCGGTCAGCCGCTTGTGGGTTTGCCCACTCGTGGTTTTTCATGGAGAGCCAGGCCCGCCGCACTTCGGAATTGGGCTCAGAGATGGCCTCGAGCAGAATTGTCTTGTGGCTGCGTAAGGTTGCTAGAGCGTCATCTGTAGGCGGCCTGCCGCGAGCGAGCCACCAAGAAATCACATAGGCCGTCGCCGCGGTGGCGGATACCGCATGCTGAAAATTGCTTTCAAGGGGCACGATTCGACTTGTGGGGCCGTGTAATTCGGGGTGGAAGCCGAGCGACGTTCGCAGGTGGCGTTCTAAAATGGCCGGATCGCCGTCAACGCTAACCCCTTCCAGCGCGACGTAGTGGCGGCCATAAAGAGCTCCTTCCATGATCGGCTGCCAATACGCTTCCGTTCGGCGCTTATTGTGTGTTTCCCCCACAAGAATAACCCGTGGGTAGGGGGTGATAATAGGCAGCGCGCACACGGACTGGGGACCCAAGGCCGCAAGGCAGGGCTCGCCCCCTAGTACCAGGCAAAAAATGTAGGCGATGCGTTTCAAGGTACGGGCGGGTATAACAAATGGAGCCCTCTTTCCGCAAGGGGACAGACCGGATGGGAGCCGTGACCAAGTTTGTCGCTATTTTCCTTCTTATTTCAGCAGTTAGCTTGGCGACGGACTACTATCTTTCCCCCACCGGCAGCGACTCCAACGCGGGATCTCGTGCCAAACCGTGGGCCTCGCTCCAACAGGCTATCTGGAGAATTCGGGCTGGGGATACGCTAGTCGTGCGAGGAGGCAGGTATACGGATTCCTCTTTTGCCGATCTCCGCGTACCGTCAAGCGGTAAGCTAACCACCATCCGCGCGGAAGAAAATGAAACCCCCGTTTTTGATGGGCGCCTTTCTAAGGATAAAGCGGTTCACGAATGGCAAAGAATCTCGGAAAATCTTTGGTCGGCGAAATTGCATCCCAAATGGAAGAGAATCGATGGCCTTTGGATTGAGGGGAAATACGTAAAGCGGGTGAAGACGCTCGCCGAATTAGCGAAGAACACCTGGTGGATCGACAAGGAGAAATCGCAAGCCGTGCTTTATATCGCGGGTGGGCACAGCCCCGTTGGGATGGCGATGGAGTTTCGCCTCCATTCGATGATGGAGGTGGATACGCCATTCTGGAGGATAGGGGGCATCACCGCTCAGTACTACAATTACGCGGGCTTTGTAATTTCGAGCACGCACGATGTGACGATTATAGACTGCAATTCAAATCACAACGGTGGAGCCGGCATAGAGGGAGATGAAGCCTCGAGAGTTCAGATCCTCGGCAATGAAACGGCATACAATGGGGCCGAAGGCGGGCCGGGTTGGGCATCAGGTATTCATCTGTGGCGGCTTGGGAGTAGCGAAAACTTGATTAAAGGCAACCGTGCTTATCGTAACTGGGATCCGTCGGAACATCACACCGATGGAAACGGGATCGCGATAGATAAAGGCCAGCCGGGAAGTGGGGCTGAAGTTTCCCACAATACGAGCTTTGAAAACGGTGGGAGAGGTATAGATATTAACTTGAGTCCCAACGTGCGGGCGCATCACAACGTCCTCTACGACAATGCACGGGATCCGCACGTTCAAGAATTCGGCGAGCTTTGTGTCTCTGGTACCATTTCCTCCAAGGGCTTATCTTTGTATGAGAACACAATTCGGGCCCGAGAGGGCGTTCAGCCTATCGTATTTTACAAGTGATCTTTGCAGTTAGTTACAGCGATAAGGTCCCCAAAAAATGGCGGCGCGTTGGCGCCGCCACCGCAATTACTTCTTCGTGCTCAGTCCGATAATCTTGTACAGCGGGCAGAAATTGATCGCCCCCGTGATGAGTGGCACGACTCCAAGTGCGGCCACCCATCGCATGTCGCCCTCCAGAAAGAAAAAAAGCGAAAAAAGACCAATCGCGAGAGCGAATCGGATGATTTTATCAGTTGAACCTACGTTGGGTTGCATAGTTGCCTCCATTAAATAATTATACCAAATTGGCCACACCGGAACTAAGCACAAGAGCCACCATTTGAGTACGTGAAATGCCGGGAGGCCCAATGCGTCCTAGCTATCCGTTTCGGCCATGCCGTGTCCTGGATGGCCGCCGGTACCGGGCATTTCGCCAGGCTTAAGCACATGAAGCATCGTGAACATGCCTTCCCCGTGACTCATCTGGTGAGGCTGGCCAGGTATCGGGAGAAACTCCATGTCGTTCATGATGTGGTGAAGGAAATGGCAGTGAAACATCCATTTGCCCGGCGTGTGTGCCGTTAGTTCCACTGCGCGCGTTTCCCCGGCGTTGATGCTCATCGTATTGGTTGGCCAGCGCAGGTGCGGGGGTAGAAAACCGCCGCCCATATCAGTCACATCAAAGGTAAAACCGTGAATGTGAATCGGGTGGGACATCATACTTAAGTTGGCCAATCGGATCCTAACCTGTTCGCCTTGCTTCACCGTCATGTGCGGGATGTCTGGACCCGTCATGCCGTTCATCGTGAAATAATTGAAACTCATGGAAGCGGTGCTTGGCACATTGCCGTGCGGTGGGAGTGACCAGATCTGCAGCATGAAAGCGAAGTCCTTGTCGACTTTCGGAAGCCTCGAGGCCCTGGGATGAATGATAAAAAAGCCCGAAGACCCCATTCCCACCTGATAAGCTTGCATGTGACCTGAATGGTACATGTAGGTGCCCGCATTTTGGTGGAGCGTGAACTCATAGGTGTACGATCCTCCCGGCTCAACTAATTCCTGCGTCATCGATGAGCCGCCGTCCATGTTGTTTGGTAACTCGATGCCGTGCCAATGTACCGTTGTCGGCATCGTCCAATTGTTGGTGAAATGGATGCGAACGTGATCCCCTTCCATGACCTGAATCGTTGGGCCGGGCATGGAGCCGTTGTATCCCAAAGTCAGGATTTCGCGTGTTCCGCCTCCGGGATCGGATGGATCCCGAAATTTGCGGATCACCTTTTCCGCTGTCAAATGGAAAACCTTTACGTCCCCATCCATCTCGAAAGGGAGATCGGGTACCCCGGGCACAGTAACGGGCACAAAACTCGTCTCAGGCGTCGCAGTGCCTACCGCCGAAACCGCCTCCGGCAGGGCGGGAAGGCGCACCAGTAGAACAACTCCCGCCAGAAGCCCCAACGCGAAAACTGAAACCATCCGAATCATTTTGATCTCCTACCAGTATGTTCCGGGGAACCCGCAGCGGTTTCCGCATATTCTGCCAACCTAGGAGACGCCATCTCTATTCCCCAACTGGGTTTACCTGGCCAAAAAAGTTTCATTCCGCCGGAATCTTCGGGTGTTCCAATTACGATGCGGTCGTCCAACGCGAAGGAAAGTCTATCTACGTAAAAATCATAGCTCCCTCCGGTTATGGACAGTAAAGCCGAAATATTCTTGATACGAGCAGTTCCTGCGAGTTGAAGTGGGTAAAAAGACATGGTCGAAGTGGAAATCGTGCCGGGCATCACTACCAAGTTGAAATGCCAGTACGGACCTTCATAAGCTCCACTTAAACTTGGGACTCTTCGCGCATCGCGGTTCAAGTCCGGAACGGTGTCGCGGACAAGTTCCACGGTTCCCACACGTCCGAAAGTTTTGGAGTACCAAATTCCAAGAATTCGATTCTCATGCCACTCCGTAACCTGGAGGATCCCGTCCTGCGCATCGCCACGCCTCTCAAAAATAAAGTGAGGGAAGGTGTGCCGGTACTCACGTTGATCGAACTTGTACGAGATAAACTCGGACGATTCCTTCTCGCCAAAGCTTAACCACGCGGTTGCAGACGCGTGAAGGTACTCCGTGTGCGGAGCAACGAGTTTCATGAAGCCTTTCACGCTGAGCTTCATGTATTGGTATCGGTCGGTGAAGGTGTGGTGCAAGTAGCCGTGAAACGTACCGCTAATGTCTTTGGGGCTTGGCATTAGTGGTAGCGAAGCGCCCGGATCCCCGTCCACATGAAACTCGCGTACCGCTTGTTTATAGGTCGTGTCGCCGTCCACTGTCTCCGCATCCTTTTTGTACGAGCAAACGCCACAAAGCAATCCGTCATGTTGAGTTTCACAAACCAAAGGTTGGGGCCGGCCACTCAGCACAAGGCGATTACGGTAAAAGTTGTAGCTTCCGGAGTTGTAGTAGGCGGTGGTGCAGTAGGCCCCATCCGAGCAATTGCCGTTAACTTCACCGAAGCGGCCTTGTATGTGGTAGCCCAGCAGGGGGTTTTGAGAAACCGAATCGTTGGCATTGAGTTTTACCGCTTCCAATTGAAGGTTCTGCGCAACGCCGCCACATTCACCTCGGTAGCTGCCTGTAAGAGCAGGAACCACCTCAGCCGTCTTGAAAAGCGCTTTGGTTAAAATTTCTGGGGTCTCGTTTCCTTCATCTAGAAAAAGGTGTATAAGGCCTTCGGCGTTGCCGTTCGCCGATCGAATTTTGCCCATGACCATGAATTTTCCATCCATTTCGTGGGCCATTACATCAACGAGTGCAAGTTCCTGGGCGCTACCTTCGAAAACGAGCAGGCCGCTTTCCATACCATATGAAACCGATTCGAAGTACTGCGTGATGTACTCAGGACTGCCGAACCCTCCCAGTAGCAGGCGAAGTGTGGCTCGCATGTGCATGTATTCGTTAGTAGATTGCACGACAACGAGATCGAGAATTGTGGCGATTTTCATGGGACTGGATCCCACCTTTGAGTAGCCGAAGTATCGCCCTTCTCGGGGGCCGTGCGCCCCATGTCCCCCGTCATCCGCTAGGCTACTCGGCGCACAAAGGAGTCCAACCAGTAATGAAAGAAAAACTCCGAGACTACGCATTTGCCCCCTCCAAACTACAAACTAGGGGAGGCGCTTGCGGAATGTCAATGCAGGCCGACGCACTGAGAGTGACGGGCCTCACAATTGCCGGCTTGGGGCCAACTCCACTGCATTCTTCTCACCTCTGCTACCAATTGGCCCCAAACCGCAGGCGGCACCCGATTTCATACGCAAGGTTTTCCCCAAGGACCGAACCCAGTAGCCAGACCGATCCCAAGCTTAAGGCGATTTCAGCGCCAAGTGCCCAAAAAACGGCAAGCGCGAGCAGTCCGTACATTCCAAAATACAAAAGCCTTGAGGAACGGATTCTCCGAAGTTCTTCCGGAAGCAAAATGAGACTGGCCGCGTAGCTACCCGTACCAAGAAATAGCGCTCCACAAAGTGCCATGCACGGGTAGGGGCCGAATAGACTAAACACGCGCAGAAGCCCATATTCAGCGGCGACCGTCAGACCGAACTGCGGACATACTAGTAGGACAAGAAAGCCCGAGACCATGTAAATGCCAGCCAACTTTTGAAGGACAGAACGAAGCGATGGGTGGAGCTTCGCGCCAAGGTCCATTCGTACCTGGTCGTAGAGTCGGGGTGGAGCTCCAGCGGCGGGCATGGCCATAAACTCTTGAAATTCCGAATAAAAACCTTTTTCTCCAGGCGTATCAGCCACGCATCGTCTCCTATGTAGGACTACGAAGATTGTTGTGTTTTGTGACGTGCGCCGGAAATGTGAAATCTGACGCTTTGGTCACAAGCGCAGGGGGCATCATCGTAGTGGTAAGTAGTAGCTGCCCGAAGGAGGAAGCACGAATGAAATGGATGTTTGCGGCTTTTTTGTTGCTCAGTAGTGTTTCGATTGCTGAAGAGCCCCTCTCTTTAGAGGCCGCCCTGGGGGCTGCGTACGCAAAATTTCCCAGACTTGCAGCGCAAAAGGATCGAATGCGGGCGGCGGAATCTGAAGTGCTCTCAAGAGCTACGCCTTCATCTCCCAACGTCGGTGTGTCTCAGTTAAACAGGGGGAACTCCACACTCTATGCAACTATTGAGCAGAAAATTGATTTTCCGACGAAGTATTTTTTGAAGGCTAAAGCCCAAGGGTATAGGGCCGACGCGGAAGAAAGCGACTATGAGGCCCTCCGGTTGCATGTGCGATCAAACGTTATTACCGCGTACTACGGGTTACACGCGGTTCAGCAAATCATAGACTTGAACCAGCAGGATCTCTCTCGTCTAAAAGAGATTTCACGGGTTACGGAGTCGAAGTACGCTTCCGGCAAAGCGCCGCAGCACGATCAGATGAAGGCTCATGTCGCGCAAACTGAAACCGAAACCAAACTCATAGCGCTTCGGCAAGAAGAGCAAGCACTTCAAGCAAAGCTAGGTTATTTCATCGCGGCTGGTCCCGACTTCCAAACGAATCTTCGAGGCCGTGAACTTTCTGTCCCCGATGTTAGAAGTGAACTCGAGAAAATTAAACTTTCTGACATGGCTGAGTCGCCCACGATTGCTAAAACAAAGGCGCTTACACGTGCAGCAGAAACGGAAAGCAGTCTGACGGGCTGGAATTTTGCCCCCGACTTCAAAGTGATGTACCAGCATCGAGTTGCAGGCGCTCCAGACAACTCCCACATCCTTGGTGTCTCAATGACCATTCCGCTTTGGTTTTGGGGGAATAGTTCGGATTCTATAGCCGCTTCCGCGCGGGCCTCCGCCGCGAGAAAAGAACTGGCGAACGCCGAGAGCCAAGTGGCCGCAGATCTACGAACTTTAAAATATACGTTGGCCTCGGATTATGAACTGTACGAAATCTTCAGAAGCAGTCTTATTCCTCAAGCCTTGAGTTCCTACAACTCCGCGATGGCGGCCTACCGAGCAAACCGAATCAGCTTTAACGACTACCTTGACTCTGAAAGGTCCCTTTTGAAAGTGAAGATTGCGCGTTTGCGAACGCGCTCGGAGTACATTGCCAACTTGGTGAGGTTCGAGTCCATGTTAGGAAAAGTGTTATCTAGCTTGGGTCAACTTTCGCACGCTACGAAGGAGGCGAAGTGAAAATATTTGGCTACGCACTTGTCTTGTTGTTTCCGTTGATGGTGGCCTTGGCCGACGATGCGCTCTACCATTGCCCTATGCACCCGCAGGTTGTATCCGACAAGCCGGGGTCTTGCCCAATCTGCGGCATGGACCTGGTGTTAAGTGCAAATGAGCCCGCGGAAAAGACTTCTGACTCCGCGGACTATCCCAAAGGGCATGATGCTGTTCATCTTTCGTTGGAGCGGCAGCAAATGATTGGGGTGAAGGTGGCCAAGGTTGCAAGAAAAAGCCTCTTTAAGAAGGTTAGAGCGCCTGGACGCGTTGCTTTTGACCCGGAACTCTATACGGCACAAAAGGAGTTTCAAGAAGCTTTAAGGCAACTCGGCAGGGTGAAGTCTTCCTCCCTACCGAGCGTTCGAGACAATGTCACCCGGATGGTGGAGTCCGCCAAAATACGTCTTCGCGTTTTAGGTCTGTCTGAAGACCAGATCAGTGCAATCAAACCGCAATCCACCATTACGGAAAGCTTGCTGGTGTCCCAAAAAAGCGGCATCGCTTGGATCTATGCGGAAGTCTTTGAGATGGATCTACGAAACATCAAGAAAGGCCAATCTGTTCGCCTCACCTCTAATTACCTCGAAGGGAAAGCTATTCCGGGTACTGTGGTGTCTACCGACGAAGTGATCAATCCAGACACTCGTACGGCAAAAGTGCGAATCCGCGTCCAGTCCACGGAAGTTCCGCTTCGTCCCGAATCCTATGTAGACGTGGAAATTCTAGTTCCACAGGGAGAACATCTCGCAGTACCTGAAGACGCGATCGTTGACACCGGGGAAGAACGGTTCGTATTTGTCGCCAAGGGCGAGGGGCTTTTTGAGCCCCGAAAAATAACAGTTCTCTTTCGGGCGCAGGACGAGGCGGCGGTTGCAGCCGGTTTAGCGGCAGGTGAGTCTATTGTGACTAGCGCCAATTTTCTAATGGACTCCGAGTCTCGCCTAAAGGGCGTCTTAAGTCAGATGGGTTCAGAGAACCAACACTAGGTAAGCGAATGATTGGAAAATTAATAGAGTTTTCTGCCAAAAATAAATTTTTGGTTCTGTTTCTGACGGGAGCGTTTGCATACGCTGGGTGGTTGGGATTGAAAAATATTCCAGTTGATGCCATTCCCGATCTCTCGGATACGCAAGTGGTCGTCTACTCTAAGTGGAATGTCAGCCCGGACATAATAGAAGATCAGGTCACTTATCCCATTGTTACCAGTTTGCTTGGAGTCCCCAAGGTAAAAGACATTCGCGCAGTTTCCACATTTGGTAATTCCTTTGTTTATGTCTTGTTTGAGGATGGAACAGATATCTACTGGGCGCGTAGTCGTGTAATGGAATACCTTTCAAAAACTCTTCCTTCCCTCCCGGAAGGGGTAGAAACAGAAATGGGGCCCGACGCAACTGGGGTGGGTTGGATCTACCAGTACGCGCTAAAGGATACCACGGGAAAACATTCGCTTGCCGACTTGCGCAGTTTTCAAGACTGGTTCTTGCGCTACCAACTACAGGCTGTAGAGGGCGTAGCCGAGATAGCCACCTTTGGAGGCTATGAGAAGCAATACCAAGTGGAAGTGCTCCCTAATGCGCTGCGTGCATTTAGGATAACGCTTAAGCAAGTACTTCAGGCCATAAAAAAAGGAAATAGTGAAACCGGTGCTCGGGTGCTCGAGTTTGCAGGAACTGAATACATGGTCCGTGCCCGTGGGTACGTAAAGTCCAAGCGTGATATCGAGAATATTGTTGTAGGTACTGGTGACGGCGGGACACCGATCTACGTTAGGAACGTAGCCAATGTAAAACTCGGACCTCAAATGAGGCGGGGCGCGGCCGATCTTGATGGGATGGGAGAGACAGTCGGCGGGATCGTAGTGATGCGATACGGGGAAAATGCCAACAGTGTTATCAAAAGAGTGAAAAACAAGATTCTCAATCTCAAAGGTGCATTCCCGGACGGAGTGGAAGTTGTCGAGACCTACGATCGAAGTGATTTGATTAATCGCTCTATTCAGACTCTCACCCATGAGCTTAGGCTCGAGCTGATCATCGTAGCCATTGTTATCGTCGTTTTTCTTCTGCATATTCCTAGCTCTTTCGTGCCGATTGTGACCTTGCCTACCGCAGTGCTGATCAGTTTCTTGCCCATGTATTTGGCGGGGGTTTCAGCAAACATAATGTCTCTTGGCGGAATCGCCATCGCCATTGGCGCGATGATCGATGCCGCACTTGTTGTGGTGGAGAACTGCCACAAAAAACTAGAAGTGCGTTGCAGAAAGGGAGTTGAAACCCCGCTCTTTTCCACGGTAGTAGAGGCCGTCAGAGAAGTTGGACCAGCCAGCTTTTACTCGCTACTTGTTATCGCGGTGTCTTTTCTTCCCATTTTCGCGCTAGAGGATCAAGAAGGCAGGTTATTTAAACCATTGGCGTATACCAAAACACTGGCAATGTTTGTGGCCGCTTTTTTGTCAATTACCTTAGTCCCTGCATTACTGGTTTTGGTCAACCATGGGCGACGGTTTAGTTTTCGCTCTCAAAGACTCACGAAGGTTCTAAATGTCGTGTTTGTTGGGCAGCACTGGAGTGAAGACCGGCACCCCATCAGTCGATTTCTCTTTCGCATTTACGGCCCGACGGTCAGCTGGGTCGTGGATCATCGAAAGACCGTCATCGGCATTTCCGTTTCCTTACTTGTACTGACTATCCCTGCCTTTCTCAAGCTG
The DNA here is from genome assembly GCA_020435295.1 of Bdellovibrionales bacterium. GTDB lineage: Bacteria > Bdellovibrionota > FAC87 > UBA2466 > JACKAF01 > JACKAF01. Next base: position 15,627 of record JAGQZV010000017.1, on the reverse strand, counting down.
GGCTCAGAGTTCATGCCGCCTCTTAACGAGGGTTCTCTCTTGTACATGCCGACGACCATGCCCGGAATCTCGATCCGAGAAGCCAAAGACTTACTCCAGCGTCAGAACAAAATTCTAAAGAGTTTTCCAGAAGTCGCATCGGTACATGGGAAGGTGGGACGCGCTGAAACAGCGACGGATCCGGCTCCTCTGTCCATGATGGAAACAGTGGTGTCCCTCAAGGACCCATCGGAATGGAGGCGGGCGGAACGTTTCTACTCGGTTCTTCCAGAATTTTTGCAGTGGCCATTTTACTGGATTGTACCGCCGCACCTTACCTGGAATGAACTCGTTCAAGAGATGAATCGTAAGATGCAGTTTCCCGGCACTACAAATGCATACACGATGCCAATAAAGACTCGTATTGACATGCTTTCCACCGGAATCCGCACTCCTGTGGGGATCAAGATATACGGCGATGACTCGAAAAAGATCGAGGAAATTGGTTTGCAACTAGAGAAGCTCGTCCCGACCGTGTCCGGGACGCGTAGTGTTTTTGCAGAAAGAGTGGCGGGAGGTTACTTTCTGGATTTTCGTTTTAATCGTGAAGCTCTCGGGCGGTTCGGGATCTCCGTAGCAGAAGCCCAGGAAGTCATTCAGCATGCGGTAGGGGGAAAAACGATATCCACAACGGTGGAAGGTCGTGAGCGCTACACTATCAACGTACGGTATGCCAGCGCGTTTCGAGATAGTGTTGAAGACCTAAAGCGAGTGCTCATTGATACTCCTAAGGGGGCTCAAATCCCGCTTGCCGAAGTTGCCAACATCGAGGCCGTTACGGGACCTGGGATGATCAGAACAGAAAATGGTCTTTTGGTTGGTTATGTTTTTGTCGATGTTCTCGATGAGGATATTGGTGGCTATGTGAGCAGAGCCAAAGAGCTCGTAAACAAAGAAGTGAAATTGCCCCCGGGTTATTCTGTCGAGTGGAGCGGGCAGTTCAAGAGTATGCTTCGAGTGCGCGATAAGCTTAGTGTCGTGGTGCCAGTTACTCTCATAATTGTGTTTTTGTTGATCTACTTTAATACCAAATCAGTGGTTGAAACATCGATAATTCTTTTGGCGATTCCATTTTCTGCGATTGGTGCGATTTGGCTTCTGTATCTGTTGGGCTACAACATGAGCATTGCAGTATGGGTTGGATTGATTGCGTTGTTGGGGGTAGATGCCGAGACGGCCATCTTTATGTTGCTGTATTTGACCTTGAGTTACAATCAACACGTTAAAAGAGGCCAGATGAATTCTATGGAAGATCTGAAGGAGGCCATCTACGAAGGGGCCGTGAAGCGGATTCGCCCCAAAATGATGACTGTCATGACAACTTTTGTAGCGTTGTTGCCAATTCTGTTTGCGCACAGTTCCGAGTCGGGCGCAGACGTTATGAAAAGAATGGCTGCCCCAATGATTGGGGGTATTTTTTCCTCTTTCTTGTTGGAGCTATTGGTCTACCCTGCTATCTTCGCGGTTTGGAAGGAGTGGGAAATTCGAAGGGCTGCGCGAGCAAACCCCGGTGGCTAAATGGAACGCCATGATATAGCGCTGACACTGATTGCTTTCGCCGCGGAATTTGTTGGAACGCTTAGCGGTTTTGGCTCTTCAACGTTTTTTGTTCCAGCGGCGTTGCTAATCGAAAGCGCCCAGTTTGTTCTAGTCCTGACAGGAATCCTCCACTGTTTTGGAAATCTCTGGAAGCTCATTCTGTTTCGAGAAAAGTTCCCGTGGCGCACATTTTTCTTTTTGGCAGTTCCCGCTGTGATCAGTACTGGCGTGGGGGCTTGGCTCGCTTCCGCCTACGTAACGACCATCTTTCGGCCGGTCTTGGGCGCCTTCCTTATATTTGTGGGCTTGTTCTCTCTTTTTATGAAGTCGCGGGCCCTAAGGGCCTCGCGGTCGGTTGCGCTTCTGCTGAGCGTTCTTTCCGGAGTTGCGACGGGGCTTGTGGGGACGGGCGGTGCCCTTCGGGGGTTGGCTCTGACCACGCTACAGGTGCCCAAACTAAGTTTTGTCGCGCTTTCTTCAGCAATCGATATAGGCGGCGATATTTTGCGAACCGCCATTTACCTGCAGAGCGGTTTTATGAACTGGGAAGAATGGTACTATATTCCAATGTTGGGAATCGGGGCCTACCTAGGTGCGCGGCTTGGCCGCTACGTGCTTACGCGGCTGGAGCAGCACCACTTTGAGCGAATCGTCGCCTTCTTTGTTATCGTAAGTGGCATCGCGCTACTTTAGGAGCTTGACTTTAATTACAATACAACGCACCTTGTCAAGGCCAATTGAACGTCAAGTTTGAGCGTACTCGCTTCAAGGACGACGAAGAATGAAAGAGCTAAAAGCAAAATCGATAGCGTTCGTCCTTGTGCTTTGCTTTATTGGAACGCCAAACGCCCTGGCGGGCCCGAGGCGCAATTGGGGAAAATTTGTTCAATATTGCGACATGGCCTTACTCTCGGCCGCAGCGATCGGGTTTACTATTTATGTTTCCGCGCTTCCCCCTACGGCTAGCGAACGCGACTCCCGTCCTCCGGCTGTTGAAATCGACGAGGCTGATTCACCCAGAGGCGTCGGTTTCGAGCTTCCCCCCGGCATTCCCGCGAGAATTGATGAAAAGGGAATCTTTCACGTGGGATTGAGAAATGCCACGGGCTATCCGGTGGAAGAATGGACGCTTGTCCGTTCAGACGTGCCACCGTGGGCAGTCATTGAGAACGGCGTGCTGCACGCCAAACTCCCGTTAGATTACCCTCTATTTAATCCTATTCGGATTTTGTTGGTTTACGAAACCCCAGAAAAGAACATCGTCCGAGTGCCTGTTCAAATCGTGCCTGTTCCTTGAGTTGCTGATCCAGAAGAAGTCTATTCACTTTTCACTTGTAGTGGCGTTCCCTACACTACAGAGTAACAAGCCTTAGCCGCGACGCCGGCGCCGTCCTCTGCGAGAGTTGCGTTTCGAAGCACGCTTGAGCCGCTGCTGTTGTTGCGGCTGAGATTGGGGCTGGGGTCGCTTTTTGGGCGCATCCTTCTGGCCCGTCAAAATCAACGTCACGTCTTCATCCTCGTCTGTGACAAAGTTGATGGCTTTTCCGGTCTTGCCGTTGCGTCCCGTTCGGCCAATTCGGTGGATGTAATCTTCGCGGCATCCAGGGAGATCATAATTTACTACGACCTCGATGTCCGACACATCTATTCCGCGTCCTGCGATATCGGTCGCCACCATGATGGGGTGGCTGCCTTCTTTGAACATACTCAATGCGCGCTTTCGTTGGCCTTGGGTCCGGCCGCCATGAATGTTAACGACCTTGAAGCCGTTTCTATCAAGAATGCGTGCAACGCGTTCGGTGCGAGATTTGGTGCGGGTAAAGATTAGAGTCTTCCCTTCAATCGCCTCAAGTTCCTCCACGATAAGGTCACTCTTAGCTGAAGGCGAAGTGCGTAGCGTTTCAATATCGATGCGGTGCTTGCTTTCGACCGGCTTGATGCTGATTCGCACTGGTTGGTAAAGAAGCGCTTCTGCGATCTGCACGGTTTCCTTTGGGAGTGTTGCTGAAAACAGCAAAGTCTGTCGGGTCTTAGGCAAGTGCTTCATGATCTTCTTAATCTGAGGTGCAAAACCCATGTCGAGCATGCGATCGACTTCATCAAGAACCAAAAAAGAGACATATGATAGTCGAATTGTCCCCTCTTGGAGGTGATCATTCAAACGGCCGGGCGTGGCAATGATGTAGTCCACACCGTCGGCGATTTCTCTAGCCTGACGGGAGAAAGACTCTCCACCCACAACCAGAGTGCCGTACATCTTCATTTCTTTGGACATCTTCTTGAGAACGTCATGAATCTGGGCAGCTAGTTCGCGCGTTGGGGCGAGAACTAGCGCGGCTTTTCCTGGCTCGGCGTAAATGCGTGTGAGTAGTGGGATGCCAAAGGCGGCAGTTTTTCCGGTGCCTGTCTGGGCGATCCCCAGGACGTCTTTGCCGCCTAGAGCTGCTGGTATGGCGGCAACCTGAATGGGGGTTGGGCGTATAAAATCCATGCGGTCAAGCGCGTGAGACAAGGGCTCGGGGATTTGGAGATCCCTAAAGGTATTGAACGGTTTCATTTTTTCCTTAAGACCTAACTTTTGGCGTGCATCAATCGGAAGGCTAGCAATTTAAGATTCTTAACGAATTCAGAGAGGGGCACGTCGACTAGAGATAATCAGACTCTATCGCCCTGCTAAGAACAGCTGCAACCTACCAAAGTTCGTAGTTGGATGCACGCTTTTCTTTCTGCGGCTGGGTTTTGACAGGCCTACCTGGATACTATTTAAAGGGACAAAGCCCCGGAGGGACCCATGATTAAAGCCAAAGGAATGGCCGCTTCAAAGCCGAAGGCGCCGCTGGCGCTGTACTCGTTTGAGAGGCGCAGTCCGCAGGATCACGATGTCGTTATAGATATTAAATATTGTGGCATTTGCCATTCTGACATTCACATGACCCGAGACGAGTGGGGCATGGGGGCGCCGTTCCCCATGGTTCCCGGGCACGAGATAGCGGGTGTTGTGACTGCGATCGGCTCCAAAGTGACCAAGTACAAAGTGGGGGATCGGGTTGGCGTTGGGTGTCTGGTGGATTCTTGCCGTAGCTGCGCTCACTGCGAGCAAGACTTGGAAAACTACTGCATCAACGGTAGCACCATGACCTATGGCTCCGTAGAAAAGGACGGAACAGTTACCCAAGGGGGCTATTCAAACGTCATCGTCGTGACAGAGGACTTTGTCTTGAGAATCCCCGATGCTCTGCCGCTCGAAAAGGCCGCACCGCTACTTTGTGCGGGCATCACGACCTACTCGCCACTGCGGCATTGGGGTGCGGGCCCAGGTAAGAAAGTCGCCGTGATGGGCCTTGGTGGGCTAGGACACATGGCCGTTAAAATTGGTGCCGCCATGGGGGCCGAGGTCACAGTGCTTAGCCGCTCAGAGAATAAGCGTGAAGACGCCAAGAAACTTGGGGCACACAAATTTCTTGTGACCAGCAAACAGAGTGCTTTTGAGGAAAATGCCCTTCAGTTCGACATTATTATTAATACGATTTCCTCTTCTGAAATCGATATGGCAAGCTACTTTAATTTGCTTAAGTTGGACGGAACTTTGGTTTCGGTGGGGGTACCTGAAAACCCGCTGACAGTGCACCCTTTTCCACTCATCCTGATGCGAAGAAGCTTTGCAGGCTCACTAATTGGATCCATCAAAGAAACGCAAGAGATGCTCGACTTTTGTGGCGCTCGGGAGATTGTTCCCGAAATCGAAATGGTGACTCCGGACAAAGTGAACGAGGCCTATGAGCGCGTCCTCAAAAGCGACGTGCGCTACCGCTTTGTCATTGATATGGGAAAACTGTAAGCGGTGCCGGTAGTCGACGGCAGTGCCCACTAACCACTAAAAGTGGGCGTTGCCGCGCTGGATTTCTTCGCCGTTGAGCTCGACTACATACTCGATGGGGGCCGCTTTTGCGATCATCGCGCTCACACCACAGAATTTAGTTTGCGAAAGGGTGACAGCCTCGATGAGTTTGGGTGCTTCGACGTTGCCTTTTACGATGTACCGCAAACTGACTTTTTGAAACACAGCTGGGTATTTGTCGGTGAGCGTTGTTTCCGCCTCGACCTCAAAGGTCTCTGCGGTTTGTCTGTATTTGCGAAGAAGTGCCACAACATCCATTGCCGTGCAACCGCTTAAGCCTGCAAGGACGAGCTCCTTAGGATTGAGAGCGGCATCTTCTCCAATCGGCCGCTTGGCGTCCATGGGTACTTCATGCGTCGAGCTCTTGGTGGTGAAGCGCATTTTCTCAGTCCAAATGGTGCGCAGCTTCATGGGATTTCCTCCTCGTTTAACGGGTCTGCCAGTCACTATTAACATGTGGGTAACTTGAAGTCGACAGGGCCGTGCTCGCGAAATATGTTAAAGAGGCGCTAAACTACCAATGTAGGGAGTAGTCATGATCAACTTTAAAAAAGAAATCAGCGGAACGATTGAAGGGACAATAGAAAAAGTAACAGAAGCTCTGAAGAACGAAGGCTTTGGAGTTCTTACGAGAATCGACTTACACGCGAAGATCAAAGAGAAGCTGGGCAAGGAGATCGCTCCGGCAGTTATCTTGGGTGCCTGCAACCCGCAACTGGCATACGAGGCGTACACAGCCAACTCGGATGTGGCGAGCCTATTGCCGTGCAATGCAGTCGTTCGTGAGGTGGGGCCGGGGCGGGTCTCGGTCGAACTCGCCCGCCCGAGTGCGATGATGGAAATGGTGGGAGATACCGACTTGGTCTCGCTCGCCAAAGAGGCGGACAAAAAGTTAGAGGGTGTACTGCAAAAAATGGGATAGCCTTTTATTTGGGGTCAGTGGGGTGGTTGATAAACACGGAGCTGGGTATCCCGCGGTAGGTGCCGGGTGGTCCGCCCGCCGATGGCAATAGTAAGCCTTGTGGGAGTCCCTGTTCTTCAAGAGAGCGCAGAGTTAGGAAGGTCTGGATCGCTTCCTGTTCGCGTGTCAGTAGTTGCACGCAGTTTGTATCACCTCCGGCTGGAGAGGCGGCGACTTCGAGTCGGATTTGCGCGAGATCCTCGATAGCAAAACCTGACGCTTGCGCTAGGCTACGTTCGATGTGATCGTCATAATAATTCAGCTGCATTTCAAAAATTTGTGTCCTGATGCCTGGGGTTCCCCACGGATCCTGTTCCTCGAAATTCCAGTTTGGAGTTTCAGGAAAACCCAGCCGGCGGACAAAATACCGGGATCGCGCGGTTTTAGTGCTGCCTTCTTGTTGTGGGGCGCTTACATGAGCAAAAATCCGACCATTGTGAAAGTAGGGCTGGTACCAAGGGTCCATTAAGTTGTGACTGAAAAAATCCGCGAGCCAAGCAATTTCCGTGGAGGATCCGCCCGCTAGTCGGGAGCCCAGCGCCTGGGCGATAACTCGCAGTCGCTCCTTAGACTGGATGCCGTTTTCGTTCTGATGAAAGAAACGCCAGATCATTTCTTCGTATTCGGAGGGGATGGGGCGCATGCTCGATCGGTGTAGATCGTAATAACGCGAGAGACGATGGTAGGGAGCGAGAAGGTGCGAGGGTTGTAGGGTGCGAAGCGATTCCGGAAACTCATCACTTACTACGAGAAATTTGAGCTCCATGGCTTCGCCAAGGACATAAATGCGAAAGCGGAGCATCTGCGTAATGAAGTCATCCGTAGATAACTCCCCCGCATGCATCGGGAAGTAAAGGGGGCTTGTCGTACTCAGCGAATGATCCAAGGTGATGGGCACCGGAATTTCCGGCACGTGTACCGAAAAACGACGCATCCAAGGAAGAGGTTCATCAAACCAGCGGATAGCGTGGCAGAGAGTAAACAGTATCGTGCTGTCGTCTCCCTTGGGTGTTGCCACAACAAGGGGCCAGTACCCGCGCTCGAGATAAGCGAGTTCCAACTCGTACGCGTCTCCACTAGCCCCTTCCAGGTAGCCGTTCTTTTCGGCATCTTTGCGAATGAAATCGGAGGCTGCTTTGAGTAACTGGGACGCTCTTCTTCCGTTGTCGCGTACAAGCTCGTAGCTCGATGCCCCACCATCTTCGCGCCGGCCGGGCCAGACGCGGACATGCCCCAGTGCGCGGGGACGAATCACATAGAAGTCTACCTCGTTGCCGTTGAAATACCGCACCGTGTGTTTCGCGTAGTTTGTCTCCTGTATCGGCAGACGCGCAAAGTCGGGTGGATCGATAGCGAGGCAACAAGACACAGACATCAGCCAAAGGCCTAAGAATAGCAGGCGCACGCAGCCACCATTTAATCTGGGATTTGAGCCTAACGGGTGCATGGTAGGCTGATTCATACTTGAGGGGACAAAAGCGATCAAGGAAAGCTTGCGAAAACTAATATATACAGGTGGTTAGTGCCGTTGGCGGGGAGGCCGACTCCCTCCTTGAGGCTGCGCGGGGCCCGTGTTAAACCCTGACGCGGACATGGCCCCCAAAACAAAAAAACAAGACAGAACGAAACGCCTTTTGCGAGCCGTCCAAAATAAGCCTGTGAAAAGCGAGCTCCGGCGGGCCAAGATTTTGGACGCCGCCATTAAGATAATCGCAAAGAAGGGTGTCAGTACCCTTACCTTCGAGCGTGTGGGGAAAATGGCGGGCATGGCACGTTCCCACGTCATTTACTACTACTCCAACCGGGATACGCTGATAATCGAAGCCATCCGCTTTGCTACCATGAATGCAAAGGAAATTATTCTGGCGCATCTCGGCGAGACGAGTTCCGGCGAAGCGGCACTCGTTAAATACATTGAAGGCAACTTCAGGTGGGTGACGCAAGAAGCCCATGATTTGAGTCTGTATTGTCTTCTCTACTACCAATCAACGATAGAAAAAAAATATAGCGAGCTCCACGAGGAGATACGTGAAGTGGGGTATGAAATCGTGCGCAAGATTTTGGGCTCGATTGAAGGTATCCCTGCCTCTGCGGTGCCGGATCTCAGCGTGAATATTTTGGGAGTTATTACCGGTAATATCGTGGATGCGGTCTCCTTGGACCGCCAGCACCTTCTGCGCTCGGTGCGCCTCAAGCAAACGATAAAAGCGGTGGAAGCGTTGCTTGAGGGCGCCCGAAAGTAAGTTGCCACCTACCGTGCGTACGAGATAGGCGCGTCTACTTCCTCGTTAAAAAGATAGTGGCCTTTGGCATCGATGACCTCCACCTGAAACCTATTGGGGACGTCTAAGCGGTAAGCGTAAAGAAAAAAAGACGCTTCTGCGGCACCAGTGCTTTGATTGTAGGGCAAAGGCTGCCACCCGCGTTGGTTAGGATAACTCACGTGGGAAACTTTCTCGCCAATCGAGTGTACTCGTACCCAAAGCCCCGCTAGGGCGGCCGGGTTGTTACTTGAATGGGAAAACCGAATCGCGTTTTTGTAACCCGTGCGATCGCCCACCGATCGCACCCGAAGCCCGTTTTCATTTGAATAAAAGTAGCGAAACCCGACTTGGTAGCTTTGCGTGGGAGCGGGAGCAGCGGGAGCGACCACTACTTTGGGCTCCTCCGTGGGCTCGGGCTTTGGCTTCGCTTTGGGTTCGTGTCGCGGTGTATTCATAGCTAGGGCGGCGCGCTCTGGTGCTGGGGCGGGCCCTTCGTAGCGAGCGAGCATTATGTCACCTTTGCCAGCCTCGTAACTCGTGAAAAGAGCCTGTATCTCTGAATCATCGATAAGCTGAGACACTGTCGGTTCTTCGGCGGCTTTTTCGTTCTCTTCACTGGCACAGCCCGTGTGGGTATTTTGATAGAGTTCCAGTTTCTCAAGCATCTCCGTACTAAGACCTGTCGAACGCAGGAACGAGCGGCTTTGCTCAAGTAGGGTGGCGCCGGAGTTTACCAAAGAGAAGTCTGCGCGCTCTAAGTTGTGCGTTGACTGAGTACGTGACTGGAAAAAATTCTCGTGCGTACTTTTTGTGGCTCTTCCTGCTAGATCAAAGCGTGACGGGGGCAAAACCAACCAGCGGTTGGCGCTTTTGTGAAAGAAAATAGCGTTTTTGCATTCCCTATCATACGTCTTGTCAAAGTCGCTAAAGGCAACGGAGTAATGGACTCTGCCGCCTGCTTGAGTTTTGAAATGGACCCGATTGTTTTGTAGCTCGTATACAATTTGCCATTGCGGTTGTCCGCTCATTCTTTCTAGCGCGGCATACATGTCGGCGACTTCCTCTGCCGGTGATTTGGACTTGGTGCCTCCCACTGTGTTGAGTAGTCCGCGTAAGTGTGTGTCCGCATGATCAGCCATTTCCGCGGGTGGGAGGAGGCGCGCATCTAAAGAATCGAAGCTTAGGTCTTCCGCTTCCAGGAAAGCCGGCTTGCGAGTGCTCGTTGCACGGGAGTTGGTTACCGACAGGGGGCAAACACCATCTTCTTTTTTGTGCGAAATGGCTAGTTCCCCATCAATGTATTCGACGGCAGCGCAGTCCCCGGTCCGATCGCAAACATGGTAGTGGATGGCGCTCGAGCTGAGAGGGACGATATCTACTTTTTTTGCTTTCGCCATGGCTTCTTCTACGGAAGCTGAAGTATCTAGCAGGTACTGAACCCATTGCAGTTCATTGACGGCTTTCTTTTCCGTGGTTGCCGGAAAGTCTGCCCTGGCCAGAAGCACTTCGACGGCTAGCCCTTCGGAATTCATTCCTCCGATCGGGAAATTTTCAGCAAATTGGTTAAAGGTCAGGGACGTATACTTGCTGACCCATTCTAGAGCTTCTAGGGAATCGTCCTCCAACATCGCCTTCTTGCGCATGCCGATGCGGTTGTGAAAGAGCCGCCCGTGGGGGAGCTGCCAGACGTAGTTTTTTCCCATCAACTTGGCGTTCGAATTGGGAACCATCAGGGTAGAGCACGCCTCAACACTTGGGGCTAGCCCAACCGCCCACATGGAAACAGCTGCTACAAACATCCTCAATACTCGCATCACGGACTCCTCCATCAAATAATCAATAGTGCAAGGCGTTATCTGGGATTTAAGTAAAGCGCAAGCAGTTTTTTTGATTTGACAATAATTTAGTCAAAAACATAAAACACTAGTCGATCTGTAAAAATATCTTGACCCCTGGGGCGGGGTGGGTGCTAGATTCGCCGCTCAGAAGGCAGCAAAACTTTAACGTGTTGAGACGAATCGAAAACGGGAGAGAATCATGCGGAAACTATTTCAGAAGGTGGTGCTTTTCGGGCTGCTGGCCTTTTTGGCTTTTGACGCCGGAGCGGACGGTCTCGTACTGGTGAACGGAAAAGAACTGCCGGAGGCTTCACTGAAAGGCTACTCAGTGAGTCGATCCAGTTGGAAGGACCTTGATACCTACGTCCAAAAAAACGGACTCCTGAAACACCCGGCCTTTCTCAAAGCCTACGAGCTGGCGCGTTCTCAAACTCAGGAGGCCTTTTATCTAGTGTTCGGAGAGTCGGGTGATAGCTTTTGGGTGCATCTCCACCTCGGTAACACCGTTTACAAGATAAATGTGGACGGGATTGTTCAGAACGCTCCGGAAGCTAAGCCTCCTATGAACCCGCCAGTAGCCCCTGCGAAGCCTGTCGAGATGCCGCCCGCCGCAGTGGCAGACGTGACCCCGACGCACATCTGGACCGTCGGTAGGGACGCGACGGAAGCGGAACGCGCTCGCTACAAGCAAGTGTATTCCACCGACTACGCTACCTTCATTCAACACAAAGAATCTAATGCCGTGATACAGGAGCAACTACGTTCGGTACAGCAAGATGTACAGGGCAGAAATTTAAGCGATCGGACCTTTACGATTACGTGGGCCGCAGATAAGGACGGCATCGGGATCAAGGGATCGGAGAGCATTAATATCGATCCCGTACCCGAACCACCGAAGGACCCGGAAGAAGAGTTTTCGGCACCACAGCTGGCGTCGCTGGAAGACTTGCTGTCTATCGTGACGGAACCGGGAGCGTCTGAGGATTTGCTTCCTAAGTTTTATCGCTGGGCCATTACGGCGGATACGTTTGAATGCCACAAGGCTGAGGAGATCTTCGAATTTGACGGAGAATCTACGCTCCGCCCACTCTTCGTAAAACTGAATCTTCATGGCACGGCAGACTTGGATTCCGAGTTGTCTGTAGCGGCGCAACAGAGTGTTGCCGCGTGGTTAACACGGCCGGAAAGGCTGCGACTATTCCAGCGAGCCCATGAAACAAGTCATTGCTTGCACGGGGTCTTTAAGCCTCTTTGGGAAAAAACTGTAAAATCCCGCCCCGAGTTTCTTGTGTGGGACTTCTATCAGGTAGTTCAATCCATTCATCAGAATAGGGAGAAGCTAGACTACAACGCCGATCACTTTTATGAAACTGAAGACGGGGGCCTCAGGGAGCAACTGAAACTCGCACAAGAACTGATTTTGAGTGTTCCTGCCTCCCAATTTAACGCTCGACTATCCCAAAATGCAAAAGACTGGCTGACTCGCGATACCAACTCCGAGGCCGAGGAATCGCGCAAAGAACCCATTGATATCCTAAAGTGGACCTTGGGGCCATCCCGCTTGGCCTCATTAGGAGAGAACACGGATGTGGGTTCAGTGGGTGTAGGAAGTGTCGCTTCGTATACGATTCAGCGAATGCTCAACCCGCAGAAGTACGCTCCACAAATTGTTCTAGCTGTCTCCTCACCCGCTCATGCGGAGAAATTTGGCGAGAAACACTATTTTATATTTTGTGCAGGAGGCGATCTTAAAACTGATCAGCGGCTGCAAGAGAACGTAGGAAAAATTGGGGAGTGGGTGCCCTTCCTCGATCTTTCTGAAAGCGAACTGCGCGAGCTGCGGGATCGCCGACAGGAACCGACGTTTAACTGTGGTGGCGAGGGGGCCCGCATCGGACTTCCGGTAGAAAGGTTGAAAGTCCCTCTTAGAGCGCCAGTAGGCGAGCACTTTGTCGTAGGGAGCGACAAGAAAGTAAAAGCGGTATTCACCTTTTCCCTGGTCGACCAGGTGAGCGATGCCTTTGTGAACAACATGAAGCAGGGTATTTCACTTCAAGGCTACCAAGTCAAAAGCGAATCAGTTGTGCGAAATCCAAAAGCAGACTTCCTCGCGGAAGCTATGGAGGCCGATTTCTATTTTCCTACGAACCACGCCACGGATGATTCCAAGTTTTGGATTGGTTCAACGGACGGACGCAAATTCGTTCTCGAGAAGGCCCAAGGGGAAGTGCTCTTGCAGCTTGTGGTGTTCATGCCTCCTACGACTGGAGGGCGAGCGGAATTCCTCACGGACGACGAAATCAGTGCCTTTTTTCGCAAACGTCGGAAAATATCTGAACAGCGCCGCATGACAGTAATGAACGTGAAGTGTGGCTCCGCAAGTTGCGTTCCGAAGTGGCAGCGGACGTACAAGAATTCACTCGGCGACGATCTCACTAGCGGGGAAGCCGCGAGGCTTCTTGGCGAGGTTCCGCTCTTTATCGGGGCGGATAGAACCTTTGAAACAGGCTCGGTCGGGCAATACATGTCCCATGCGATCTATCCTTTTTTGGCGATGGATATGGCAGCGCAGGAGAAGCCACTTGGAACGTTACTTACGTCGCTACGCGATTCGTCTTTTCGTCCTGTCGCGAACATCGACAATCCCGATTACTTCAGCGTGGAAGCGCAGCTTAGGAACGTCACCCTGGTCGTCACGACAAATCGAGGCGAACGAATCGTTAAATAAGGACGTTAGGCAAAACCATACAAAGTAAGGAGTAAATGATGAAAAACCTATCCAAAAACGTGGTGCGCGCGGTGATGGCCGTGAGCTTTCTCGCACTGTTTAGCTTGAGTCTTCCCGCGTACGCAGAAGACGGGTGGTTAGACACAGAGGCGCTGTATTCGAGCGATCTGGCGTGCCCCCAGCTGACGAGTGCCGGAGAAATTGTGCACGAATACCATGGGAGTTTGCACAAGACTTCGACCCATATTTCCATCAAGCGGTGGGGCGAAGTGAGTGTGACGGTGAACGGAATTACGCAGAAAGCCGATCGCATTCGAGTTCGGGATCTTAAGAACGGGCGCAAATTAGTGACACTGTTGTTTAGACGCCCCGCTGTCCTCGGGGGGACCGGATCTGCTCTACTTAGCGGAACAGCCTTTTCCGCGGGAGGGGATGTTACCTTTTACGGAAACATCTACTTCAATGCTGCATCGAGCCACGAAACGATCTGCGAATCCGACCGCTGGTACGACAGCGAGGAATTCGATTGGCGCTACATTGGAAAGTTCGAATATCGAAACTTCTAGCCTCCTTCCACAGCGATGCAAGCCGGTCTGGCCCGCAGAGGCAGACCGGCTCTTTAATTTCTTATTTCTGAGCTGATTTGGATCTTCTTTGCGCGTTCCCTAGTAGGGGTGGCTTCCGCCGCGTTGTCTAGCAGCGTCAGCCAGTCACCTTTCTACGTTATTTAAAAAGGAGATGAACATGGGAAACGCTCTTAAGATCTTTTTATTGGTGGGTGTCATCATAGGTAGCCACTTGCAGGCCACGCCCTGGGTGCGACGTGACAAGCCGATGTACCGCGGGGATCGATTGGACTGGTGCCTAAATTTTGGCACGGGGTGCGGACAACCGGTCGTAAACGAGTATTGCAAGACCTTGGGAATGACGGGATCTAAGTACTTTACCCAAGATCCGAATATCGGGCGCACTCGGCTCCTGACGGACGCGGTTTGTGAAGACAGCTACTGTGACGGCTTCAAGTACCTGTACTGCCGCAAGCTGAACGAAACCATCGTAAAGCCCAAGTACCGTGGCGATCGCTTAGATTGGTGCGCAGACTTCGGATCCCAATGCGGAAAGCCGGCCGCAGACTTGTACTGCAAGAAGCAGGGATGGACGGCCTCCTACGATTATGCTCAGGATCCCAACATTGGCCGAACCCGACTCATCAACGATGCCGTCTGCGAAGATAGCTACTGTGATGGGTTTAAGTACATCAAGTGTAAGTAAGTGCTCCCACTCTACGAAGGTGCGCGGCTACCGGAGGGTATCTCTCGCCGGTGGCTGCGGGCCTTTTACCAGAGTCCAGAGCAAAACCCCGTGGCGTAGGAATTGCAATCACACCCAATGACTGCAAGACCTCGATCGTCACATTGTTTTTGGAAGGCACCGCGGGCCCGCAGTTCCATCGTGCAAAGGGACTTTGCGTTGGAGTCATGCTGGCACGACGTTGCCTCACCGGATTCAGTAAAGCCCAATTTCGTGGTTACGGTTCCTTGCGTCCGACAAGATCTGTGTACAGCGAGTGTAGTATTAATTGAAAAACTTCGAGCGGTTTGGTTAAAGCGCTTTATGGTGAGGTCGACTTCGATTCGGCCTCCAGCCCGGATTTCAAGTTTTCGAAACGTAATCTTAGCATTTTCCGTAACGCATGCCTCCGAGCCCCCGGTCCTGTCAAACCCCCGTTCTTTTTCGCAGTTGTGCCCAGCCGACAAATGCCCACTTCCGAGTCGTACGCTTCCCCCGCGCAAATCATACTCCTGGTTGATCTGGGGTATCGCAGATAAAATTTGTATGGTGATGCCGAGTTCTGGAGCTTCGTTGCTATAATGAACAATTTTTATCTGGGATGTATTGCAACTGTTCCAACTCGCCCGAGATAGGTTGGGCTGATCGTTCAATAGGCGCTGGGCCATGTCCGCGTAACTAGGTGCCAGATCGGGAGGAGTTGGAACCCAGTCGTTGTTCCAATTCCCTGGACTATCCGGTATCTGCGGCAATCCAGAATTATAAGCGTCGTACGCAGAATTGCGACAGGCGGAAAAAGAAATCGATAGAAGAATAAAAAGGATCCAATAGGCTACAGGCATTGTTGCAAACTCCAAAGCTGACGCTTCTCGTCTAAGTCACTCTAACTGCAACTTCGATGCCACGAGTCTTTGTCCTAAGTCATTGATTTTACTCGGTTGAGTGGGATTGTTATGAACAACCCGTATACACCTGCCCAGGAAATTAGCGCTCGGACCGCCTGGTTACCATGGCGACTTTGTAATCCCTGCCGGCCAAGGTGCAGACCCCACCCACGATATTGGCGTAAC
>JAGQZV010000188.1 GCA_020435295.1 Bdellovibrionales bacterium | reverse complement strand
TTATACTTCCGCGCAGCAGTAGGCATATATTATCTCGCTAAAAGAGAAGAATTTTGGGAGTAAAAATAACGCAGGCCATTGGTTACCTGCCCCCTCGCGGCCTCAAGCTTCAGGCTTAACGCTTCCAGCCTGGAGGTCAACACCGCATCGGGAAACTGCTCTACAAAGGGCTTTTGAATGCGAATGGATTCGGAAAGTTTGGGTTCCACCTGAAATGTCTCCAGAAGGTGCACGCGAACCATCAGCTGGCTGCGCACAAATTCGGTAAACCGGTGGATACGCTGCGCCGTCCCGGAGCCGTTCGGGCTCATCGTCACCACCAACCAGAACTCATTCACCTTGAAGCGCTTAGAGAGTATTTTCATTATAGCATACGCATCCATATAACTAGTAGGCTCAGTGGTTGTAACGATTACGTGTTGGTGGGCGGCCGCGGCGAACTGAATGACGCCCCAATCCACACCACTAGAGTGGTCCAACAAAACCACATCATAGTGGCTCCCAACCGTCTCAAGCTCGTAAAACAGCTGCGTGCGCTGCCCCGCAGTTAGCTCCTCAAAACCAATTATTCCAGAAGGAGACGCCAACAAATCCAGATTTTTCGCCACCGGGCACACCGCTTGTCCTAGCGACACCCGCCCACTAAGAGCGCTTTCAATGGTCCACTTAGGCCGAGCGCCCAACGCAATACCAAGCTTGCCCAGCGTCCAGTCCGCATCCACCAAAAGAGTTTTGGTCCCGCGCTTTGCCCACAAATGCCCAAGATTGGCAACGAGAGTCGTTTTTCCTACGCCGCCTTTGCCGCTCGAAAAGGATATCACTTTCGGCATATTACCCTTCCTTCAATACGAAGCGCACAAAGTCGCGCGGTTCGTAAAACTCAAGTGAATTCCTGAAAGACTCAGAATTCGATAGCCCCAAAAAAGGAAGCTTGGAGCGGCGTACGACTTCGTACAGCACACCCCGGTGCAAGCTTAGATCCACCTTTGAAAAACAAATGGCATCGACTTTGAGATCCTCACTTTGCTGAAGAAGCTTAAGAAGTTCAGCTAAGCGCGCAGTAGCGTCCAACACCAAAAGCACAGAAGCACCCGTCTCCCATCGCCATTTTTCAAGTTCTGACGCTTTGGTGTGCGGCAAAGAAAAGCCATCAACAAGTTGCGTTGCTGCTCTCGCGTCACGGGCTTTTGGGTGGGTTTCAAATGGGACGTCCAACAACTTCGCATACGCCGCCAACTCGCTTGAACCCAGCACCTTCCGTCTATCTAAACTTACCAACGAGACTTCGCGGTTGCGTCTCTTTAACACCATAGCAAGCTTTACGGCGAAAGACGTCTTCCCGACGCCAGGCGTACCAACCAGAAGCCACGCGGGCTTTTCGCAAAATTCTTTAATGCTAAGATGATGTATGCCTCCTCGCATGATCGCAGTTCGCGCTTTTTCCAGGAAGGACGGCACCTCCAAGTCCTTCACGGAATAGTCGAAAAGCAACCGACGTGTAAGGTCACGCGCCGTATCACTCTCAAATCCCTGGCGCAAAAAATTCTCCTCAAAGCTGTAAAAACGATCGAGTTGGGACTGATTGACCCCAATGGGGCCCCCGTAGTTTTTTGAAGCCTGCTGAGACACCTGCACGTTCGAAGTAACGGACGCAGGAGACTTTTCAGCGCTCACTGTTTTTCGATGGGGAAAAACCGTGCTCAAACTTTCTCGGGGAGTTTCTTTCGCCCCCCCCTTTTCATAAGCCGCTGTCACCTCGACCATCGGTTTTTGCAACAAACCTTTTTTCACCTTCTGCGTCGATAGAACAAGTGCATCCGGCCCTAACTCCGCCTTTACCATAGCCAGTGCTTTTTCCAGGGATCGGGCTTCAAACTTTTTTACAAACATCTACGCCTCCACAGTTGCGATGGATTTCACTTTCGCAAAAGAAGCGATCTCATTAGCAGAGACCACGTTTAGATTGGGAACAAAGCGATCGAGCAGCCGCTTCAGTTGCCCTCGAACAAGCGGGTGACAAAGTAGGATGACATTGCCATTCCCAAAAACATGATTTTCAATAACGTTTTGGATCTGCATCACTAGCTTTTCAAAAAAACCCGGATCCAAATTCAGTACCGATCCAGTATCAAGTTTCTTGTAGGCTCGAAGAATGTATTCCTCAGTATCAGGTGCGAAAGTCATTACCTCCAGATGGTTGCTCCCAACCGATAGTCGGTGGGTGATGGTCCGGGAGAGAGCAGCCCGGACATACTCGACCAGCTGATCTGGATCCTTGGTTTGCGGCCCGTAGTTTGCCAGGGTTTCCAATATGGTGAGTAGATCCCGCACCGGGACCTGTTCCTTCAAAAGACCCTGGAGCACTTTCAAGACAACCCCCAAACTCAGCACGTTGGGGATTAGTTCCTCGATGACCTTGGGGTGGGTTTTCTGAATGTTGTCGATTAGATTCTGAAGGTCCTGCCTACCGATAAGTTCATGCGCGTGCTTCTTGATGGTTTCTGACAAATGGGTGGCAATAATCGTGGAATGATCCACCACGGTGTACCCATTCATTTGCGCGTCTTCTTTCTGGCTGTCAGGAACCCAAATGGCCGGGAGTCCGAAGACCGGTTCTTTGACATCAATTCCGGAAACCCGCGTAGTTACATTGCCGCCATCCATGGCAAGCGAGTACCCGGAAACGAGCTCTCCTTTGGCAACACTCACTCCCTTAATGAGAATAGAATATTCGGAAGGTTGCAGTTCCAAATTGTCTTTGATCCGCACTCGGGGAACGACTATACCCAAGTCTTTTGCAAATTCTTTCCTTAACTGGAAGATACGCTCGACCAGATCGCCCTTGCCCTCACTTTCCACGAGTCGCACTAGGCCATACCCGACTTGAAGCTCGAGCACGTCGACTTCTGGCGGAACGGTCGTATCCGAGGCAGCCTCCTCTAATTTCTTGATTTCCTCTTGCTTGCTTGCCTCACTCGTTCTCAAGCGATTGCGGTGCACCAGGTAGGCGGTCACTCCGGTTATCATTGACAGAAGAAAAAACGGAGTAATTGGGATTCCCGGAACTAGCCCCACAAAGGCAAGGATTCCCGAAGTAAGCCCAAGCGCCCGGGGCTGGAGTAGCATCTGGTTGGAAATGTCTCGTGAGAGACTACTACCTGAAGCTGCACGCGTTACGATAATACCGGCGGCCGTGGAGACAATAAGTGCCGGGATTTGTGTGACAAGACCGTCACCAATAGTCATGAGCGTATAGAGAGTGGCTGCCTCGCCAATGGGAAGGCCTTTTTGGAAGGCGCCGATGGCTAGTCCGCCGAGAATATTGATCGCCGTAATCACGATCCCCGCTATCGCGTCGCCCCGGACAAATTTGCTAGCACCATCCATGGCTCCGTAGAAATCGGCTTCTTGCTCCACTTGCCGCCGCCGCTCCCTAGCGGCATCCTCGGAGATAAGGCCCGCGTTTAAATCGGCATCAATTGCCATTTGCTTGCCGGGCATAGAATCCAAGATGAAACGAGCCGCAACTTCTGCAACGCGTCCGGCGCCTTTAGTGATGACTACAAAGTTAATAATCACGAGTAGCACAAAAATAATGCCGCCAACAATGTAGTTACCACCCACTACAATTTGCCCAAACGTCTCGATAACGCGTCCTGCGGCAGCCTCCCCCGTGTGCCCATCGAGCAAAATCAAGCGACTGCTCGCCACATTGAGAGACAATCGAAACAACGTGGCAAACAACAATACTGTTGGGAAAACAGAGAAATCCAAAGGTCGTCCCGCGTACACGGCGACAAGTAGGATGCTAATGCTCATTGCCATGCTGGTAACGAGCAAGAAGTCCATGAATCCCGGTGAAACGGGTACAATCATCACCAACAACGTTCCTAGTACGGCAAGTGCTATCCCGACATCGGAGTGTTTAAGGATTTGATTTAAGCGTCCGGAGATTTGCGATGTATTATCCATTGACTAACTTCCTGATTCCTTTAAGCCGGTAAACGTAGGCCAACACCTCTGCAACGGCTTTGTAGAGTTCTCTGGGAATGAATCCACCAATATCAATAGTCTTAAACAACGTTCGCGCGAGAGGCTTGTTTTCCACGATTGGTACACTGTGTTTGCGCGCAAGCTCTTTAATCTTCTGCGCGATTAGCCCTGCTCCCTTTGCAACAACCTTAGGAGCGGCCATGGCGGCCCGATCATATTGCAAAGCCACAGCAAAGTGCGTGGGGTTAGTCACGATAACATCGGCTTTGGGAACATCTTCCATCATCCGCCGACTTGCGATCTTTCTCTGTACGCTGCGGATCCGCTGCTTAATGAGAGGATCCCCTTCACGAAGTTTGTACTCCTCTTTTGCCTCCCTACGCGTCATCCGCATTTCCTTCTCGAGCTGCCATCTTTGGTAGCCATAATCCAGAGCCGCAAGAAACAAAAGAACGCCTAATGTAGAAAAGAACAGATTGGCGACGCTCTTTAGCGTATAGGCCACTATTTCAGGGACTCCCTGATGCAAAAAAACACCAATATGTGTCGCTTGCGAGGACAGAAAAAACCAGAGAACCAAAAGCCCGACAGCCAACTTGAACATGGCCTTTACAGCCTCAACGATGGCACGTAGAGAGAAAATACGCTGAAAACCACTTATGGGATTCACCCGATCCCAGTTTGGAGCCATGGGTTCCCACGTCAGGTGAAAGCCAACCTGGGCGCTACTGGCCGCAAAGCCTACAACCAGACCCACTCCCAACAGGGGCGCGACTACCCAAGCCCAACTCCCCAGTGCTTCCCGCCCCAAGTTCAAGAACGCTTCCTTGTCCATCTCAAATCTACTGACGTTAAAAAACCGGTGACTCAAGCCACTCATCTCAATGAATATCTTCTGCATGAACACATAGAGCACCCCACCCACCCCTACGAGCAAGGCCACTGAGATGAGCTCACGACTCATGGCTACCTGCCCCTGATCACGAAATTGCTGCCGTCGAAACGGCGTTGCAGGTTCGTTGCGATCTTCTAATGAATTTTCGTTTTGCTCGGCCATTTATATGGTTCGCAGAAGTACAATCACGTCCTGTCCCATCTGATCCATAATTCCCTGGAAGTAATCGATAAGATCCGGAGCCAGTAAATACAAACCACAGATCCCTAAAAAGATGGTGACTGGGAAAACAAACAAAAGCATCTGCATTTGAGGTAGTAGTCTAGACAAGATTCCCACGGCTGCGTTCGTTGCCAAAACCAAGAACGTATACGGAGCAGCGATTTTCACAGCAACGATAAAGAGTTCGCCCGTTTTCTGGATGAGCAGCTTGGCCACAGCCACCGTACTGAAATTTTCGAGTTCAATGGAGTGAGTAATCTCAAAGCTTCGAACAAATAGAACAAGCAAGTTGTGGTGCATGTCAGTTAGGAAAAACACCATTAAAGCCACCCAGCCGGTCAAGGGCACCAAAACACTCACCTGGCTATGGTTGACGGGATCCACCAAACCTGCAGCCCCAAACCCCATCTGAAAACCAATAAACTGAGCCGCCAAGTGGATGGCTTCAAAGGTGAGATAGGCCACAAACCCCATCAAAAACCCCAATATCGTCTCACGCAGTGCAAGTGCCACAATACCCGAAAGGCTCTCTAGAGGCAGAGCCTCCAAACGGGCGGACAGCAACGGATACAATGCCAAGGCGACTACTAAGGCTAGAAGCAGCTTTACCATCGGGGGGATAGTTCTGTGCGAAAAACCCGGCACCAGCATGAAAAAGCCAAGAAGGCGTAGAAAAATGCCAAGAATATTTAGATACGAGAGAAGGGTTGTTGGAAATATTGCGCTCATCGCACCAAAGTGGGAATGCTTTCAAACATATGCGTCGTAAAATTCATGAGTATGTCAAGCATCCAGGGTGAAAAAATTAGGAATGCCAGAATGATTGCGAGCATTTTCGGTACGATGGCAAGAGTGGCCTCGGATATCTGGGTGACTGCCTGAAACACACTTACCATCAAACCGGTAACCAGCCCAAACACCAAAAGGGGGGCGGAAAGCATTATCGCCACTTTTAGTGCCTCACGAGTAATGTCTAGAATCTGTTCGGACTGCATTAGCCAA
>JAGQZV010000187.1 GCA_020435295.1 Bdellovibrionales bacterium | reverse complement strand
AGCCTGGCTTTTGCACCCTCCGTCTTCAGATCGAAACTCTCCTTCACGACGACAATCGCCGTCCGGGTCTTGCGCGCGCCGTATAAGATCGATCCAATCTCCGAAGGCCCGCAAGTCGGTGAAGTGCGCCGAATGAACCGCGCCACACGAATACGTACTCCCACTGAACGACACAAAAGAAGAAACACCAACGAGTTGATCCCCGACCACGGCGGGGCCACCGCTATCTCCAAGGCAGGTAATGGTATTGCTGTCGGGATCCGGTACCAATTCCAAGAGCCCCTTTGCGTAGCTTTTGCCATCACGGCCTGAAGCGGCCTGGTACTCGTTGAATACCACTTCACCATAGCGTCGCACGCCTGACTGTCCCGATCCACTGTCGCCGAGCCCCACTGCGACAAAGCTATTCCCCCGGCTGAAATCACCACTTGCGTAGACCCGCCTGAAGTCCCGACCACCAAATCCTGAGACGGACGAAAAACCGGCGGAGCCAAAGTTTTGGAGTTCGATGATAGCCACGTCAACCGTTCCTACCGCGCCGCCAAAGTTAAAGTTGGGATGTACGAAGACGTCTTTCAAGGCAATAGGAGTGGACCCCATCAAAACAGAGTACTGGCCCGGCGTGCGGCGAAATTGCGCCACGCAGTGGCCCGCTGTTAGCAGCAAGCGGGGGCTAAGTAACACTGCCGAGCAATGGAATTGTCCGGATAAGTAAATCCCGGCAACGTCGGGGTAGACGGGAGCTACACCGGTATCACTCGTGCCGTTTCGGATCCCCCGACCCTCACCGGCGACGGGCGCCGATCCGTTTTTGGCGCAACCAAAGACTGCGACCAACAAAAAGATCAGAAAAAAAGAATTCGTCAATAAACGTACAATCATGATTTTTGTAATGCGGAAAACGGAATCCTTATTATGTTAAAGCAAACCTAATGCCGCATTGTGAGGGAATTTATCTAACTTGCAGTATTTCAACACACAAATGCTTCAAAGAGCCATATAACTCGCCGATAGCCTAGCGGCGGATGAGACCAAAAACCGCCGAACTTCTTTACGGGGAAATTCACACAATCCACGCAACTCATAGGAATCGCTGACCCTTTAGAGGAAAGCCCGAATTCATCCCCCCTGTGGCGGAATTGACAGGGGGCAGTTATCTGAAATTACGACTATTTTCTCCACGCTTTCTTCACAGTGTCTACTTCGTTGACCTTCAAAATAGGAGGTAGATCGTCAAAGCTTTGATCGGGGGGAGTTCGCAAACACGTCGAAATCCGTTTAAACGCCTCTAAATCTGAGGAAATTCTGACTCGCTGACACATCGCTTTTTGTCTAAACAGTTGTCAGGATTTTACGCATTTTCGGCGGACATTGGCATAAATCGTGTAACCCATAATAGTGGGTTCCGCGTTAAGGAAAATCTTGAAAACCTTTTTCAAACATAGCCGTGCTGCGCTGGTTCTGTTCCCTCTTTCAATCACACTGTCTTCGTGTAACTTCGGTCTGTTTAAATTTGGAGAAAGTGGTAAATCCCTATTGGGCCGCTTTATCCGAAAGCTACCTTCGGCTGTAATGGTAGAAACGGATCCCGCAGCACACATGGCGGACGCGTGCAAACTATACACCGCCAACCTCCGCAATCAGGATTTGCTAGCCATCGACCTCAGTGAGCAAGATGAAACTGTCCCCGTTATCATCGAAAGCTTCCAAGAAGAACAGCAGGTATCCTCACTTTTTCGATCCGCCTTCGAGTGCTCAAACGGCAGCCCCGCCTTCTCACGTCTGACGGTCCAGATCCCGCCTGGGTCGGACACTGCCAGCTTTTATGTTCGAAATCAAAATGCCGGAAACATGCGCTTAGGAGTCGCGGCCTCGTCTCTACAAGGACATGATTACGCCGGCACCATTCTTGGAAATGTGCCACGCAATATCGCCGCCAACGGACGCCAAAACCCAACAGCTGGCCAGTGCGCGCCGCAGGTCATTACCATAAAAGATCTCTATGGAAATGACGCAACCAAAACGTCGGACTTAGTACTTACCCTCCAAAGAATGAGCGGGGTTGGCCGCCTCTACTCAAACCCGTCCTGCCAAGACGTGTTTCCTCTAACGACAAATATTACGCTGCCCGGCACCAACATATCCCATACTGTGTATTTCAAGAGTGATTCCGAAGGTTCCACCCAAATTCAATACCGAGCTTCCGGATTGAACACTAACACAGTGACGTACTCGGTAGGTGCGGGGCTGCCTGTCAAACTCGCTTTAACCTACGAGCCACCGGCGGCAACTGGATTTTCCGAAGACGATCTGAAGAGCGGCCCATGCCACCGCTTTAGAGTCGAGGCCCGCGACTTCGTTGACAACCCCACCAACCAGACGGGCGGACTAACAATCAGTTTCGTGTCCGGCGCTTCTGCAGTAGGCAAATTCTATCAAACACAGGCTCAATGTAATGCGAACGCGACGACGAACCCGGGATCTGCAGATCAGACCGTATTCATTGGAGAGAGCCTAACCTCCAAAGATTTCTACGTACGCGGCATCGCAATCGACGCATCCCAAGTCTACCGGCTTGTCACCACCAACAGTTCAGGACAGGAACTGAGTGTTAACATGGAGAAGTCGTTCCGCGGTGGGGATCCCCTCAACTTCGACGTTTCGCAAGGAGTAACTGATATTACGGTGGATCAATGCAGTAGTCCCGCGTTCCTCATTACTCTAAAAGATCGTTGGGGAAACACAACAGTCGCACCAAGAGGAATGGATATCACGGTTTCGGGTCAAGCGGCTTCCGATCGCTTCTTTCCGGCTGCCGCCTGCGGCGGTACCGGTGCCAACCAACTGAACGTGACGATTCCAAACATGGGCAGTACACAGCAGTTCTCGTTTAAGACCCAACATGCTACGGTCCAGCAAGCCTCAACCGCACAGCGCCGAATTACCGTTCAAGAAACTGGCACGACGCTCAATGACGAAGGTACCGCCATCCAGCCCAATAGCAATACCGACACTCTCTTGGACGTCAATCCGGCCGCGCCAAACAGTATCCAGCTCCGCATTGGCGGATCCGTGGTAACTGGCGGGACTACTTCTCTTAAGGCGGACGAAACGCAAACAGTGCGGGCCGAGTCGGTGGATCCTTTTGGAAATCTTTCTAATGTATCTTCCACGCTTACGATTGCACTGAGCGATAATGCTCCGGGAACGGACCAGATACGATACCAGGCCAACTGTTCAACTGCCACCTCCGCCGTCACCATTCCAGCGGGTAGCCGTACGGTTGATTTTTGTATCAAGAAAAATGCTATCACCAACGCTCCTGACGCCGATTCCTTCGCCGTCACGGCGGCTGCAAGTGGGCCCTTTACGCAAAGCAAGTCGTTAAACTTCTCGATCTCACCCGCATCGATTAAAACCATCGATTTTGTGGATGGAGGAAACGTCACCAGCACAGCGGGTTCTTGTCTGAGCAAGACGGTACGGGCTAAAGATGTGTATGGAAACGCCACCGTGGACCACGCGAACAAAAGCGTTTCTGTTTCACCCAATGGATCGAATGTTAGTTTTTACCAAAGTCAAAGTGCGTGCTCAGGCAGCACTACGAGTTCGGTTTCGCTTGTCGCAGGAAGTGCCACTCGTGTTTTGAAATTTATGCCAAAGGCCATCCCTGGAGGTGGCCCCACAAGTGCGTCGGTCACCGTAACCGCGAGCATCACGGCCCCAAATTCCTCGGATAGCTTCACCCTAACGTTTGGACCAGGTGATATGGATTCGCTCACTTTGAGTGCCAATCCAGGACCTACGACATTGTCACTAGAAGGAGACTGCGGCACCTTTAGCGTAGCGCCAGCCGATGCCTTTGGTAATGCAATGCCCTTTGGAGTAACTTCGCTCAGTGTAATCAACTCCAATTCCGCGCTAGAGCTATTCCCCAGCACTTGCGGTAGTGGCGGCAGCCTGACTAGTGTATCTATCTCTTCGTCGGCAAGCTCCGCTACGTTTAAAGTTCGCGGCAAGAAGGTTGGAAGCCAGGTCTTTGGTCTTTCGGCCACCTCCCTGGGGGTTAGCACCACCAGTAACCAAAGCGTTACAGTAAAGCGCGAGGATTTCGATTTCTTTGGCAACGGCATTAGGACCACCAATGTCGGTGGGACTGACAGAGCCAATGCCGTCGTCGGGATAGGCGGCTTTAGTTTTGCAACCGCAGGGCTTAGCAACAACAAGATGACGATCACCCGATATAAAGAATCTTCGGGCACGTATACGATAAGCTCCGTAGAAGTCGCCGTCCCGGGCGCCACTTCCTCCGAGGGACTAGCCATCGCGCAGCTGGACGGCTCTCGGGTGGTCGCCGTTGGCAAGGCACTTGTCTCCGGACGTATGGATTTTGCGATCGCCGTACTCAATGTTGCAGGCTCAGCGTTCGACGCCGGTGCAGTGGAAGATGTTACGACTTACGACTACGAAGGCAGCGGTTCCTTTGACGATGTCGCCCAAGGCGTCGCCACGGAGGCGAGCAATCAATTTGTCGTGGCCGGTTATGTAAACAGTGGCAGTGGAATACAGATCGCCGTTTCTCGCTTTTCTTTCAGTGGTGGCGCACTCGCTCACGTAGAAGACTTGGGCGTAAGCGCCAGCGGTTCCATCCATGCGCTCGCAGCTCGACCTGGGGGGTTCGCCGCAGTAGGTGCATCGGGAAATGCGTTCTCCACGTTTCTAATTCCCTCCGATCTATCTTCGGTATCGGGTCCGATTCAGGAGACCTTCGGCGAAACGAGCGGTCAAGCAGACGGGGTTGTAGTGAATGGGTCCACGATCTACGTCGCCGGCAAGGCCGGAAGCTCTCCCGCCATTGCAAAATACGACAACAGCGGGAACGTACTGGCGACAAGAAAATTATCACTCACCGGTTCTCTAAGCGGAATCGTAATTCTGTCCAACAAACTCATCGTCGCTGGGCAACAGACGGTTTCAGGGAGCCGCGACTTCCTCCTGGCACGTTTGGATTCGGGGCTGTCTGAGGACAATACTTTTGCGAGTGGCTCATCACTTCGCACTTCTGTATCGAGTTCCAATGATGAAGCGCTTGGCCTTGCTGTCGTGAACAACCGCTTTGTGGCGGCGGGAAGTGCCGTTGTTTCAAGTTCTACCGATCACGCGGTCGTACGGTACCGCACGGAATAGTCTAGAAATTCAATCCAAAATCTATGATGACTGTAGGCTGCAAGTTTCTATAGGATAAATCCACCAACTGAAGATTTTGGTTGACTATAAACTGTACACCGGCGGCCGCACCCACATTGATTCCAAGATCCCAACGCTGCCGCCAACCAATAGTGCCTAAAAAGGACAGCCGTGTCTGACTTTCCTCACTGCCTGGTACAGAAGCATTAAACTTGATCGCCCCCGCTCCCGCTTGGAGCCATAAGCCCCGATACGCGTAATCGTGGTAATAGTTGAAAGTTAAGTGCCCACCTAGACCACTAATCGACACCACGTCTTGAGACTGCGCAAAGTAAAAGGGTGTTAAGCCAAGGGCGATGCGTTTGCCGATGGCAAACTGAAAACTCAGTAACGGGTAGAAATGGTTGAGACCTATCGTTCCACCAACGGTCAAGTCAGCGGTATAGATTGTATCGTAGGTTTTTTGTTTCACCAGCTGATCGTAGAGATACGCCTTGGTCTCACTGTTCTCGTTCATCAAGGAAATTTCGCGCTTGCTTCTGGGCTTTTTCATTCGCCGTCTTCGCGAAGGCTGTTCTTGGCGATCTTCGACACGAGCGAAACGGTTGCGGCCCCGCGATCGCCTTAAACCGCGGACTGGTTTGCGATCGCTGTTCTCTACGCTTTGTCCGGAGTCTGCGCTATCCGCAGGTTCTTTTTTGCGCTCGTCCTGCATAGATTGCCACGTACTCGGTGACGATCGACGCACTTCATCCCCGACTTTCGGAGCCTCTCGTTGCGTTACTATCTTCATAACTGCCGCTTTGGCGTTGGCTCGAACGATGCGCCCGCAGGCAATCTCAACGGCACCGCGGTAAAAGCACACGTTGTCCTCGACTTCCCACGGCACATTCTCCCCATGAGAAACCACCGCAAACTTGCCGCG
>JAGQZV010000186.1 GCA_020435295.1 Bdellovibrionales bacterium | reverse complement strand
CTGGCCCAATGAAATAATATCGGCAAAATTGATCAGTGTCTTTGCCGTGTAGCGTTTCACCGCTGATCCCGAGCAAGAAAAAAACAAGACCACCACGGGGGCAACGATTAGAGTGGCGAGTGCCAGGCGCCAATCACAGTAGAAAGCCACACCTAAAAGCCCAACAAAAGCCACCGGCTCCTTCAACAAATCATACATAGTTTCTAGGCCGTTGCTGACTTGAACCAGATCGTTCTGGATACTGGCCAAAAAATCCCCGGCCCGCTTTTTCTGCTGTGTACTTAGCGGGGAGTAAAGAAAACGATGGAACAATTGATCCCGCAGTTTGCAAACTACAGTCTCGGACAAGGTCCGCCGGATGGTGTTGTAAAAATACTTGGAAAGCCCACTGATCAAAAAAACACCGATCAGAGCTAAGGGAATGGTTCTAAAAAAATTCGGGTCGACTCCAGCTTGAAGCGAATCAATAACCCGTTCCGTGATCTTTACGCAAAGGGGCTGGATGATGGAGACGAGAGAGCCCAGGACAACAATCCAAAAAACGGCGGCCTTGTGGCCCCGAAACTCGCCAATTAAGCGGCGGGTGGCATCGAATCTTCCCATGGCGAGGAGCATAGCCCAAAAGGCCACGCTAGGCCACGATTCTCCGCTAGGCTTTCAGTTGGAGGGTAGGGTTCTTTTCCAGGTAGGAAAGCTTGAGGTACTCCCCTTTGTCGAGAACGAGGGTCGCATCCAAGCGCTCATGCTGAAAAATGGGTTCAATGCGATTGGCAATCGCTCGGATGGGCTCACCCATCGCATTCAGCACCACGAATAGCTCGTCCTCACCGTGGACGAAACACACGTCGTAAACCCGAATTTCCGTGCTTATTTTGGCCTCAAGCCGACGCATCGTGACGCTAGAGACGGGCGTCCCGTTCCGAGTTTGGATTTTGTATTTCAGAAAGTAGACTGGCTCCCCGGCGTCCATCCGCAAGAAATAACTCTTCAGTCGGCGCTTGGACGACATTTCAATCATCGAAATGAGCAAGGAGATAATGCCTACATAGGCCGCGCAAATAACTATCGGCAAGCGACTGTAATGCATTCCTGTCTTTTCGTTGAGCAAATAGGCAATACTAATACCGGTAAAAGCTATCAACCCAAAGTTAAAGAGAATCACGCGAAGTGGCAGACTCGCCTGCACTAGGCGGTGGTGGAGGTGCCCTTTGTCTCCCTCAAACGGGGAGCGAACTGATAAGAGCCGCGAAATCATCACGGTAGTGGAATCCGCTAGCGGAATGAGAAAGCAAAGCGCATTAATACAGAGCCGGGCCATTGGATCTGTTGCGTTCATGGGAACCGACAGATGCATAACAGCAAGAGTATACCCAAAGAAATAGCTGCCGACATTGCCGAGAAAGCCCTTACGCTTGGCGATGTTCATGTAGAGAAACGGAATCACCGCACCAACGATAAGAGTCGCTATCATGAAGTATGAGTAATGGGACGTGGAACCAAATGATAGTGCGGACAGTCCCAAAGCACTCATCATAATTACGGTGCCTGCCAGGCCGTCGATCCCGTCAATAAAGTTGATCGCGTTGACCAAGGCGATGATGGCACCGCCAGCCATCACAAACCCCCAGGTCCCGTACTTGTCGCCAATACTCGAACGGACATTTGGATCGAAGTAGAGAACCACCAGAACACAAAGAATCTGCCAAACCAGCTTTTCTACCGCAGGTAGAGGCCGCCGATCATCCAGGTGTCCCATTAGCGCAACGAGGCCCGCGGTAAGTAGCACCCAAGGGCTAAAATCGTAGTAATAGGCTGATATGGCCATTACAGAAAGAATAAAACCGACAAGCCCATAGCCGATAATAGGAATCTGTTCCTGAGACACGCCTCGCGACTTCGGCCAATCGATAAAACCAAATCTGGATGCAACGCGTAAATTCGCGACCAAAAACGGGTACGCAAGCAATCCACCGATGGTCATGTACCCGAAGGTTTCAGCGATTTTGGGAGGAAGCATTGGGAATCCAGTAGGGGCTGTATTTCTTATCGGGAGAAAAGAGTGTAAACTTGAAAGCACACCCTATTTATTAATTATAATTCTTTTTCTGAAATAACTTCGGAACGGCGCAGAAACCAACCCCCATGTCGAAGGCCCCTTACACCATTTTGGGAATCAGCTATGGCCACGGTGATTCATCCGCCGCGCTAATCGTCGGCGACCAACTTGTCGCCGCGGCAGAGGAAGAGCGCTTCACCCGTGTTAAACACTACGCAAATTTCCCGCAACATGCCATTGCGTACTGCCTCAAACATGCCGGCGTCCACCCTGCAGATGTGCGGGTAGTGGCAATTGCCAAGCGCCCTAAGAACGCTTTTTTTCGAAAACTGAACCTCGTACTGCGCCATCCCTACTTGGCAAACGCCCACCGCTCCGAAAAAGAAAAAAGCAGCCCCTCCCTCGCGAAGCTGCTCAAGGAGGCAGGGCTCAAACGTGCTGACATCTTCCGCGTCGAGCACCACTACGCACACCAAATGAGTACACGCTTTCTGGCAGAAGAACCCGATGCTGCATTTTTTTCTTTTGATGGCTTGGGAGATTTTGTCTCAGCTGCCTTTGGGTGTTTGAATCGCTCGAAACTGGAGATTTTTCACCGCACGTACTACCCACACTCTCTGGGTTTCTTTTATACCGCAATGACGCAGTACTTGGGATTTCCCTATTTTGGCGATGAGTTCAAGGTAATGGGCTTATCGGCGTACGGACAACCCACCTACATGAAGGAAATGCGTGAATTGGTTCGCCTGCATGAGCCTTACGGGTTTCATTTAAATTTGGAAGCTTTCCCAATCGCAAAAACGATGAACAGTTATAGCGTGAAGACTGCGCAGCCCTACGTGGCTCCCATCTTTAACTCTAGCTTTTTGACACAATTACTTGGTATCCCGGCCCGAAAACTGACCGAACCATTGGGACGCCAGCACTGGGACCTTGCAAAATCCGTTCAACAACACTTTGAGGACATTGCCAGCTCCTGCCTCAAACAACTTCATAACAAAACCCAAAGCCACACCCTGTGCCTTTCTGGAGGCTGTGCTCACAACAGTGTTTGGGTCGGAAAGATCGCAAGACAAACGCCATTCAAAAAAATCCTCGTGGCCCCGGCTTCTCACGATGCCGGCATTGCCGTGGGGGCTGCTATCGCGGCTGCGGATCGAGAAATCAATGCAGAGGGCCGACATTGGGCTTTGTTAGGACCCGATCTCACTGAAGTAGAGGAGAATGCAAAAAGAGATTTTGATTTTGAAATCCAGGAGCGATCCTTTGCGGAAGAAGATAAGCTTTGCGAATGGATGGTAAAGGAGTTATGCGAGGGCAAAATCATAGGACTGGTTCATGGACGTATGGAATTTGGTCCTCGGGCTCTTGGCAACCGCAGCATCTTGGCGGATCCCCGGATCAAGGAAATGAAAGAGCGCCTCAACGAACGCGTAAAGCACCGAGAGCCCTTTCGCCCGTTTGCCGCGTCAGTGCTCTGGGAGTACCAAAAGAAATGGTTTAAAGATTCTTTTTTTTCTCCCGCAATGGATGCTGTTTTTCAGGTAGAAGACTCTGCCCGAAACAAGATCCCAGCAGTTGTACACAATGATAATAGTTGTCGCATTCAATCCGTTAGAAAAGAAACGCAGCCGTTCTATTGGAGACTAATCGACACATTCAGGGAAAAAACGGGCGTCCCGATGCTTCTCAACACCTCATTCAACGACTGTGAGCCGATGGTTTGCTCGGCCAAAGACGCCCTCAACTGTTTTGCCAATACCGATCTCGATCACCTCGTCCTTGGCAAGCGCGTCCTGTCTCGAACCGGAGCCAAAATAGCTCTTACCGCCTAGTCCGCGAAAGTTGTCCTGACTCCGCGAAACTAAAATACCGCCCGGCCCCGCACACGATGAGATGGTCTAAAAGGGGGATCCCAACAGCGGCGGCTGCCGATTCCATCTGCTTCGTAAAGCAGCGGTCCCACTGGCTGGGCGCCGGATCCTGCGACGGGTGGTTGTGTGCAACGATCAGGTAAACCGCATCTTCCAGCAGCGCCGCCCGAAGAATCTCCCTAGGGTTGGCCACAGAGTGATTGACGCTTCCGCGAAAAATTTCCCGCACGCTCAGTAACTTCATCGCTCCGTTAAGAAATGCGGTACTCACGACTTCCTGCCGCTCGGAATGCCACCTGGAAAAAATGGAGTAGGCATCCGCTACACTCTTAATACGTCTCACACGCGCAAAGCGTGCACGTATTATGCCCAACGATCATGCGTACCAATAGTCTGCGTGTTCCGGAAAATGGGCTCAGCGTCCGAACTTTGTGCAGCCATTGCCGCGGCGGGGACAGGAGCCCTAGAAATAGAGCCCCACTCGAATCACGAAAAGCATGGGATTACCTATCGAGTTCCGGCTCAAAAGGAACGCGGCACGCCCAGCCACTTCAAGGTTCACAGAGGAGGTGCGCATGAACTGCACTCCGATGATGGGCGCCAGCACAAACCCCGTCACCGTGTCGCCGAACAGCGTACCGTTGTTCACTCTGGAAACGCCGTAGCCGAAATCTAGTCCGACAAAAGGCGCTGTGTCCTCAAGCGAAAAAAAATAGCTGGCACCCAAACCAAAGTCCGCGAAAAGTGCACCGCCCCCAAAAGCCCCTTCCCCTCGGATGCGAATGATAGCTTGGTTCACATCGAAGGCATACGCTCCTGCCACGTAAACCCCGACGCTATTGGCACTAAGGTTTCCAAATCCGGCCGGCCCAAGCGCAAAGTACCGCACTTGACGAGCTGGCCGTCGGCGCTGACCTTCGTCCGACTCTTGCTCCGTCACTTCACCAACTCGTACGTCCTCACTAGTACGCACCTCAGAAATCACTGCGCGGGTGAGTCTTTTCACAACTTCGTCCATGTTCTCCAATTGGGCCGATTTCATTTTATTGGAATAGAGGCGCTTATTGCCCTTCCACTTCTCAAGATTCACAATGTACGCTGATCCAAGAGGAATAAGTTTTGGTAAGAGTACGAAGTCTGCTGCCGATCGCTCAAGTACAACATCATGCCCGAGTTCCCCCACCGAAGCTTTCACGAGTTGAGTCACCGAAGCCGCGTCGGAGTCAGGTACATGGCTGTTGCCGGCGCTCTCAACAAAAAATGTGGCCCCAAATGCCGGCGCACCGCACACCGCACACATCAGAAAGATACCAATCTTTTTCACTACCCAAACCTTTCCCGTAACCAAAGTTCAATGGCTTGCGCAGCCCCCCCTGCCTCGCACGAACCTACCACTCGATAGCGACCTTTTAGGGTCTCTGGAGCTTCTGATACCACAAACGCTGCGCCCGCCCAATCTAAGAGATCAGTATCGTTGTAATCATTGCCCATTCCCATAGCGAAAGACGAACGCACCCCAAGCTGCTCTGCCAACCAATTGGTGGTGCGCCCCTTACTTACGTCATGTGGAAATACCTCAATCCAAATCGACGCGTGATCAAGGGGGGACGTCGTTCGAATGACTGAGTAGTTTCTTAAGGTCGATTTGAGCTCTTCGTAAATTGAAGCCTCAGTCTGCCGAACGATAACAATGGCCTGAGTCGCTCGCGTCTCGGCTGGCCAACCTGCCTTCAACTCCTCTGCATAGCTGCGGTTAAGGTCCAAACGACGAACAAAGTCTTCAGGGGGCGAGTGGGTTTGGAAATACAAAAAGTGATGGTTCTCCGGGATTTCCCGATGAAGCATGAAGCACAAATCCCGGCGCTTCAAAAGGAACGCCGCAAGCTCTGCCGATTCTGTTTCTGTCAGTGAATGCTTTTTCAGGAGCGAGCCTGTCTTCCAGCACAGCGTACCAGCACCGCAAGAAAAAATTAGGACATCGATAGGAAAATTCCGTGGCAGCAGCTTTCGAACGGAATGGAGCGAACGCCCTGTAGCCACAACACGCAAGATATTCCGGTCACCCAAACTTTCGAGGGCTCTCAACACGGAAGGCTGCACTTCTCGGTTGCGACTCACAAGAGTTCCATCGAGATCGCTAACCACCAAGCCCGAAAATTTTTTGTTAAACCACTCAGGACGGC
>JAGQZV010000185.1:4159-6243 GCA_020435295.1 Bdellovibrionales bacterium | reverse complement strand
ACAACCCCTGGTCGTGAGAGTTCTATAGATGTGATCGCCGACTTAATGATCCACGATTTGGATCTCGTGCTTTCTGTAATGCAACAGATGCCGGTAGAGCTTCATGCGTGGGGAGAAAGAGTACGGACTAACTCTACAGACGAAGCCGAAGCCCACCTATTGTTTGAAAGTGGCGAGCGAGCACAAGTTCGAGCCAGCCGAGTAGCCACGGATCCGAAACGGGTACTGACTCTCGAGTTGGGCGATGTGCGCCACATTTTGGATTTGAACCGCAACACTCGCACTGTGGTTTCTGACATCGATGGAACTTCGGAAGTGTTCACGGTTGGCCCGCTCGATCCTCTAGCAGAGCAGCTCGATGCTTTTGTGAAAAGCGTTAAGGCCCGGTCGGAACCCAGTGTCGGGGTTGCCGCGGGCATCCAAACCCTGCGTCTTGTCCAACAAATTCAAAGCGGGCTGATGCCCTACCCGGAAGGACGTCGTCGCGAACCGGTTGCAGTCAAGGAGCTACAGTGAAGACTCTCTTTCTCGTGGCAGGAGAGGCGTCGGCGGATCAGCATGCGGCCTCTATTGTTCGCGAATTGAAAGAGCGGTTTCCGGATATTCGTTTGTTGGGAATAGGAGGCCCCGCCCTTAGAGCCGAAGGAATGGAGTGCATCGTAGATTCCAACCAGGTTGATGTCGTCGGAATAACAGAAGTGTTTTCGCGTTTTTCTGAGTTGCGATCTGGATACGTACGCCTAAAAAAGTGCATTCGTGAGGAGAGTATCGATGCGGCACTTCTCATCGATCTCCCTGACCTGAATCTGATGATTGCGCGGCATTTGAAAGCTGCTGGTATTCCAGTAGCTTACTTTGTGTCTCCACAGGTATGGGTTTGGCGACGGTACCGTATTCACAAAATCAAGAACCGAGTAGATCGGATGTTGGTTCTTTTCCCATTTGAACAGGAATTTTATCAGAAATACCGGGTGCCGTGTGATTTTGTCGGGCACCCCCTGGTAGATGCCATTCATCTGCATGCGGTCGAGAGAACGGTGGAGGAACGCCTAAAGGCGCCCCGTATTGCTATTGTGCCCGGTAGTCGGCGCAGTGAAACAGCCCACCACACCCATTTACTTCGAGACGCTATATCGCGGTTGCAAAGACGGTACCCGAAGGCGTCGTTTCTGTGCCCTATCGCCAAGAACCTCAGCGAAACGTTGCTCAAAGAGGTTTTCGCCGGGCTTCCGGTTGTGTTGACACGACAAAGTTTAGAATCTGTCGTCGCGTCCGTGGACGTTTCCGTTACAGCTTCCGGTACAGCGACTCTAGAGACCGCCCTCGTAGGAACCCCTCAGGTCATGTTTTATAAGGTTAATCGAACAACAGCGTGGCTTTTCCAGCTGGTCACGCGGTACCGTACGTACTTCTCTTTGCCCAACATTGTGTTGCAGACCGCTCTCATTCCTGAATATCTGCAGCAGCACGCCACTGGGGAAGCTCTAGAGCATGCGGTTTCTGCCCTTCTTGAGTCCGATGCCCGTCGCCGCGAAATGTGTTTGGGCTATGATCAAATTCGTACCCGACTGGGGCGGGGTGGAGCGGCTTATCAAGTGGCCCGGGCAGTGCAAAAACTCTTGCAGCCGCCATCGATTCCGGAGCGGGGAGCGCGCGATGGCATCGCACATCCCGCTACTTAGGCGTCTCTTCTGGGTCCTCTGGCTCCCGCTTTCTCTGGTTTGGGCGTTTGTCGCGCGCCTTCGACGGCGGCACGCGCCCGCGGGCGCGTACCGATCTTCTCTGAGGGTTTTGTGCGTCGGCAATTTGCATTCTGGCGGATCGGGAAAAACTCCCGTAGTGCGCGCTATATGTGAGGGGCTAAAGGGCATTCGTCCCGCAGTGCTAGCTCGAGGCTACCGTGCGCGTCTGTCCCGAAGTGGAGCGCTCGTCGACAAACTGGTAGGGGGGCCGGCCGAGTTTGGAGATGAGCCATGGATGTTGGCGCAGGTGCTCGACTGTCCCGTTTATATTGGCGCCGATAGGGTGGCGATGGCCAAGAAAATAGAGCAAGATGGGCTTTGTGACCTAATCGTAATGGATGA
>JAGQZV010000185.1:0-4149 GCA_020435295.1 Bdellovibrionales bacterium | reverse complement strand
TGGGTACCAAAGCTTGAGCCTTGTAAAAGACAGGTCTTTACTCGTATTTAACGCCGATAAAGGTATGGAGTCGCTTTACTGCTTGCCGCTCGGCGAACTGCGTGAGCCTCTCGGTGCGATGGCTCACGCGGATGGAATCGTCGTTGCCTACGAAAATGTATCGGATCGAGAACGATGGGTGCACTGGCTAGAAGAAATTTGTCCGGGCAAACCTATTTTTCCCGCGCGTCGTCGGTACGGGGCCGTTCAGGGAAGCAATGGGGAACTGCTTGGAGAACCCTACCCCAGTTTCTTGGCCTTTTGCGGTCTAGCGGAGCCAGGAGGTTTTTTTCGTTACGCAAAATCGGTTTTGGGGGCCAAGGCGGTGGTTCCGTTTGCGGATCACCACGCTTACACCGAGCACGACATGTCCGGACTTTGGGCTTCCGCGGCCCGCGTAGGCGCGACCCACCTCGTCTGCACCGAGAAAGATAGCCACAAAATCAAGAACTTATTTCCGGCCTTGCCCCAGCCCTGTGTGGTTCGCCTAGGCTATGAATTTCCGGACGAATTCTGGTATTTTCTGCGGGATATCTGAGGCCTGAATTTGCTGAAACTAGTTCTATTCATATCCAGGGTGCTAAATTTTCTTCCGCCGTCCATTGGGCGAATGCTTGGGCGATCGCTGGGGCTCTGTTGGTTTTACCTGGTGCCCATTCGCCGAGGGGTGGTTCTCGACAATCTTCGTCTCGCCTTCCCCAATAAATGTTCTAAGGAATTATGGAGGATTGCGCGGCGAAACTACGTGCACTATGGCCTAAATTTTTACGAGCTACTCTGCTCCTTTACCTGGAGCAAAGCGGACTTTGCGAAACGAGTAGAGCTTTGCGGTGAAAAGCAGCTCATGGATCATCTGCAAATCCATTCACGCGGGGGGTACCTTTTGTCCTTACACTTGGGAAACTGGGAGCTGTCCTCCGGCAGAGTGATTGCCGCCGGCGTGCCTCTTGACGCGGTGGTGAAAACCGCGCGAAGTCAGACCGTTCAGGCGCTACTAGAGTACCAGCGTGGTGTGTTGGGAATGGGCGTGCACTATGAATCTGGTACGGCGCGCGCTATTTTGAATGCCGTATCACGGCAAAAGCGGATGGTTGGCTTCTTTCTGGATCAGTTCATGGGTCCACCGATTGGATTGCCAGTGAATTTCTTTGGTCACACCGCGGGTACTGCCGCTGCTCTTGCGCTCATGACCGAGAAACACAATGATCCGGTATTTCCCGTCTATACCTATCGTGACAGAAGTCATAAAATTCATGTGATGATCGAAAAACCTATTGAATACCCTCCCCTCTCTGAGGACAAGGCTGAACGCCTTCACCAGAAGACGCAGGTTTATAATGATACGATGGAGCGGCTTGTCCGAGAATATCCAGATCAATGGTTGTGGTTGCACCGGCGGTGGAAACCGTATGTGGGAATTCCCAGGTGGAAACCCGCGTTGGCAGCTCTTCTGTGCTGGTTGATGACCGCCTGTGTCTCTCCGGACGGAAACAGGACCGGGATTGTGCTTCCCCCGGAGCCCGATGTAAGCGTGCCGAATTTTAGAGATGTGGAGACGGTTAAGGTGACTGAACTTGAGTCTGTCGAACCCGTTGAAGTCAAAGCAGCCAAAAAGAAAGCTACGAAAGTTGGCAAAGCTAAGAAGGTCGAGGAAGCCAAGCCGGTGCGCGTTTTTGCTCTAGAGGATCTGCCGTTTGAAATCGGTGAGCAAATGGTTTTGCAGTTAAGCTGGACAATGCTTCCCGCCGGTACCGCTATTTTGGAAGTGGGGCCCGGCGAGATGGTGGGTGGGCGCCCTACGATAAAACTCAGCGGAAGAGTTCTCTCCTCGAGAATAGTGGACGCCATTTACCATGTGGATAATCGCGTGGAGACCTTGGTAGATCGCGAGGCCCTAATTCCGTACCGTTTTGTGCTGTCTATGCTGGAAACTCACCAGAACAAAGAAACGCGCGTCAAGTTTGATCATGTTCGGAAAGTGGCGCACTACCAGGCTGACAGAAAATCCCAGAAGTGGGGTAATCAGGTAGACGATAGAAAGGACGGGATTCAGCCTTTTTCGCAAGATATGTTCAGTGCAGTCTACTACGCTCGTACGCTGAAATACGAAATGGGCCGTACCGAGCACTTTCCGATTTATGAGAATGGGAAGAATCTGGAGGTAGGCCTGACTCCAGTCGGTAGAGAGGTAGTGACTACGGGGGTTGGAGCTTTTCAGTGTTGGAAGCTAAAGTTGTCTTTACGCATCAACAACGTTCTGAGTCCGACTGGCGACGTTTTTCTCTGGCTCAGTGATGATCATAAGAAATACGTGGTTAAGTTCGAGGCAGCTATCAAAATTGGCTCCCTAAACGGTCTGTTGACAGAGATTAGGGAACGCAAGTGAGCGAGATATCGGCAGTTGTAATCACCCGAAATGAAGCGGGAAATATCGAGCGGTGTCTAGAAAGCCTCCTCTTTTGCGATGAGATAATTGTGGTGGATTCGCACAGCGAGGACGGTACCCGAGAACTTGCTGGAAAGTATACAGAGAAGGTTTTCACACGGGATTGGGCGGGGTACGCTGATCAGAAAAATTACGCCGTTGGCCTCTGCAAAAACGATTGGATCCTGTCTGTGGATGCGGACGAACAAGTTACAGACGAACTTCGGGCCGAGATCATGGAAGTGGGTAAAATATCCACTGATTGTGTCGCGTACACTGTCCCGCGCAAGACTATCCATTCGGGGCGCTGGATTCGTCACGGGGGCTGGTATCCCAACCGCTTGATTCGGTTCTTCAAGAAATCTGCTGGCAAGTGGGTAGGATCGGAGATTCACGAACGTTGGGAGCCTTCCGGAGGTGTCCAGGATCTGCAAGGGCATTTGAAGCACTACTCATTTACCAGCTTTGCCGATCAGGTCGCACGAAATAACCACTACTCAACGCTCGGTGCCGAGCTTTTGCGTCGTCAGGGGAAGCATGCCTCGGTTTTCAAGATGATACACAAACCTTTCTGGAAGTTTGTTGAAACATATTTGATCAAGCGGGGCTTTCTGGATGGGACGCCCGGCTTTATTATTGCCATTTCTGCTGCCTACTCTGTATTTTTGAAATGGGCTAAGTTGTGGGAAATGGATCGACGTGAAACACAAGGCAAAATCTAAGAACCTACGAAAATCCAAAGTCGATAGTCAGAAAGCGGGTGGTTTTATCGTGACCATCGATGGCCCTTCCGGAGCGGGAAAGTCAACCGTCAGTAGATTGCTGGCAGATCGACTGCATGGAAAACTCTTGGATACGGGCGCGATGTACCGCAGCGTAGCGTACTATGCGCTTAAAGAAGGTGCCGCTACAAAGAGCGATTTTGGGCAGATCGCCAAACGTCTCAAGTTCACCGAGGGGCGTCGATCCGGTTCTATTCTTGTGAATGGTGAGAATCTTGGCAAAAAGCTGCGCACCGAAAAAGTTTCCGCCATGGCGTCGTGGGTGAGTAAGTACAAAGAGGTCCGCGATGTCCTGACAAAGAAGCAGCGAGAACTTGGGATACTTTGGGCGAAGCAGT
Source organism: Bdellovibrionales bacterium (assembly GCA_020435295.1). Classification (GTDB taxonomy): domain Bacteria; phylum Bdellovibrionota; class FAC87; order UBA2466; family JACKAF01; genus JACKAF01. The sequence continues at coordinate 565 of JAGQZV010000185.1, read as the reverse complement.
GGCCGGTAATTGTAGAAGGACGAGATATCGGCACTGTGGTTTTTCCCGGAAGTCAGAACGTTCACAAGTTTTTTGTCACGGCTAACGCAAAGGAGCGTGCGCGGCGCCGCCAGTCCGAACTAAGAAAGATGGGCGACAAAAAAGTTACTGTTTCTGCAGTCTTGCTAAAGCAGGCGCACCGAGATCGGCAGGATTCTACGCGCAAACTTGCCCCCTTAACGAAGGCCAAGAATACGATTGTGGTGAATACCTCAGGCAGGACTGCCGGTGAGGCAGTGGACTTTATTCTGGCTCGCCTATCCCGGGAGCGGGGTTGACTGGTTGCGTTATCCATGGACCACGTGGTAGCCAGGAGGCATGCGAAAACTAACTCTGCTTGCAGCTCTTTGGTCCGGTGTGGTTTTGGCCCAGATGGTGGAGAAAGATTTTTCCGTCCCCTTGTCGGTACGGGGCTGTCTCGGCACGTGGGCGCTGGCAGATCTAGATCAGCGGGTGTATTCATTCGGACCCGAGCAACCAGCTGTCCATATTGTTTATTCCCATGGCTTTGCGGACCACCGAAAGG
>JAGQZV010000184.1 GCA_020435295.1 Bdellovibrionales bacterium | reverse complement strand
CTCATGACGCAGAAACTAAATGGCGCGGGCCGCTCAAAGGGGCGGACCGGACTTATATCAAATATCGGACAAAAAAGGCTTTGCGTGAAATTATCCTGCAGTTCGTCGAGTGAGCCAACAGAGCGGATCCCTTCCGCGTTGGCTCGGGCGCATTCGGATGGATCCGTAGAAACAAAAACCACCGGAATGCCTTGTGTGCTGGCGTGGCGTGCGGGTTCAAGCTGAAAACTAACGACGGCACGCGCTTGGGCCAGCACCCAGCGGGAGAGAGTCGGGAAACGGAGATTCAACACCGTGGCGGGACCGGGCAGGGCCCCGGCGGCAGTCAGGTTTTCCTCCGTGGCCAAGAATAGTGCATTGTGTTTTTGGCGGAGCCAACCGTACACCCGCCGGCTTAGCTTTTGTTCGGCTTTGTTTAGGGCGTGCGTTCTTCGCGGTGGGCAAAAAGCGGTAAAGTCTTGCAGCGCTGCCACCCCGGTACGTAGGGGGATCCCCAAAAATGCATCCATCTTTTTCACGTGTGAGGTTATGATGACAATACCGATGACCCCTTGGCAAGCCGCGGTGGTCATGGTTTAGAGGAACTTCGGGGATTTTTATGGCGCTAAGCAAAAACAATTTTCCAGGCACCTGGATTGAACACGATCGCAAAGTACGCCCGTACATTTGGAACCACCGCATTCTCTCCTGGGCGGGCAAGTTGGTGGGGCTGGTTTTTCTGGGGCACTTGTTTTTTTCTCAGTCTGCACAGAGTCTTGAATGGTGGCTGCAGGGACAGATATCGGGGGGCTTTGGCTTGTGGCTCGCTTACTTTGGAATCCTGACGGCGGCATGGCAGATACTTTCGTTCCCGTTTAGCCTTGGGCACTATGTGACAGAGCGCCGGTACGGCCTTTCCAGGCAAAGCCTGGGGGCGTGGTTTGTGGATGTGTTAAAAGGGTTGGCCGTGGGTGCTGTGCTCGGGACCCTGGCGTTGGGGCTGTTGTACTTGGCGGTGCTTTTTTCGCCTCGGTACTGGTGGTTTTTGGCTTTCGTACTCCTCTTTGGTTTTTCTTTTTTGCTCGCCCCGCTGGCCCCTGTAGTGCTCATCCCGATATTTATGACCCTTAAGCCCATGGAAGCGAATGCGCTAAAGGAACGCCTGCTAGCGCTATGCAAGCGGTTCTCCGTCGAAGTGAAAGATGTGTATCACCTTGGGCTTGGGGAAAAAACGGAAAAGGGGAATGCTGCCTTTATGGGGCTCGGGCGTACCAAAAGGATTATGATAGGCGATACGCTTTATGAAAAGTACTCCGCCAATGAAGTTGAGGCGGTGTTTGCGCATGAGCTGGGACATCAGGTGCACAATGACCTATGGAAAGGAATTGGCCTCTCGGCGGTGTTGATGGTTTTGGGTTTTTATCTTGCAGCGAGAGCTTGCGAGTTGTTTTTCTTTCCGTCCTTTCTGACTCAAATTGAAAAACCGTTCGGGCTCCTTATTTTCTTTATCGTATTTTCATTGGTGCAGACCCCATTTGGGCTTTTGCAGGTGCTCTTTTCGCGTGCCAGAGAACGCGCTGCGGACCGTTTTGCGTTTGAAAAAATTGGAGTCGGCGCGCCTCTCGCGGACGCCCTGGAGAAGCTTACGTTTCAAAATTGGGGTTATTTTAAGCCGAACGCGCTGCTTGAGTTTTTCACCTATTCGCACCCGGCGCCCTGGAGGCGAATACTTAGAATTCGCTCAGAAGCTGCGGCCTAGCGTTTTTTATTTCGACGGCGACGCTCGCGGCGTTCCAGTAGCCGTTGTTCTTTTTCTTCCTGCTCTACGAACTTCTTGTGCGTTTGCCACTCGTCGTCTTTCCCTTTGGTGTTAGACGGCTCTTCATTGAGAATCGATTTTAGCACTTCGCTTTGGAGCTCGGGCTCTGGGGCTTCGGCGTTCATGACTCTTTCGAGTGTAGAGGGTTCGGGAGGGACAACCGGATCTGGAGGGATCTCTTCCAGTGGCCCTGCGGTGATATCCACTTTCTCTGTGGGGGCCTCGAATGCGCCGAGGTTGTCGGTATAGGCCTTGGGAAGTTCACTGCTGTCATAGGCAAGTGCGACTACGGACAAACAGAGCAGTAGGCGTAGCATGGGGTTCCTCGATGAGTAAAACGGATACCTTTGATTCTAGGGCAGGCTTCGTCCGGCGACTAGACACGGAGGGTCCGGAAAACCCAGTGATAATGCTGCGCACTATTTGAATACGCCCAGTTTCCGCGGTGCTGTCTAAGGTGTGAGGGGAGATTCCTTACGAGTTTCAAGACTTTCCCAATTGTGTGTCGGTTTGCGTAAAAAAGTTTGGCGCTAGACTGAGACTTTGACAGCTGTAGAGCAGTGGCACACCATTTGCTCTAGATCTACGCAGAGCCCGCGAAAACTTAGGACTCCTTAGGGGGGAGCATGAACGTCAGAGAGATCCTATTTACGCTAAGCCTGTTTTCAGGCGTGTTTATGTCCGCGGCATCTATTTTAGCTGAGGACTGGCAGCAAAGCCCGTATATGCCGGGGCGCGAACACTATGAAGCTGTGGATGCGGGGACAAATTGCTCCATTTACCGTAGTTTAGAGGCCGAAGCTAAGGTCAAGATAACGAAGAACCGCGAAATGATCAAAGCCGAGTTGCGATCGCTTGAAGACGCTCGAAAAGATTTGGAACAATGTGCTTCTGATAGAGGAGTTTCCTTGAGTGGTGGTAAGCAAGAGGTCCTTATCGCCGAGCTGTGTCCGCTTCGATACCAGTCCTGGCTTAAGCCGAGTTACAAAGTTCGGTTGCTTGCCGAGGATTTGAAAGAGGCCTACCAAACGTCCCGGGTGATGGGAACGCGTCTACGTCACTTTTGCGCGGCTCTTCCCGAACCCAAGATGGTTCCTCTTGTCGAAGAACCTAGTGCTTCGGTGGAGCCGTCCGGAGACAGCACAGCTTCGGCGGATTTGGTGCAAGAGATTGTCATCGATGACGAGATTGATGACAAAGACCTCAAAGAAGGTGCGGACGTGGATGCCTACCCGTTGGATGATGGGTTCGAGTTCGTTGAAATTGCAAAAAGAGGGCTTGGGGGATTCTAATTCGGTCTTCATGACCGAATAGGGCCCGGCACTGGGCCCTTTCCCCGGCTCCCTTTTTCGCATTTAATGCCAGCCTCTCCTTTCTTTCCTGGCAGCCTAGATTTTTTCCTTCAAAACGAGTAAAAAAAGGGTTCCAAAAGGTGCCTATCTACTTTTGGAACTACATACTCGACTATAACCGCTGGGGGTTCCAAAAGTAGATAGGCACCTTTTGGAACCGTGGTTTTTTTTCGGGAAGAGCCGATGAGTCTTGCCAGGGCCCAAGTGAAGTTTGTCCGTTCGGTGTCCTGGGTGGACCTGCTTTTGTTTTCCGCCATAGCCGCTTTTATTTACGGGCTGATTCGGGTTGCGGCCGAGTGGACGGGACCCTTTCAATCGACGACGGCGATAGACTTGAGCTACCAAGCTTTGCCCTGGTACGCGTTTCTCTCCATGGTACGCGGCTTCATTGCGTACTTTTTCTCGCTAGGGTTCACGTTTCTTTACGGGTATATGGCTGCCCACACACGATTTGGCGAACGCATACTCATTCCACTCTTGGACATTTTGCAGAGCATTCCGGTGTTGGGCTTCTTGCCCGGTGTGGTTTTGGCATTCGTGAATCTGTTCCCGCATTCGAATATTGGCCTAGAGATGGCCTGCGTCCTTATGATCTTTACAGGCCAGGTTTGGAACATGACCTTCAGTTTCTATGGATCGGTGAAGAGTGTCTCGTCCAACTGGCGTGAACTAGCGAGGCTCTGTCAGCTCACCCGCTGGGAAGTGCTACGTAAGATAGAGATCCCTCATGCCACCAACGGGCTTCTTTGGAACAGCATGCTTTCCATGGCGGGAGGCTGGTTCTTTCTTATGGTGGTCGAGTCCTTTCGCTTGGGGGATCAGGACTTTCGGGTCCCGGGAATTGGGTCCTACATGGCGGTCGCTATCGAACAGGGCAGTGTGGGGGCGATGTGCGGCGGGATTGCGGCGATGATTTTGGTCATTATCCTGGTGGATCGCTGCTTGTGGGCACCGCTGGTCTATCTGTCCCAGCGCTTCCAGGCGCAGTCGGCGCTGGCTATGCCAAAGCCCTTGTTGCTTCGCTGGCTTGAAGGTTCGCACATTCGGCGCGGCTATCTGCGTCTCATCGAATCGCTTGCGGAGCGCCGTGAGGCTTCGGTTCGGTTCTTGCCGAGTAAGGTCCCTCTTGCCCGCGCACTGAGTCCCGCTTTAGTGCGTGGCTTTAAGTGGCTGGGCTTGGTGTTAAGTATCGCCGTCCTAATTTTGGGGGCTGGTGCCCTTTATGAGTTGTTGTCTGCCATCCCGCTCGCGGACTGGCTCGTGCAGCTTCGGGATACTTTCTATACGGGGCTACGAGTAGCCGGTGCCGTCTTGCTGGGCAGTCTCTGGACCATACCTGTCGGAGTGTGGATTGGTACCCATCCCAGGTGGACCAACCGTTTACAACCGGTCGTACAAGTCGCGGCCGCATTTCCGGCTCCGATGATATTTCCCATTCTCACTTACGCCCTGCTGCACTTTTCCGTTCCCTTCGAGTTTGGGGCGACAATACTGATGCTGGTGGGATCCCAATTTTACATTCTATTTAATGTCATTAGTGGAGCGACGCAGATTCCTGCGCAGCTGACGGAAGTGTCCCGGAGTTTTGGAGTCGGGGGTTGGCGCTATTGGAAGATTGTCGTATTGCCGTCCATCTTTCCGTCTCTTTTGAACGGGTGGATTACCGCTTCGGGTGGGGCCTGGAACGCTTCGATTGTATCTGAACACGTCACCTTTGAGGGGCGGGTGTTGGCGGCTACTGGCATTGGGACTTCAATTACCAAGGCTGCCCAAGAGGGGGACTTCGCAGCGTTGGCGGGTGGTGTTTTTGTGATGGTAACGGTATTAATACTGATCAACCGGTTCTTTTGGGGCTGGCTATACAAGCTGTCGGAAACCAAATACCGGATGGATGAATGATGGAATTCGAGAAACCCAAAGAAAGCCTTCTTATTTTGGACAAGGTTTCCAAGCGTTTTACGTTGGAAAATGGCCGCGAGTTGGAAGTCCTAAAGAATATCAACGTCTCTGTTCTCGAGGGGGAGATTATTGCCTTTCTGGGGCCTTCGGGGTGTGGCAAGACCACCATGTTGAAAATCATGGCAGGCTTGATAGAACCCACTCAAGGGCAAGTACTGGTGAAGGGTAAACCCCTGCAAGGGATTAACACCAGACTGGCAATGGTATTTCAGAACCCCGCTCTGCTTCCCTGGTATACCGTGGAACAGAACGTTGCGCTCGGCTTACACCAACTAAGGATGCCCGCTAAGGCCCGAGATCAGCGCGTAGAGGAAAACATTGATTTGGTCGGCATCGGGGGCTTTGAGGGTGCCTACCCCAGAGAGCTGTCCGGTGGGCTTCGTCAGCGGGTCGGTCTGGCGCGTGCTTTGGCGATGCGACCTGAGATTCTTTGTCTGGACGAACCCTTCGGGTCGTTGGACGCGTTGACTGCGGAAGACTTGCGCGCGGAAGTTGTCGATCTGTGGCGCGATCACAAGAACGAACTGCGTACCGTAGTAATGGTGACCCACGACATTTACGAAGCGGTCTACATGGCGCAACGGATTTATGTGTACGGTGAGAACCCCGGGCATATTCGTACCGTGCTGTACAACCCGATGCCCTACCCACGGGATGAGCGCAGCCCAAAATATCGGGAACTCGTCGAAGTGATCCACGCCGTGATTACCGAGGCTCTGATTCCGGAGGAGGAATCGAGCGATGGAACGCAAGTTCAGCCGTCGTGGTACCAGGGGCTGGAAAACCTACCGCCGGTTGGCCCTACCGAAATTGTGGGCTTGCTGGAGGTCTTGGAAGGTGCCGGCGGCAAGATGGATATCTTTGAACTCGCCAATGAGACGGAAAGCGAGTTTGGCCACTGCCTTGCCGTAGTGAAGACAGCCGAGCTACTCGACTTTGTCGATACTCCGAAACAGACAGTGATGTTTACGAAGTTGGGACGTAACCTCGTCAAGACCGAAGGGCAGGAGCGCCGCGACCTTTTTTCCGGGCAAATAAATCAGCTCCGCGTTTTTCAGGTTATTTTAAGCTGGATTGAAGAGAGTCCGGACAAAGAGATCTCCCACGATGAAGTCGTCAATCGTCTTCAAGGCTATTTTCCCAACGAAAAGCTCGATCGTCTATTTGAAACGCTGATTGCTTTTGGGAGATACGCGGAGATTTTGGCCTACGACGCTAATACCTTGATGCTTTCGCTTCCGGAAGATGAAGAAGAAGAAGAGGAAGAGGTT
>JAGQZV010000183.1 GCA_020435295.1 Bdellovibrionales bacterium | reverse complement strand
TCCCGCGCTCATAAAGCTTGAATTTTGTGCTGGCCCAAGTACCGTGCAGTTCAAATACAGAGTGTGCGGGAAGATGCGCCCAGCACGCAGCTTTGAAAACGCACGGTCGTGGCGAGTCACAATAAGGGCCGATCTCCACCGCCGGGGGCATATTTTCCCCAAGCATTTTCGTAAGCGCTTCGATGTTCTTTCCCACCGAATTTTCTCGCTTCTTAACCCTGTCGGTACAATCACTTTTTACAAATAGCTCTTGCAAACGGGGGTACCGGCATTCACGATTTAGGTGCATCAACCAAGTACGTTGCACCCGCATCGCGTTTCCCTCTAAAACAAAGTGTTGAATTGCCAGATCGGACACGTGTTCGTCTTTTACCTGGGTACTTGATTTGACCTCGATAAGGTCCCACGCATGGCCGTTCTTTTCTAGAATATCGACGCGAACGAACGTGCCTTTGTAGACAAACGCCGCCTCAAACAGCACACTCGCCCCTCGTTCTAACGCTCGCTGGGTTTCAAGAAGCGCCTGCTCTGGCTCGCGGAAATCTGCCTCGATCAAAACGCCCGACGGAAAGTACTTTCTGGCTTCAGCCCCAACGAGTGTGCCCTCCTCCATCGTCCGAAGCGCACCCTCGCTAAGAGGTGCGGCGAGTTCAGGCTCGTGGGTTTGCAAGTAAAGCGCCTTCGGACAACGTTCCCCGAGGCAATACCGAGATTTGGAAAGCGCAAGGCGAGACATTGTAAACTCGGGGTTCATGCCCGGACGCGCCCGTCTTGCAGTCGGTTTAGTAACGCAAACCCCACCCAGCCCAGTACACTCAGCACCACGCACGTTCCCCACAGCAGGCGCGGATTCTGCTGGTACAAAGCCAGCCCCGCCATAGGGGCAACGACGTTGGCAAAAGCAAAGGACGCCGAGAACAAGCCCATATAACTACCTCGCTCCTGCGTCGACGCGCGGTTTGCCACAAATGCTCCGCTTACCGGCGCAATAAGCATTTCCCCAATAGTAAAAACTACCATAATAGCTACTGCGACCTCGAAACTCGCTCCCCAAGGGAGCAGCCCCAAGGCAACACCTGCCAGTAGGCCTCCATTTGCCATGACTAGTAGAGGCCGGAAATGTTCCACTCTTTTCACTACCAGCATTTCCGCAACAATGATGAGTACGGTGTTCACGGAATACACCATCCCGATCGCGCCCTCACTAAGCGCGTACCCCTGCTTAAGCTCCAGCGGAAGGGTTGAGAACACCTGCATGAGAACCACCTCGAACAAAAGCATCAATGCGAGGAAAGCCAAGAAATACTTGTCCCGCCACACCGATACAGAGGTCTGCACTTCAGACGTCGGGATCGGCGGCGTTGCCGGCACTCCGAAAAACAAGAAAACGGCCGCCGCAAAACAAGTTAGCCCGTCTACATAAAACAAAATATCGTAGCTAGTCTCGGCAAGCCAGCCTCCTGTGGCAGGCCCAATCGTCATCCCAATATTGATTGCAAGGCGGTTGAGGGCAAAGGCACGAGCACGCTCACCCGCTTCGCAGGCATCGGCAAGCGCCGTGGCGTTCGCGGGCCGAAACCCCTCTGCGAATACGCCTATTACAAACAGGCACGCCGCCAAGGCTGCCGCGCCACTCAAGCAGGAGAGTACGTAAAAGCCAAGACCCTGCACAACTAACGCAACCGCCTGCACCAGCGTAGAGTTAAGCCGCGAAACCAGCCATCCGCCGGCGTAGCTTCCTACTATTGCCCCCGCACCGAATCCGCCAAGGAATAGGCCCGCCTCGGAAGCCTCGTAGCCCAGAACTTTCGTCAGATACAAACTCATGAAGGGCATGACCATCGTGCCCGCACGGTTTATTAGCACCGCGAAACACAACAGCCACGCCCTTGAGTTCAAACCAGAGTAGGCGTCCTTGTATGTCTGTATCAGGCGATCCAGGTAACGCCCCCCAAAGTGAGCGACTCTCTAGTGCCTAAGGCGCATAGATCTTGTTGATGGCCTGCCCGTTCATCGAGCGCACATGAAGCAGAAATTCTTTTTTAAATTTCTGACTGAGGCGCACCTTCTTCGTGAACGGGTAGTTTCCCTCTTTGCAATAGCTTGCTTCTTTTTTCTCGACGATAGGTTGCACAATAAGCACGTCATTTTTGAACCCTATCTTGATTTCGGAGAACTTAAGACAGCTATTGGAAAACCTTCCACGAAGGGTGAGATACGGACGTCGATTCACGCCAGAAATGTACGCATCCTGCAATGGAGCGTAGAGGTAGTCATCGGTTCCCACTCCCCCTTCTGGTGTCCTGGCGATAGTCAGCTTGCCGAGACTTCTTTCTTCCTTGGTATCCACCACCTGATAACTCGCCGCCGGCAGTACACCCACTTCTATGGTTTGGTGGAACGGTACCGCGACACGAAGGCAATTGCCTTCGTAGAGATAAGCCAGCTGCTTGATCTCAACTCGGTTTTCACGGTGATTTACCCATAGATCGGTGGGACCCATTTGATAACACGTATTCGGAAACACCCCCTTGATGACGACCTGAGCGACGTCAGTATCGTCAAAGCCCTGAATAAAAAACGCCCGCTCAATCGGAACCGATTGCACGGTAGGATTTACGTCAGCAACGGAATTGGAAAGAAAAAGAAACTGGCCAAAAACGGCCAATACGAAGAACCAGTTCATTTATAGCCCCCTGTTATTATCCCAACAGAAGACTATTAGCAGTTCTTAGGGCGCCTGAAAACCCACTCTATCGACGCTGCGCGCTAGCTCAGTTCCGCTTTCCGACGCGTCGAGCCAATTCCTCAGACATTTCTCCCATGTGAACGGGTTTAGGGAACGTACCCAACACACCCGGCGGGGGTGTGCCCATCTCGTCGCCAGAACAAATGGCGACGTAGAGCGCGCTATGCTGCCGAGTGAACTCCAGAAGAGCTTCCATATCGATATCGTCGCCCGTGTTTAGGTCCGATACGACGGCCCCCACTTGATTGGCGTTTACCTCCAAGTATCGTAGCGCCTCACGTCGAGTGGAGAAACCGCGAACATTGAAGCCTCGCGCTTTGAGGAACATCAGCATTATCTGCAAATTCCCTCGAGTATCGTCAATCAGAACGACCTCTTTCCCGCCGTCAGGTATTGGGGCAGATGGCCTTGGCACGACGTCAACTAGCTCGCTGGCTGGGTACCAAACCGTAAAACGGCTACCGGAACCCTGTTGGGTTTCTACTTCAACAAACCCGCCACGGCTCAAGACCACCCGCCGCACCCACGCCAGTCCGAGGCCCGTGCCACCCTCGTCCTCGCGAAACGTAATTCCTGAAACAAAAATACTGCGCAGTACTTCCGGGGGCATCCCGCCAGCCTTGTCCGCGACGCTAAATCCAACGTAATGGCCGGACTTCTGTTCCGCACCATACACACAACGGTACGTATCGCTGTCTACGGGCTTCGTCCCAAAATCCCGGTACGCCTTGCTTGCGCCTATAGCAATTTCCGCGAGTTGTCTTCCCGCTTGCTGGGCGTTACTTACCAAGTTTGCCACCACTTCCAACGTTTCGTCTTCGGCACCTGCAAAAGCACTCGCCGTATCCGGATCCGCTACCTGGGACAAGGAATACAGAATACGCAAACGGGAAAGCATGTGCTCGGTGGAGATCTCTTCCGTTCTCGGTGGCGCCGTATCCCCGTCGAGAAGTCTATTTGTAACGACGAGTGCTTCATTTAGCCCGGACAATATCTGGCGCATCATAGGAGAGAGCATCTCAACCGCGCGATCACCTAGTATCTCATCCTTTAGCGCCTCCAAAGCTGGCTTTTCACCCTCTGGAAGCGCCCGATCGAGAAGGCGCATGTCAGACGCAAAGATGTCGCACATTCTTAACAGAGCCGCTTGTGAGAGGTGCACAAAATTCTTGATACTGTGCAGGGCATCTAAGTGAACACCGAGCTCTCGGGCCTGCATCAAAGTCTCGCGAGCCGATTCCAAAAACTTCAAAGACGCCTGAAGCGTAATCAGTAGCCGGTACTTCTTCTTGGCACCTTTACGATCTCCTTCAACCGCCCAAAACCAGTCAGAAAAGGAAAGTTGAGCGGGCTGCAAGTTGCGGCGAAGCTGCTCGAGCATTGACTCAAACGGATCAACGGGAGAGTCATCCTCAAAATCGGGGATCGCCTCATGGGCAAAGTCGCCCCCGTTGCACCCTGGCTCATCTTCGGCCGGGGCCGCATACCCCACCAAAGAATACATAATAAGGAGAAAAAAGAGCCCCCGCTTACTGAAAAACATCCTACACATCCTGGGAAACCATTTGTGACGGGCCCCTTGTAACGCATCGCGTCCGCTCACGCAACATCTTGTGGCCCGATCTGGCGCAGACCCGAGCTAGGCGGGCCTAGCGGTTTTCCCGTATGAGCTCGACTTTCAACCCAAGGCCGCGCAAGGCCTCCACCTCGAGCTCGCTCAACGTCTTTTTTTTCGTGAGCTGCTTCACGAGTTCCCCCAACCGGCCTACCGGATAGTACCGGACTCTGCCGGTTACACTCTTGACCTTCAATTGAATCGCTTCGGCCATGGCTAGCTCCCTTTCTGTCTAGGTTCGTGAAATTGCCCAGGACCTAAACACCGACCGCGCGTCGGTTCGCAAAAGCACCGGAGCAAAACGTTTTCCTAATATATTATCCTCAGTTAGCTTCAATCACGCCACAGGTGTCTAGCCCCTACCTGGATGTATGAAAGTTCAAACACCGTCCAAGCATTTTGCAAGCCAATGCGTATTCAATCAGTATGCCCGTGCCCAACACGCCGGCACTCACTTTGCAATTTCAGATATCAGAAGACAGCAAAAGAAACACGAGGGGTGAAGGAAGATGGAAGTAACGGGCGTATTTCTATCCACTACTGACAATTGGACAATTAAGCCAAGTTTGGAAAAGTCCAAACGCCGCGTCCTATTTTACGACAGCCTCGGACAACGACACGAAAAAGAAATTCGAAAAGCAGATATCAATGAAGCGATGATGAAGTTTAGGCTGCCGTCCATTGCAGTACGACGCAGTACCGGCGGCTATAGTCCCGCTAGAGCGGTCAAACTTGTCATCGTAGATCCCAATCCGCAAGATCCGACTTCCGTGCCGCAATTTAGAATTCGAGTCCATTTCACGGATATTCATATCCGAAGTAACTCAAGCAATCACCAGATGGTGGTGTACGAAAACAGCGTTAAGGATGTTGAGCCCTCTGACGTTGTCGAGATCGAACCGGCCGACATTCAGTCTCCTAGCCGATTTGTCATAGATCTTGGGAGTGGACCGGTTCCTATTCACGTTTTTGACTACGGCATTGGGTGGGACGGTCTCGTGATGGCTCTGTTCATCGAAATCGATGACCTAAAGGAGCTCATCACGGGACAAAGCGGCGAAGGACGCTTCATGCCGACATTCCAGGTTCGAGCCGATGCCCTACGACATCTAAGTGGGGATCCCGAAGTTTTCAAAGAGGAGTACCGCCAAGCCTACGCAAACTATTACATTCAAAAAACATCCGGGCTATTTAAGCTGCCTAAAAGCTTGCTGCTCGGGCAGCGACTCCAAGTCCCCTGTGGGAAATCGTACGCGGATATCGCCCTGTATCTCCGATCTCATTTGAAATATGACAAGGTTGCCTAACCATCAACGCGCGAGGAAACATGAATCTAACAAAACTAAAGCTCTATTTTAGCAACTTCTGGCTGTTCGTGGCCTTTAGTACTATCGCACTGCTCGCGGTTAGTTGTACGCAAGCGGATAGAACCACTTCCAAAGAACCGACTGTCCTAATGGGCGCCACTTTTACTGGGAATGGTTTATTGCCTCTGCCCGAGGAAGCCGAGGCGGCTAAGTAGAAACTGGCCTACCTTGGTGGGTTTGAGTTTTAGAGTATTGTTTTATTGGCCTGAGCCTTGCTTTGAATTGAAGGAGTGAGCTTAGGCAGTTCAAAATTTGAGTGTGGGTGTTCAGATTCCGGTCATTGGGTTCGAAAAGGCATTTTTTTTCGAAAATCCGATTCCAGATATATTCAAAGGTGGCGGTGTCAGGGCTGCAAGCGTTCCTGCTCCAATGCTACCGGCAATGCTTGCTTTGGACAAAATAAACGCCGGGTCAATCACCCACTTCAAGTGCTTTTGTGTTCGGGGGTCTCCATGAGACGGTGCGCTAAGATCTTGAACATTCATCGCACCACAGTTTCACGTAAAATGAATTTTCTTGCAGCTCAAGCCCGGCTCGCTCACCAGCGTTATCTCAACGCTTTGGACAAACTGGATCACCTTATCTTCGATGAAATGGAAAGCTTCGAACATTCAAAGCTCAAACCCTTAAGCATTCCTATTTTCGTAACA
>JAGQZV010000182.1 GCA_020435295.1 Bdellovibrionales bacterium | reverse complement strand
CTTCTACGCTTCGAAGGCCGGCACCCGTTATGCGGAATGGGTGTGGTGTCTCGAAGATATGAAATTTTTAGTCCCGACGACTGCAATCCTCGAAGCGCAGTTTCGCGGCCGGCTCCAGGACCCGTCACATAAACCTGCAAAGTGCGAACACCTTGCTCGGCGGCCTGGCGTGCAGCATCTTCGGCAGCCACTTGAGCGGCGAACGGGGTGCTTTTACGTGCGCCTTTAAAACCTTTGCGACCCGACGAGGACCAGCAAACGACATTGCCTCGGGGATCGGTAATGGTCACAATCGTATTGTTGAAAGAGCACTGAATGAAAGCCTTACCGGCGGGGATATCGCGCTTCCCCTTTTTACGGCGTACTTCGTCTTTTTTGACGTCTTTCTTCGGCTCTTGAGTTTCTTGTTGGGTTTCAGCTTCTGCCACACTCTACTCCGTTACTTCATTACCTTTAATTGCTTGCGCACGGCCACCGTCTTCTTGGGGCCTTTGCGGGTGCGGGCGTTTGTATGGGTCCGCTGGCCGCGGACCGGTAAATTCTTGCGGTGTCGAAGGCCACGGTAGGTGCCCAGATCCACCAATCGCTTAATGTTGAAACTGATCTGACGGCGAAGCTCACCTTCTACCAGACACTTCTTTTCGATGTGGTCACGGATTTTGCTGACCTCATCTTCTGTCATCTTGTCCGTCTTCAAGTTTGGATCGATCTCAACTTGCTTTAGGATCTGCTTAGACGCACTTCGGCCGATGCCAAAAATATAAGTCAAAGCCACTTCGACACGTTTGTTTCTCGGTAAATCGACGCCCGCTATTCTAGCCACTTATACTACCCTCGATGCGCTAACCTTGGCGCTGTTTGTGACGCGGATCGCTGCACGTCACGCGCACGATGCCACATCGTCTAAATACCCGACATTTATTGCAAATTTTCTTAACTGACGCTCGGACTTTCACTCTCACACCCGTCTTCCATTAAGGGTCAAAATAGTAAAACGTTTATTTAGGCCAACTGATAATAAGTTGTCAATTCTATTGCCTAATCATTTTGAACGGTACGTGATTCGGCCCCGCGTTAAGTCGTAGGGCGAAATCTCCACCGTCACCTTGTCTCCCGGCAGGATTCTGATGTAATGCATCCGCATCTTACCGGAAATATGTGCCAAAATCGTCTTCCCGTTCTCCAGTTCCACTCGGAACATCGCGTTGGGGAGCGGCTCTACCACCTTGCCCTCCACCTTTATCATTTCCTCTTTGCCCATAGACCCCTCTTAAAGCTGAAATCCTGCCAATTTTTCCAAAAAACCCCCATACGGGCGTCCCCCATCCCATTCGGTGAGCACTTCGGCGTCGCCCCCTGTGATGACCAGGGCGTGCTCGTAGTGGGCGGAAAGCGACCCGTCCGCAGAAACGGCTGTCCATCCGTCCGAGAGTACCCGCATACCGGGCTTTCCGCGGTTGACCATGGGTTCGAGGCAAATGGTCATCCCCGGCTTAAGCTTGAAACTTGAGGCTCCCGCAACGTAATTGGGGACCTGAGGATCCTCGTGCAACTTCCGGCCGATTCCGTGGCCCACAAACTCGCGTACGATGCCAAAGGACTTGGGATTGACGACACCCTCGACGGCCGCGGCGATGTCTTTGAGCGTGTTCCCGGCCCGGCAAGCATCTATCGCCGCATACAGCGCGCGCATTGTCGTTTGGCAGAGTTCGGCGGCTTGCTCGGAAATAGGCCCCACGGGGACAGTGATCGCGCTGTCTCCGTAAAAACCATCCAGAATAAGTCCGAAATCCAGCCCTATGATATCCCCTTCTTTCAGAGCGCGATCCGAGGGGATGCCGTGGACAATCTGTTCGTTAACGCTGGTGCAAAGTGTGTGGCGGTACCCTTGGTAACCTTTAAAAGCAGGGATAGCGCCCTCGTCTCGGGAGAGGCTCTCGGCGGCGCTGTCCAGTTCAAGCAGCGTGACACCCGGCTTAACCAGCGTTGCCACCTGGCGGAGTACTTTGGCGACTAGTTTGCCCACGCGGCGCATGGCCTCAATTTCTCGATTGGATTTTACTTGGACCATGATTCCAACTTTTTGAGCAGTTCGGTCTGTATGGCCGCGGGTGGTTGATCTGCCCGGACAGTGACCAGTACAGATTTTTTACGATAGTAGTCCAAAAGTCCCGCGTTTTGTTTATTGAACACGCTTAAACGGCGACGGACCACCTCTTCAGTGTCGTCGGAGCGCTGCATGAGCGCTTTAGAACCGCAGCGGTCACAGACCCCGCTTACTTTCGGAGGGATAAACTTGATGTGGTATGTGGCACCACACTCCTGACAAGTACGGCGTCCTGTCAATCGTTCAACTAACAGGGATTCGGGCAGATCAAAGTTGAGAGCCAGTCCAACCTGAGTGGTCGGATTTGCGTCCAACGCCTCTGCCTGAGGTACTGTGCGGGGAAAACCGTCTAGAAGAATGCGCGAATCCGTTGGCAATTTGGAAAATGTATCGGCGATAAGATCGATCATGATTGGATCCGGGACCAACTCGCCCTTATCCATGAAAGCACGTGCTTTTTCACCTAGCTGAGTGCCGGCTTTGATTGCGGCGCGGAGCATGTCACCGGTGGAGTAGTGCTTGAAACCGACATCGGTCAATCGCTTCGCCTGCGTTCCTTTACCAGAACCGGGTGCGCCCAAAAGAACGGCGATCTGCACGCTTAACCTCTTCGCCCTCTGAGCTTGGCATTCTTCATGAACCCATCATAGTCACGTGTGAGAAGGAATGTCTGAATTTTGGCTACGGTATCTAGTGCAACGCCTACCAAAATGAGCAAGGTCGTTCCACCGAAGAAGAAGGAAACCTTAAACTTGGTGATTAGGAAATCCGGAAGCAAACAAATGAGTGCCAAGTAAATGGCACCACCAAAGGTGATGCGGGAAAGCACTTTGTCGATGTAGTCCGCTGTGTTTTTGCCGGGACGGATGCCAGGAACATAGCCGCCGTACTTTTTCAGGTTTTCTGCCACGTCTGCAGGGTTGAAAACAACGGCCGTATAGAAAAAGCAAAAGAACACGATCATCGAAACGAAAAAGATGTAATACAGGGTGCCCCCACGTCCAAACGCGCTTTGGATAAAGTTTGCCGCGGGCCCTGCCGGCAAGAAAGTTGCAATCGTTAGAGGTGCCATCAAAAGCGAGGACGCAAAGATGGGGGGGATGACACCGCTAGTGTTGATCTTAAGAGGCAGGTGAGTGGACTGCCCTCCGTAAAGGCGGCGGCCCATCTGTCTTTTGGCGTACTGAATAGGGATACGTCGCTGCCCTTGTTCCAGGAAGATGATAACGCCGATGACCAAGGCCATAAACGCAATCAGCATGACCACCATCAAAGGAGACAACTGTCCGTCCCGAACGAGCTGCAGAGTCTGGTTCATGTTGGTGGGGATTCCTGCAGCAATACCCGCAAAAATGATGAGCGAAATACCGTTCCCGATGCCACGCTCTGTAATTTGTTCCCCGAGCCACATGATAAACGCCGTTCCCGCCGTCAGAGTGATGATAGCAAGGACGCGGAATTGCCACCCCCCGGAATAGACGAAGGATCCCCCGTCGGCAGCAATGAGCACGCTCGTTATACCGGTTCCTTGTACAAAGGAAATAACGACCGTGGCGTAGCGTGTGTATTGGTTAATTTTCTGGCGTCCCAGTTCGCCTTCTTTCTGAAGTGCCGCCAAATAGGGCCAGACCACCGTCAAAAGCTGAAAAATAATGGATGCACTGATGTAGGGCATGATGCCCAAGGCAAAGATGGACGCGTTCTCAAGAGCGCTCCCACTAAACATGTTCAGCATGCCGAAAAGGGTGTTTTCGTTGCCTTGAAAGAAGCGCGCAAGGGTCTGAGTGTTCACTCCCGGAACCGGAATGTGACAACCCACTCTGTAAACTGCAAGTAGCCCCAGCGTGTAGAGAATGCGGCGCCGGAGTTCTGGAATCTTCGTTAGCCCCTCAACGGCGCTCACGATTTGATCTCCTCTACGCTCCCACCCGCCTGGTTAATTTTTTGGATGGCAGACTTGGAAAACTTGTGTGCCTTCACGCTAAGCTTCTTGGTAATCTTTCCATTACCCAAGATCTTGATGAGACCGGCCGTGCGCACCAAACCGGTTTCCACCAACTTTTCCGGGGTGACAGCGTCGCCGTCCTTAAAGCGGGAGTCCAGATCATTCAGGTTAACGACTTTGTAAGACTTGCGAGTCGGGTTATTAAACCCAAACTTGGGCAGACGTCGGTACAGGGGAATCTGACCGCCTTCAAAACCGGGAGGACGGCCCTTACCCTGGCGAGCGGTTTGGCCCTTGCCACCGCGACCGGCGGTCTTGCCGAGACCGGAACCGATACCACGCCCTACGCGGACGCGTTTTTTACGGGAACCCTCAGGGGCTTCCAAATTTGACAAATCGAGTTGAGCCTGCTGTTCAGCCATTCTTTGCTCCTACTTCCCGCCTTCAACGGGGGTGACTTTCAGAAGGTGGGGGACTCGCGCAATCATGCCACGAGTCGAACCATTATCGGGGAGAACGACCTTCTGGTGCATCTTTCTTAGGCCCATTCCGCGGACAACGACTCGCATCCACTGCGGAAAGCCAATAACACTTCTAACTAATTCAATTTGTAATTTGTTCGCCATGGCGACTTCCCATCTACTGACCTTCGACCCGACGCTCGCGTCGGACCTGGTCGGCATTTCTCATTGAGCGCAAGCCCATGAGTGTGGCCTTCACAAGATTGTGCGGGTTATTTGTTCCAAAAGACTTTGTGAGGGCGTTACGCACGCCCGCAATTTCGAGAATCGAACGGCACGCACCACCCGCGATCACGCCCGTACCATCAGAAGCCGGCTTCAGCATCACTGAGGCCGCTCCGTATTTCCCGACCAACTCATGCGGGAATGTTCCGTTCACCAACGGAATCTTGAACAAACTCTTGCGCGCGGCCTCTCCGGCTTTGCGGATGGCTTCGGGGACTTCGCGGGCTTTGCCCAAACCCACACCCACATGGCCGTTAAAGTCACCGACCACGACTAAGATACTAAAACCAAAACGTCGGCCACCCTTCACTACTTTCGCGACACGGTTAATGTGCACGATGCGTTCAGCGAGTTCCAACTGACCCGGATCAATTTTAACTGTGGGATACATTAGAATTTCAATCCTGCCTCTCTGGCACCTTCTGCAAGGGCCTTGATTCTTCCATGGTAGCCGTAGCCGTTACGGTCAAACACGACAGCTTCCACCTGCTTTTCTTTCAAGCGTTCGGCTATGGTCTTGCCCACTGCCTTTGCCGCTTCGACGTTTTTTCCTTTTATGGAAGTGGTCTTTTCGCGGGAATTCGCTTGCACGAGCGTGATGCCCTGTTTGTCGTCGATAACCTGGGCATACAGATACTTGTTGCTGCGGAACACGACCAGGCGCGGGCGCTCGTTTCGAATGGTTTCCAGCTTCTTGCGGAACCGTTGCTTACGGCTGGCCCGGGTCTTAACCTTCGGACTTGTGTGGCTTCCTATCTTCTTAGACATAGACTACTTCCCTGCGGCCTTTCCTTGCTTGAGTGAAATGACTTCACCAGCGTAGCGGATCCCTTTGCCTTTGTAGGGCTCGGGCGGCCGAATTTTACGCAGCTTGGCGGCGATAACTCCGAGCAATTCCTTGTCCGGACCCGTCAGGCTGATCTTTGTATTAGCGTCCACCTTGGCTTTGATGCTCTCGGGGAGCGGAAACTCCACCGGGTGGGAAAACCCTAGTTGTAGCGAAAGGGCGTTGCCCTTGGCTTGGGCGCGGTAACCGACGCCTACCAGTTCCAAATTCTTTGTGTAGCCTTCAGAGACGCCCTTGACCATATTGTTGATAAGGGTGCGGTACAGACCGTAGAGGTTGTTATCCTTCTGAGAGTTGCTTTTCAGCTTGATCTCATCCCCACCAATTTCCAAAGAAATAGAAGGGGGTAGATCCCGCTTAAGCGTTCCCAGCTTGCCGCTGACTTCTACCACGGAGTCCTTGCAGTTCACCTTGACTCCAGAGACGATCTTGATCGGTTTTTTTCCAATTCGTGACATCGTTTTTTACCAAATTGAGCAGATAACTTCGCCGCCGACCTTATTCTGGCGCGCGATTTCATCTGAAATGACACCTTGAGAGGTGGAGAGCACAGCGACTCCCAAGCCTCCTAAAACTTTCGGAATCTGCGTGCTGTTTACGTATACGCGGCGGCTCGGGCGGCTGACGCGCTGTAAACCGTGAATCACAGACTGTTCTTTACCGGTGTAACGGAGATAAATGCGGAGCACGCCTTTCTCTCCATCACGGAAAAGTTTGTAGTTGCGGATGAAACCATTCTTTTTGAAGATTTCCGCGATACCCACACGGATTTTGCTCGCCGACACGTCCACTTTTTTGTGCTTGGCGCGCGCCGCGTTCCGGATTCGAGTTAAAAAATCAGATACTGTATCGACCATCATAGTTCTAGACCCTACCAACTA
>JAGQZV010000181.1 GCA_020435295.1 Bdellovibrionales bacterium | reverse complement strand
ATTTGCGGCCATAAAACGATGATCACCCAATAGGTGCCAGCAACCAAAAACAACGAGATTGATGAAAACCAAAATACGGACTACTTGCGGAGAACTATTTCGCCGGACAGCGCGCATTGAGGTAGTTATACAATGCTTTCCCAGTCACGGCTAGAATCGGCTACCACCTAACGCCGTCGGATAAGGGACACCCCATCCCGGACTGGAAGCAACGTGCAGTAGAGATCCTTTCTGGATTTCACGTACTCGTTAAACTGCTGCATCCCACGAACCCCCTCGGAAGAGGGGCCTACATTCAATACGTCGCCACTCATCAGCGTGTTGTCCGCTACGTATATCCCGCGATCCGACAGCAGGTGAAAAGACTTTTCTAGGTACGCCACGTATTCGCTCTTAATGGCATCGAGAAAAATGAGGTCAAACGTCGCTTCCAAACGTTCGAGTGTCTCCAGTGCCGGTCCAAGCACGCTCGTAATTTTCTTCCCATTCGGATCCCGTTCCCAAAAGCGCTTCGCAATGGCGGTCGTTTTTTCGTTCACATCCAGAGTCACCACCTCACCGTCGTCGGGCAGAAACCCTGCCATCGCTAGCGCGCAATAGCCCGTGAAGGTTCCAATCTCTAATACCCGTCTGGCGGGAATGGTTTTTATTAAAAACCCGAGCAAACTGGCCTCGAGTGGCCCGCTGAGCATGATTGACATCTCAACGTTGGCGCGGGTGTAGGCTTCCAACTCTTCGCAAACAGGTGAGACGGGTGCGGACTGATTGACGCTATAACGGGTGATTTCATCACTGACAAAGTGCATGACTAAATGATTCTTGCGAGCCTGTGGCAAAGTCAAGCAGGCTTCAACTGCGCTGCGACTGCTTTTCCAGGTTTTCCAGCCGCTTTTCTACCCGGGCAAGCGCCTCCATCACCTTTTGGTATTCCAAAAAAGTAAGTTCCTCGCCCCGAACAATGTCCGTCGCCGCAACGGAGGAAATAACCGAGACAAAAATACCGGTAAATCCGACGAAAAACGACACACCAGTCACCATTAGAAAGATCCCAATCACTCGCCCCTCGTTCGTAATGGGCGTTATATCTCCGTAACCGACCGTTGAAACGGTGGTAAAAGCCCACCATAAGGCATCAAAAAAGTCTTTTACTTGAGGGTTTGCACTGTGTTCGACGCCGTAAAACAGGAAGGCGCATACAACGAGCAACACATTTCCTGCCGCGGCGAAGAACAGCAGCAGAGGGGTACGCAGTGCTTGCAAAATTATCGTTGAAAAATAGGGAACGTGTTCCATTCCCCGCAGATTCTTGCTCTTTGTTCTCATGTTGCCCTACCGCGGTTTTTGGCCATTGTAACATGCCGAGCACTGGCCAGATTGGCACTCATAATGCACTAAGGATGCCAAGTAGGCTCAAACCGGGCTAGAGGGCACCCAAGCGGGACAATATTGCTAGTCATATTGTCCCGACACGGGTAATAATGCCCCGTATGCAGGAGGGACGGAATGTACAAGCCTAAAGGCCATATAGTGATTGTTGACGACGACGCCCAGTTGCGTGCCTTGCTAGAGGACTACTTTCGTTCGGAAGGCTATGAGACGACCTGTTTTCCAGTAGCCCCAGAAGCTCTTGCCGCCCTTAGTGGCAAGGGGCCCACCCCACTCGAACCAAGCCATGTCGATCTTGTCCTCTCGGATATCAAAATGCCCCAAATGACCGGAACTGATTTTGCGTCCAAACTCAAGCGTGTGTACCCGCACATTCCCGTGGTACTCACCACGGCCTTTGGAAGTATCGAATCGGCGATCGAAGCCATGCGCCGCGGGGCCTACGACTATATTGTAAAGCCGTTCAAACTAGCAGAAGTAGGAGTCACAGTAGAACGTGCCATTGAATACCGCCGTCTGCACGGTGAGAACCAGGTACTACGCAAAGAACTCAAAAAGAGCTGGCACCTGGACTCTCTCATCGGCAAAAGCCCCGCCATGCAACGGGTTTTTGACCTCGTCCGAAGAGTCTCACAGGCACGCGCAAACGTACTCATTACGGGTGAAAGCGGTACCGGAAAAGAAATGGTGGCACGGGCCATTCACGAAAATGGGCCCAGAAAAGGCGCGCCGTTTGTCGCAATTAACTGCGCAGCCATTCCAGAAAACCTTTTGGAATCCGAGCTATTCGGCCACGCCAAAGGATCTTTTACCGGTGCTAGCCAACGCAAGATCGGACTATTCGAAGAAGGCAATGGCGGGACCGTTTTTCTAGATGAAATTGGCGATATGGACCTCGCGTTGCAGGCGAAGCTTCTAAGAGTCATGCAGGATAAATCGATCCGTCCTGTCGGCGACACACAATCGCGCTCAGTAGATGTTCGAGTCATTGCTGCAACCAACAAGGATCTGCCAGAGGAGATCAAAGCTGGGCGTTTTAGAGAGGATCTCTATTATCGATTAAGTGTTATCCCCTTTGTGATTCCACCACTCCGCGAAAGAGTGGAGGATATCCCTTTGCTCGTGGAACACTTCATCGAAAAATACGCTGCAGTAAACGCCTCACCCGTACGCAGTTGTTCCCAGGGCACAATGAAGAAACTGACCGGTTATCATTGGCCCGGAAACGTGCGGGAACTTGAAAATCTGATCGAACGCATTATCGTCCTGAGCACCAATGAAACCATCACCGAGGCGGAAATCCCGGAACTTCACCAGGCGGATCCCGAACAGTTTTTCAAATCTGCCACTTCGGATTTGCCGACTGTAGAAGAACTAGAACACCGCTATATTCAGTTGGTGCTGCAGAAAACCGGCGGACGCAAGGATCGCGCGGCAGACATCTTAGGAATCAATCGCCGCACTCTTTACCGCAAGGAAAGGGAGATGGAAGCCGTAGCACCTTGTCCCAGCATTTCGGAAAACCGGGTGGGACAGAGTCAATCAATTTGAGACAAGTTTACCCATGTTCTCGGTTACAATTGCACGAGGAAGCACCCTAGTCTGGTACGGCAATTGCAAATTCATAAAGGGGAACTAATATGTCAGATGAAACTCATAATTCAGCCGCCATCCGCGGGCGAGTTTTCGCCTCGGGTTTGTGTGTTCGCGATATGATGACTACGAACGTGCGGACGCTATCGCCTTCCGACACGCTTCAGGATTTGGCGGATCTATTGGAACGCCACCACATTCGCCACGCACCGCTTGTGGATAAGCAAGGAAAACTCGTCGGGCTTGTCACACAAAGGGATTTACTACTTCATTCCATGCCCAAAGGAAAAACTTGTGAACCGTTAGCAACCAAACCGCTGAAAGCGATCATGCAGGACTCAAAATTTTTCCAAGTACGCGCCATCGCACCAGAAACGAGCGCCCGTAGTGCCGCGATCCAGATGAGCGAAAATAAAATTGGTTGTCTTCCGGTAACAGATAGGGACGGGAAGCTAGTCGGGATTTTGACCGAGGGTGACTTTGTACGATTTTTCGCAGACGGGGAGGGACCAGGATGAACGCGAAACCAGAACGTTTTCAATCGGCTCGGGACAGGCTTAGCCGCCTAAAACTGTGCGTGCGCGACATTATGAGTGTCCCCGTTTACTCACTCTGCCGCGATGACTCGTTGGGCAAAGCCGAACAGCTGATGCAAGATAAGGGCGTTCGCCACATTCCGATCGTTGATCGGGAGGGTTTGCTAGTGGGGCTACTGTCCCACCGCGACGTCTTGCGCTATTCATTGTCAGAACTTTCAGAAGTAAGCCAGCTGGATAGAAACATTCTCATCGGCGATATCCCTGTTGGAGAGCTCATGCAGCCCGAAGTTCAGGCTGTCACGCCCGACACCACGCTTCGCACGGCGGCAGTACTGATGGCAGAGAAAAAGTATGGCTGCCTTCCTGTAACCGAAAATGGTAAATTAGTTGGTATTGTTACCGAAGGAGATTTCCTAAGCTTCTTTACTGATTCCTAAATTCCGGGGGAACCAATGAGCCTACTCAATAAGTTTACGACAGCACTGATGGCCCTATCTACGTTAAGTCTTGGGGCGGCTGATTCCTCGTGGTCTGCCAAGATGCAGGATTTGTCGCATGTACTTCCCGAACTTCTGGTCGATGTCAGCAAAGAAAACGCGTTGCAAGATCGCAGCACACTTGCCCGCGTAAAGAAGAATACCGCAAAGCTTACGGAGCTCTCCCACCGGATTGCGAAGTCTCAGAAAACAAAAAAGGGGGGGCCTATCGATGCCGATCCCAGCATCGGAATGCTATCTGTTATTTTTGAAGACGAAGCCAAACACGCTCAAACCGCGCTCAATCAGGGACACTTGGAATACGCCCGGTCCATTCTACTCTCCATCTCTTCCTACTGCATAAGTTGCCATACCCGAACTGATTTTGGACCGAAGTTTCCGGTCTTGAAATTGGATGCCAAGACGGACTCCCTGACCATTGGAGAGCGAGCCGATCTTTTTTCCGCAACCCGACAGTTTGATAGAGCTCTTGCGGAATATGAAAAGATCATTTTGGATCCCAAGGTGATGCAGGAAAATCCCTTTGAATGGGATCGGGCAGTCAAAAAGATGCTAGCCATTTGCGTTCGCGTAAACAAAGATCCTGCTCGCGCTATTGAGGTGCTCAAAAAGCTCCCGAAGAACACTACTACAGTAGGATTCTTGGACGCGCGCTTGAAAGATTGGATTAGCAGTCTAGAAGCGTGGAAGAAAAATCCCAAAGGCCCCATGCACTCCAAGACGCCGCTTGGCAAAGCCAAAGCTCTGATGTCCGCGGCCCGGGGTCTACAGATCTATCCCGCCGACGAGTCGGGAGCAGTATATTACTTGCGCGCCTCAGCCGAACTACACGAGGTCTTACGCCAGAAACTTCCGCCTCGAACTCTGGCTGAAGCTTTCATGCTTACCGGCATGGCTTACGAAGCGATTGATGAATTAAAGCTCTGGTCCCTGCCAGAAGTGTATTACCAGTCTTGCATTCGCACCTACCCCCACTCCTCCCAAGCGGAGCGGTGCTACGAACGTTTCGAAGAAAACGTCTACGCGGGGTACACCGGTAGTAGCGGGACGCATCTACCCGTTGACGTCCGAAAGAAATTGCAGGAATTGCGAGAGGAAGCAAAAAAGAAAGCCAAGTAAATCAGGTAGTTCAGGTTCCGCTATTGCAGCTGTGGTTCGCTGTGCTAGGATGCTCACACCGGACAGGGTATTGAAGTGGACCAAGTCAAAAATGAACAAGTCGATCGGCTAAGCGCCATCGTCAACAGTGCGGTAGACGCCATTTTGACGATTAACTCCAAGGGCCTAATCGACTCGGTAAACCCCGCAACGCTAAAGCTCTTCGGCTACTCGGAAGAAGACCTAGTGGGTAAGAACATCAGCGTCCTGATGCCTGAACCTTACGCCGCCGAACACGACGAGTATCTCGCCAACTACCTACGCACCGGGGTTGCCAAAATAATTGGCCGAGGGCGTGAAGCCGTGGGTAAGCGCAAAGACGGCACGATCTTTCCCGTTTATCTTGCCGTCAGCGAATTTAAGCACCGAGGCGAGTCTTACTTTACGGGCATTGTGCGAGACATTTCCGATCTCGCGCAAACCGCAGCAGAGTTGCGAGCTAGTGAGAAACGCCAACGCCTTCTCATCCAGAATGCGCCTTTTTGCATTTACGAAATCGATCTCGACGGGACAATTACCGCAATGAACGCCGCAGGGGTGGCGATGATGGGCTTCCCTAGTGAGGCAGACGCCATCGGAGAGTCACACCTAAAAGTCATTCCGCAAAAACATCACACCCAGGTTCAACAATTTTTTCACCGCACCGTGAATGGGGATACCTTGTCCTTCGAATACAAATCGGAGGTGCAAAACCATGTGGCCACTTTCAAGGCTTGTTTCGTTCCTGTACGAGACGAGTCAAAAAAACTTCGCCACATCATGGGAATTACCGAAGACATCTCCGCGAAACGTGAGGCCGAAAATCGTCTGCAACTAGAGCGGACTCGACTGATCCATGCAGAAAAAATGGCGGCCCTGGGTGAAATGGCGGCCGGGATTGCACACGAACTAGGAACACCCATTGCCACCATCCGCGGCCGCATGGAGTTATTGGAGAGTCAGCTCGAACGCTCGACGCCAGATAGAGCTTCGCTAATTAAGGTTTCCAAAACCATTCGGGACGAAGCGGATCGAATGACCAAAATAATACGTGGCATTTTATCTTTCTCGCGCGACGGCTCCAAAGACCCTATACGCGAGGAAAAACTCGGAACGCTGCTATCCGACATCTTCGCGTATGCATCGGAGCGCTTTCGTCGGCACGGAATAGAACTCATTGCGGAGGAGATTGATCCGAAACTTGTCATCGAGTGCCGTAGCACGCAGATAGCACAAGCGCTTGTAAACTTGCTAAATAACGCTTGCGATGCGGTCCGTTCACTACCTCACCGTTGGGTGCGGGTTGACGTCCGTGACTTGGGACCCGAAATAGAGATCTCCGTAACAGACAGCGGTACAGGAATCCCAGAGTCCGTTCGTAAACGTATGATGGAACCGTTTTTCACGACCAAGCCCCCAG
>JAGQZV010000180.1 GCA_020435295.1 Bdellovibrionales bacterium | reverse complement strand
CTTCGTCGCGCTGTAGGCTGCGTAGCCGGGTAAGGCGCGTTCGGCATACACATCCGCCAGATTCACGATGACTCCACCTTCTGGTTGTGTGTTGTGAACCGTTTGACACAAGAAAAAAAGACTCGTTAGGTTGCAAGAAAGTAGTTCCGCCCATTGGTGCCCCTGCGCGCTGTGCGCCGGAGTTGGGTAAAACAGGCTCGCCGAGTTAACGAGAATGTCGATGGGCCCAAACTCTGCGACGGCCTTCTTAACTAGATTGACCGCCGCTGCACTCTGTCGCAAATCTGCTTCAATGGACCGGACGGCTAAGCCCTTCTGCGAGGCAGATCTTTCAAAGAGCAGGGCTTCGTCTTTTGCTGTGTGGTAGTGCGCGCTTAAGCGCGCGCCTTCGCTAAGCAGACAATCGGCCATGGCACGGCCGAGCCGTTTGGTGGCGCCCGTAATGAGCACGTGCTTAGAGCGGATTTCCATGGTGTCTCCTCCGAGGGGTCAACTCGCCTTTTAGTCTAATGTGTGGGAGAAGTGTAGCGTGATTGGATCGGCAATACATGAAATATTGCAGACACTGCAAGCGGCTCACTTGTACCGCAAGCTAAGTCTGGGAACGGGGGTGTCGTTTGTCGACAACGATTACTTGGGGCTGTCGACCCACACGAGGCTAATCGAAGCGGGAAAGCGTGCCTTGGATCTCTACGGAGCGGGGAGCAAGGGATCCCGGCTCCTAGGGGGGCATTCGCACTTATTTGAAAGCGTGGAGGAGGCGGTCGCGCGATTCTTCGGGGCCCCGGCGGCGCTACTCTTTTCTACGGGTTATCTCGCCAATTTGGCAGCGGTAGGCGTCTTAGCCGAGGTGTGCGAGTCCGTTGTTTCTGATGAAAAGAACCACGCCAGTATTATCGACGCTATTCGACTTTCGCGCCTTCCGAAAACGATTGTGTCTCATCTTCTTTGGGATCCCATTGCACAACAAAAAGGGGCACTCTTTGTGAGCGAGTCTCTCTTTAGTATGGACGGAGACCTCGCCCCGGTGGAGACGATCGTCCGGGCCGCGGAGGCTAGCGGCGGTTTTGCGCTTATCGATGAAGCCCATGCGGCCGGAGTGTTTGGGGAACAGGGCGAGGGCTTACTACCGAGGCGCCACAATTGGGACGCGGTAGCTAAGGTGGTCACTTTTGGAAAAGCTTTTGGTGTGGGGGGAGCCGCGCTTTGTGGCTCGCGTCGCTTTATCGACTTGGTCTTGAACCGGGCCCGGCCCTTCATTTTTACCACAGCCCCACCGCCGGTGGTGGTGGCCATGATTGGCGAAGCGCTTAAGGTGGTTAGAGCCGAGCCTTGGCGTCGGACGGAGTTGCGGGATCGGGCGCAATGGGTGCGCCACCTGTGGGAAAAGCTGCCGGGCTCGCCCCTGCCGGCGCCCAAGACGCCTCTTGAATGGGAGTCACCCATACTCCCTTTCCGCGTCTGTGGGGCGGACCGGGTATTGCGGTTTTGTGAAAATGTGCGAGAGTCTGGGCTAGAGATCAGGGCCATTCGCACCCCCACGGTAGCAGAGGGAGAAGAGCGTTTGCGCGTTTCACTCAATCTGCGTGTGAGTCGGGACAATACCGAAACAATGGCCGAAATGCTGAGGGATTTATGGACGGAATTTTTGTTACGGGAACAGATACTGGAATAGGCAAGACCACCGTATCTGCCGGCTTGCTGAAACTTCTCTATGGGTACAAAAAGGTGGCCTACTGGAAACCGGTGCAGACAGGGACGGTAATTGGCGATGATACTCACGACGTCCGAGAATTGACTGAGCTTGGCGAGGACGCGTACCTCGCGCCCGAAGTGCGTTTTGCCGATCCCGTCGCGCCGTATGAGGCGGCCAAAAAATGGAAACAAACGATTAATTTGGATGCGCTCACGCAACGGTTTAGAGAGCATGCGCGGGACCGCTTTGTGATCGTGGAAGGGGCAGGTGGTTTACTGGTGCCAATGACTGAGACGGAATTGCAAGACACGTTCATTCGCAAGCTTGGAATACCGGCCCTCATTGTGGCTGCGGATCAACTGGGGAGTATCAACCACACGCTTTTGACCATAAACCAGTGCCGCGCCAGCGGAATTGAAATACTTGGTGTTGTCTTGTCGCGCTCTGGACACGGAAACGCGATGGGTAACAAAGCCTCCATAGAGCGTTATACTAACGTGAAGGTACTTGCCGAACTGACCGAACAAAACGATAGGCGGGCTGTTGTTGCGGCCGTTAGCGCGCACCCTGTGCTGCGCAAGCTCTTTGGTGTAGCGGAGTTGCCCGAATAATGGCCGATACCGATTCTGTTTTGGCGGCGGATAGCCGCTTTGTGTGGCACCCGTATACGAGTGATCCGGTGGTGGGGCCACGAGCGCTCATCACGCGAGGCCGCGGCGCCTACCTGTATGACGACTCCGGCAAAGCGTACTTCGATTCCAGTAGCTCCTGGTGGTGCGTGTTGCACGGGCACTGCCACCCGAGACTAGTAAAAGCTATACAAACTCAAGCGGCAAAACTGGATCACCTGCTCTTTGCCCCGCACACGCACGAAGTCGCTGTGGAGCTTGCCGAAATGCTGCTTGCCCTTTTAGGGGCCCCATTTTCAAAAGTATTTTTTTCCGACGATGGCTCAACCGCTGTGGAAGCAGCGCTCAAAATGGCGTTGCAATATTGGAATAATCGAGGGGAATCCGGCAGGCGGTATTTCCTGTCGCTGGAAGAAGGCTACCACGGTGATACGCTAGGCGCGATTTCTGTTGGCTACGTGCGGGAATTCCACCATTTTTTTGACATGGCCATTCGCCCGTCGCTAAAAGCCATGCAGCCATACTGCTACCGGTGCCCCGTCGATAAAAAATACCCGCAGTGCGCTCTCTCCTGTCTGAACGGGGTTGAGGCCTTGCTCGAGGCGCGGGGCCACGAGATTGCCGCTCTCATCGTGGAGCCCTTAGTGATGGGAGCTGCCGGAATGGTTGTGTACCCCACGGACTATCTTGAAAAGCTGATTAGTCTTTGCAAGGCGAAAGGCGTTCTGGTGATTTTTGACGAGGTGTTTACGGGATTTGGGAGAACGGGGAAGTACTTTGCGTTGGACCACTTAACCGATCGTCCCGACCTAGTCGCCCTTTCCAAAGGCCTCACGTCGGGAACACTTCCTCTGGGTGCTACGGTGGCAACTGACACCGTGTACGAGGCTTTCAAAGGCGCGGAGTCCAAAAAGTTTTACCACGGGCACACCTTTAGCGCGAACCCCGTCAGCTGCGCAGTGGCACTGGAGAGTCTTCGTCTGCTAGAGGAAGAAAAAGTCTTAAGCCGAAACGAAGCACTTGTGCGGTTAATGAGCGAGCAGGTACCGCGCTTTGAGAGCCTCGACGTTGTAGGAGACGTTCGCCATTTTGGAATGATTTGGGCGGCCGAACTCGTACGATCCAAAGCAAGCAAGGCAATCCCGCAGCCAGCCAACGGGCCAGGTTGGAAGATCTGTGAAAGACTGTGGGAAAAGGGGATCTGGATGCGGCCTATGCATAATGTTTTGTATGTTGTACCTCCGTACTGTACAACGGAGGCTGAGTTGGGAGAGTGTTTCGACAGCCTATATGAGGAAATCCGAAATGTTAGAGACTTTTGCATCTGAACCCTTCGTGCGTTGGCTCGATGGGGTGGTTCAAGACGAAGTTACGGAGACACGGTGGTTGAACTTGCTGAGTCAGCTGGAGTACGTCGGTTGCCGAAAGATCCTAAAAAGCATTCCATACGAGCGTGTCAACGCTTCCGTGTTGCAGCATATTCAGGAAGAGGCGCTGCACGCACACCTCTTAAAACAGTTGGTGCTTAAGCGGGGAGGGAAGGACGCGTGGGAAGATCCCAGTTGGAGCGAATCGGGCTGGGAGTACATTCAAAGCGTCGACAGACAGATTTGTGAAGGTCTGTCTCCAGTGATGTACTACCCACTGGTGAGTTGGGTCATAGAACAGCGAGTAATGTGGTTGTATCCGTGGTATCTGGAAAAAACGTCCGATCCTGCGATCAAACGCGTGCTCACGACTATTTTAGCTCAGGAGAAACGGCACGCTGACCAGTTTGCAGAGCATGGATTTAACTCAGAGAATCAGTTGGAAGCCGTTCGAATTGAAGAACGTGCGTGGAACAAACTGATTGTCAAACTGTCTGCCGGTGACGATCTGTTTGAAACGCCCTATGATGGGTATTCGGCGACACATTAGGGGGCTTCAAGTATGGTAGCTACCCCCATGCCACCCGCGGTGCAGGCGGAAATGAGTCCTTTCGCTCCGGGCTTGTCCGAAAGAAGCTTCGCCAACGAGGCCACCAAACGCGTCCCGGTCGCAGCAAACGGGTGACCGATCGCTACGCTTCCGCCTTTCACGTTCAGTTTGGCGTTGTCTATACGGCCGAGCGGCCGCTTCTCTCCAAGATACTGTTGGCAATACGCGGCCGATTCCCATGCCTTGAGCGTGCACAAGAGCTGAGCCGAGAAGGCCTCGTGGATTTCATAGAAATCGAAGTCTTGCAAAGCAAGTCCGCGGCGACGTAGCAGCTCTGCCACCGCGTAGGTCGGGGCCATGAGTAAGCCTTCCCCACCGACATAATCCACTGCCGCCGATTGGCCATCTACGAAATAGGCGAGAATTGGCAGCCCATGCTTTTTTGCGTAGTCCTCGGAGCCCATCAAAACGGCCGATGCACCATCTGACAGAGGGGTGCTGTTGCCGGCGCTGAGCGTTCCGGATTCGGGATCAAATGCGGGCTTCAAACGGGCCAACTTTTCTAGGGATGTATCGGCGCGAGGCAACGGATCTTTGTCCAGACCGCCGAACGGAGCAACAAGATCGTGGTAGAATCCCTCTTGATACGCCTGCACAGTACGTTGGTGGCTTTGCAAGGCCAACTCGTCTTGCGCTGCGCGTGAAATTTTCCACTCCTTTGCCATGAGTTCACAATGATCCCCCATTCGCAAACCCGTACGTGGTTCATTTACACTGGGAATGTTGGGGACAAACAATCCCGGGCGAAAACGTTTTAGTGCCGAGAGCCGCGCCGCTAGGGAGCGGGCCTGGCTCAGCGCCAGAAACGCCTGCTGTGCCTGCTTTTTGAAGGTGAGCGGAGCGTCGCTATTGGTGTCGGTGCCTCCTGCAATCCCCACTTCGATTTGCCCGAGTGCGATCTTATTGGCGATTCCGATGGCGGCAGTCAGGCTGGTGCCGCACGCGCGCTGGACGTCAAAGCCGGGTGTGTGCGGGTCAAGGCCCACATTCAAAACACACTCGCGGGATAGGTTAAAATCTTTCGGGTGCTTGATGACCGCACCGAGGGCTACTTCCCCAAGCTTCTTTCCTTTCAAATTGAATTTGTCGACTAGACCCTGCAACGCTGCAGTCATCAAATCGGAATTAGTGTGATTTTGGTAGTGCGTGAAAGACTTTACGAATGGAATCCGGGTGCCGCCGATGATGGCGACGCGTTGTTGAGGCTTCATGAGACTCCTTTGGCGATCATTTAAGCAGGCTTTGCGAAAATCGTCCACACCAAGCCGGCGTATACGTGTCGACTACAGGCGATCGTGTTCAGCGGCTAAGCATGTGCCAAGCGTTCTGGGGCACGTTTTTCGTTGCACGTGCCAATTCGTGCACTAGGACATTGGCACCTGGATTGCTCTTGATACCACGCGGGATCGGTGCAAACCTGAGCCACGCTCGGGCTGTCTCGGTCCAAATGAGAGCGAAGAAGTACGTACGTGGATCGTAAGAAATACATTCTGGCCGCTTTTTTGGCCGTCTTAGTAGCGGCTACTATCGGGATGGGCCTCTATTATAAGCACTATTTTGTCGTATTCGTTTTTGCCGTGTGGCTCTGTGTCGAGTTCTTGGTATGGCGGAGCCCGGTTTTCGTGAATCGCCTTGTACCGGAACGCAAGGACGGGGAGTTCAACCGGTTGGTGGCCTTGTTTAGTGATCGCGCGGACGCGTCTGATAGAGAAATTTTGGATCACATAACGGAGCGTTTGCTTCCCGTGGACGTGCCGGCAGTAGAGAGAAAGGCGCTTGAGAGTTTGCGTTCACTGGTGGAGCTACGGGTGCTGGCGTTTGGCGAAGTCGGCGAAGGGCGGGCTCGCTTGCGTCAGGCATTCGTCTACCTCAACGTTGGCAATATCGAGTCCTTGCCGGCAAAATTGTCTTATGAGTTCGCGCAAATCGCCGAAAGCGCAAGCCTCGTTTCGGGCTTGTATTGGAATCTGTACGAGTGCGCCGGTGGAAAATACGCCCAACTAACGGCGATTGCTCGGGGACTGCACCAAGAGCTACTTGGCACCGAATTCTCGGAGAACTCCCGGGCTGAGTACGAGCACCTTGTCGACTCGATGCAGCGGGACGGCGGGATAGCGTATCTGATCTTGAACTTACTTGCGTCCGGACAATTGCGCTGGGCGCGGGAAACTGCCCAAAATCTATTGAGAGAAAGTGCTTCGGTGGACGAGGAAGTCCGCTCTAGCCTCTATTGGATAGCCGAGATGCAGTCGTTTTCTGCCGAAACGCCGGCGCTGACCGACTACGACTCGTGCATACGGTACCTATACCACGTTTGTTTTAGTAACC
>JAGQZV010000179.1 GCA_020435295.1 Bdellovibrionales bacterium | reverse complement strand
GAGGTTTTCCAAAGCGCGAGGCGGCCGAGGACTTTTATCTGCTCAACAAACTGGCTAAAGTGGGACGCATCGAATCCTTGAAATCACCCCTTTTGAATATCCGTCCCCGCCCCTCCGATCGCGTGCCGTTTGGGACGGGCCAGGCTACAGGAAAACTCTCCGCAGCACTACAACGTGGAGAAGCGTACCGCGTATATGATCCGCGCGTTTTTGACTGTTTGGGGCAGTGGATCCAAGCGGCCGAGTCCTATTGCTGCAATCGCAATGCCGTAGATCTGGAAAACGCGACCGATGCCTTTGAGGATGTAGTGGAAACTCTGGGCGGCTACCACGCACTTCGAGTGGCCTGGCAAACCCGATCCTCAGAGCCAGATCGAATCCGTCACTTTCACACCTGGTTTGATGCGTTTCGCACGCTGCGTTTTATTCATCTGCTGAGCGAAAGGTATTTCCAGAAAGTCCTCTGGTCAGCGGCAATCACTGGCCAAAAACCGCTCTTGTGCGGCCTTGAGTGATTTTTGATAGTGTGCGGTGCTCTCGTTCGGAGGACGCTTTAGGATATTTTGGATATCCTTGATACCTTTAGCCAAGCTCCCACACTGATCCGCGTGAAGTTTTTTTTCAAATGCAGCACACGAAAATTCAGGAGTCGTTGAGGAGACAAAGAAGGTGTGGCCCTCTCTTTTCAACTGGACGGTTTGCGGATCTAGTCCGGTCAGCTGCTTAAGGCGGTCCAGTACCGATACCAACGTACTATCGAAAGCGTAGGCGTATTTCGCCCCGTCTCCTTGGTAGCAATTGTCGCATGGGGATGGCTTCTGGGTATACACTTCTACGGGAACGTCGGAATTGCCGGTAACGCTAAGAGGCCCGCCTCCCATTAAAATGATCTTGTTTAGGATCGTTGCGTTCTCAAGTTTCAGATCCCAGCGAACCTTATCCTGTGCCACCAAGGCAAGGATGGCAGGCTTTTCAAAAGGCCCCACGACAACTTCAACAGCCGTCTGAGGTCTCGTTCCTGCCAGTTTTTCATGGCATTGGGTCTTGTCATACCCCTTATCCTGGCACTGCCCCCACCACGGCCGATCGTCCTCACCCGGGAGCACGCGTCCCTGCTCCACCCCGATCATGTGTAGATCTACACCAGCGGGAGCAAGCTTGCCTACTGCAGGCAGCAACGTGCCGCCCTTTGGGTTCAGCGCACTGCCGCGATTTTTGTACAGCGGGGCGACTCCGACATAGACAAAGAAGGAAATCCCCGCAAGCACCAGCAAACGGGTCGAAAGTTTCATGGGTTCCATGAAAATGCCTCAGGAAATGTTGAGCTAAATCTAGAGTGTATTGATTATTCTAGCGCATTCTAGCGTATAGGTCAGGATGGTTTCTGCATCTTCTATGCGATGTAGCGCCAGTCCGCACGCCGGAGTAATGAGACACTGCTTGAGCAGCGCAGCAGGCGTGCCCTCGGGGTAATGACGGCGCACGGAATCGAGAAAGGTATCCACAAGAAGTTCCGGAGTGAAGCTCATGATTTTTACTGAGTGCACTGCAGTCGGAACGATCCCGAAAGAAAAACGCCCCCCCCTCCCGAGGAACGTCTGAACCGAATCCTTTTGCGCCAAAATGGCATCCAGCGACAAATGCGTATCAAAGGAAAGCACATCCACGGGCAAGTTGAGTACTGCCTTCCAATCCGTGTTGCTGCAGCAATGAAGCCCCACCAGCGCCTTTTCCTTCTGCAACGTTTGAATAAACAGTTTCAGTTCGGAAAGCCCGGTGACATGTGTGGGGTTGGACTTCGTGAATCCGTAAAACCCAGGCTCATCCACGTAAAATAGAGGCGTAACCCCGAGCGCGCAGAGCTTTCTAATCATCGCAATCGCCCGCACGAGTGTCAGTTTGTACACCTGCATGCCTACTTCAGGCCGTTTGTGAGCCGGTGTTCCATCTTCCAATTGTAGCGCCCACTGACAAGTTAGCGGCCCCGCCAGGTGAATCTTTGCAAACGGGATGTTACGCTCCTCAAGTTCAAATAAAAAGGGCGTCCAGGCGCTCCAGGCATCCGCATCCGGAAGGAAAACTTCAAACGCTTCCTGCTTCTGCAACACAAGAGCGGCTTCGATGGTCTCACGCATCTTCGCCGCACCTTTTTCCCAGTCCTCGATTTTAATTTTGGCTACTCCCCCCTCTTCCAGAAACAGGCCCGGCAAGCGATCCAACGCCTGCCCGATCATGAATTCCTTTGGGTTGCGCGCAGGCAGCTGGGGGAGGAAGGGAACATTCATCTGAAACGAAAATTGTAAGGCTGCATCTACATACGGATGCGGCAAACTACCAATACCTGTCGTCAGTACAGACGCCGGCGCCTTTTTCCACAGCTCATCAGCCTTCATCACTATCCTCCGTTTGGCCCACGGAAAAGTACGCAGCTTGCGGGTGATGAAACACCAGGGCTGTGACGCTTGCTTCGGGATCCATCATAAAGCCATCCGTTAGTTGAATGCCAATCTCTTCGGGACGCAGCAAGGCAAAGACGCGCTCCTGATCGGACAAACGCGGACAGGCCGGGTATCCGAATGAGTAGCGCTTACCCCGGTATTTTGCCTGAAAACGTTCAAGCATCGTAGTTTCGGGCGAATCACCGAATCCCCACATGCGGCGCATCTGCGCATGCAGGAATTCTGCGTAGGCTTCGGCAGATTCCAGGGCCAGGGCCTGCAAAATGTGAGAACGCAAGTAATCCCCTGCTTGTTTGAGCTTCTCCGCTTCTTCCCTGATTCCGGATCCCACCGTAACCGCAAACACCCCCAACGTGTCTCCTTTAATAGGATCAGGAGAAACAAAATCCGCCAAACAGTAGTTCGGACTTTTGCTCTGTCTCGGAAACTCCATCGCCTCTTGCGTGCCATCGGCACGAACGAAGTGAATACTATTACCTTTGGAATACACCTTAAAAAACTGGTAAACGGCTGCGGCACGCATTTGCTTTGAGCTGCGGTACTCACTCTTAATCGCCTCGACTGCCTCCCAGATGGAAAAGGCTTTGGGATCCAGCGCTGCAATTTCTTTCTTCACAGCCGGCCGCTCGCTCACTTCGTTGAGTAACCGCACGACTTTGCCGCGAACCCCTAGGTGGCGACCATAGAGCATCATGGGGTTGATGAATTTCCAAATTTGATCGATGGGCGTTTTGCCAAGCAGCAGGTGCCTCTCCAAGTCAGGTGCGTGTGGCACATCCGCAAGCACGTCCACCTTAGTGGAACGCTCGGTCGACGCACTGGCCCCGGTGCGCGTCCCCTGCGACGACTCGCCGGCAGCGGCTGTTGCCCGGCGTTGCGTAAGCCGTGACTTGAGCGACTCGAAGGAGTCGGGATCCACAATGGTCTTGGCAAGCTCGAGCCCCTTCATGGCGTCTGGCGCGTACGCAACGGTTCCTGTTGCATACGCCTTTGAAATCCTCTTATCGACAAAACCCTCACTCAGCGCGGCGCCGCCAACAATGATAGGGGTCTTAATCCCTGCCTCGGCGAAGTCAGAAGCTGTCACCACCATCTGCTGGGCGGACTTAACCAACAGGCCCGATAAGCCCACGATATCTGGATTGTACTTCTCGATCGCCTCAATCAACGACTGCGGAGGGACCTTTATGCCAAGATTGATCACCTCAAAACCATTATTTGTAAGGATGATGTCGACGAGATTTTTCCCGATGTCGTGTACATCGCCTTTCACTGTCGCTAGCAACACCTTGCCACGAGACGAGGACTCATTCATTTCCATGTGGGGTTCCAGGTGCGCCACCGCAGCCTTCATGGCCTCGGCCGATTGCAACACCTCGGCAACAATGAGCTTATTGTCGTTAAACAAACGGCCCACTTCGTCCATTCCCGCCATGAGGGGGCCGTTGATGATTTCAAGGGGCTTTGCGTCTTTCAGTTTGAGATCAAGATCCGCAACCAGCCCATCTTTGGACCCTTCTACGATGTAGTTGGCCAAGCGTTCATCCAGAGGTAACTCTGCCCCTATGTTTTTCTTTTTCCCGGGTTTTTTGGAACGAAAGTGCGCAGCAAACTCGGCAACAGGATCTTCCGTACGGTTAAATAGTAGATTGTCACAAATCGTCTTGTCGGCATCGCTGATACTCGCAAAACGTTCCAGTTTCTGCGAGTTGACAATAGCCAAATCCAGTCCTGCCTGCACGCAGTGGTATAGAAACACCGCGTTCAGCACCTCCCGACCCGCCGGAGGCAGACCAAAACTTACATTTGAAATTCCCAACACCGATCGGGTTTTAGGAAACTTCGCCTTAATGAGCCGAATCCCCTCAACGGTTTCTTCTGCGGATCCCACATAATTGGCATCTCCGGTGCCACAAGGAAAGACCAGCGGGTCCCAATAAATGTCTTCGGGCGCCACACCGTATTTGTTGACGAGTAAATCATAAGAACGCGTCGCAATCTGCAGCTTGCGTTCGCGGCTTACGCCCATGCCCTGTTCTGGATCATCATCTATAGTACCCACAACCAGTGCCGCACCGTACTTCTTCGCAATAGGGACAACCTGCTCGAATCTTTCCTCGCCATCCTCCAAATTAACCGAGTTAATAATGGATTTTCCCTGGCAGTAAGACAGCGCCAGATCGATGACTTCGGGATCAGTAGAGTCGATCATGAAAGGGACCTTTACCTTCTGGATTAAAATCTCCATGAAGGCCTTCATATCGGCTTTTTCGTCCCGGTCCGGGTTGGCCAAACACACGTCGATAATTTGCGCCCCCATTTTGACTTGGCTACGCGCAATTTCAGACGCTTGTTCAAAGTTCCCGTCTACGATGAGCTGTTTGAACATACGGCTTCCAATCACGTTGGTACGCTCCCCAACGAGAACTGGCCGCACATCATCACTCACTTCCAAAAACTCCAGGCCAGACAGAAAACTAGAGCACGCGGGGTGAACGGCCCGCGGTGTCTTTCCTTCGGCAAGTTTCGCAAACGCGGCGGTGTGATCCGCCCGGGTCCCGCAACACCCGCCCAGCAAGTTCACCCACCCTTTTTCGATAAACCGGCTGAGTACCTCGCTCATCATGGCGGGCGTTTCTAGATAGTTACCGTCCTCATCTGGCAATCCGGCATTGGGAACACAGGCTACCGCGAAGGGACTCAGTCCTGCCATCGATCGCAGATGATCGGTCATAAACTCCGGGCCCGTCGCACAATTGAGGCCCACGTACAAAAGGTCCTCATGCGCCAAAGACGCTACAAAAGCTTCAACGGTTTGCCCGGCCAGCATCGTTCCCATGGGCTCTATTGTTCCCGATACGGCGACTGGAATAGCTTCTTCAGTCTCAAAAAGCCGCCGTATTGCCAGCAGTGCGGCCTTCACGTTGCGCGTGTCCTGGCAGGTTTCAATCAAGAAATAGTCCGCGCCGCCGGAATAGAGCGCACTTGCTTGCGCGTAAAAGTTTTCGACGAGTTCTTGAAAACTAATCCCCCCGGTAACCGAGATAGCCTTGGTTGTAGGCCCAATAGAACCCGCCACGAAGCGCGGCCGGTCCGGCGTAGAATACTTCTCTGCGGCACGCCGCGCCACGCGCGCCGCCTCCTCGTTAATGCGTTGGGTTTTGTCTGCCAAACCGAATTCATCGAGCACCACCGGCGTTGCGCCGAAAGTGTCCGTTTCAATGATATCCGCGCCCGCTCTGAGGTAGGCTTCATGGATAGAGGTGATCACTTCAGGGCGGGTCAGAACGAGGTGCTCATTGCAACCCTCGAGCTCCGGCCCCCCAAAATCCTCCGCGGTCAGGTTGAGATCCTGGATGGCCGTTCCCATGGCCCCATCCAAAACCAATATACGTTTCTTGAGCTGCTCTTTCAGCAGAGCCGTTCGGTGAGTTCGGTTCATTTGGATTATTGTTACCGCAACTATCTTGGGTTGACAAAACAAGAGTGGCCTTGGGGC
Source organism: Bdellovibrionales bacterium (assembly GCA_020435295.1). Taxonomy (GTDB): domain Bacteria; phylum Bdellovibrionota; class FAC87; order UBA2466; family JACKAF01; genus JACKAF01. The sequence continues at coordinate 721 of JAGQZV010000179.1, read as the reverse complement.
TCTTAAGCCTGGCGGGCAAGCGGTGTTGGCTGGGTAACAGGAAGGGTAATCGTAAAACGAGTGCCGGTTCCCACCTTGCTGTCTACACTAATACTCCCATTGTGCTTTTGAATAAGCCCATAGGCGATGCTGAGACCCAGCCCTGTACCTTCGCCCACCTTTTTAGTCGTGAAGAAGGGATCGAAGATCTTCTCAAGCTCCCCTTTGGGTATACCGCTGCCGCTGTCTTCAATTTCTATGACGATCTCATCCCCGTCACGCCGAGTCTGGATCCAGATTTCTCCACGCCCCTTGATGGCTTGGCCTGCGTTGGTCAGTAAATTCATGAAGACCTGATTGATCTGTGAGACGTTACATTCCACAAGCGGCAGCTCTCCAAATTCCTCGTGTACCGCTATGCGGTTCTTGAATTCGGAAGCAAGAAGCTTGAGCGTGGATCGAACACATTCATGTATGTCGCTTGGTTGGAATGTTGCCTCATCCATCCGAGAAAAGGTTCTAAGCCCGAGTACAATGTCCTTTACCCGTTTGGCCCCGTCGAGGCAGCTTTTGGAAAGATCTTCAATGTCGTTGAGCAAGAATTCCACTTCTAACTTCTCCAAAATCGCCTCAATCTGCTGACGCTCCTTGGCTGGGAGCTTTTCTTGCACAGCCCGATAACTATCGATCAGCTCCCTGAGTTTAGCGACGTACTCGATCAGGTGGTGCATGTTGCTGTAAA
>JAGQZV010000016.1 GCA_020435295.1 Bdellovibrionales bacterium | reverse complement strand
ATCCGTTCGTTGGGCAACGGAAGTGTGTGTCTTAGCCACTCCAATTACTTTCAGTCTCCCGAGTGCAAACCTATGGAGTATGCCGCAACCGCGAGAATGAACTGGGACAATTACTCCCGCAAAACCCGCCTCGAGAGCCTGGTAAATTGGGAGGGTCATGCGCTACAGCCAGAACAAGCGGTACGTTTTATGGGGGATCATTTTGATCCCTATTGGGAAAAGGAAAAGCCTTTCAACCGTACCGTTTCGCAAGTCTACAACATCCAAAGTCTGGTCCTCGATCCGGAACGATTAAAGCTGTGGATCGCAGAAGGGCCCGCGCCCATACACTTGCGCGAATACCAAGAATACGATTTGTCAGAAATATTTGCGGGCAAAGAAGGGAAGACTGCTCATCGATTTGCTGGCTTTAGATTTGCAAAACCTGAAACGGCAATTGCGAAGGAAGCCTACATCTTAAGCTTTATCGCCGCAATGGATGGTGACCTGGAGCTTGCCTGGACTGAGCTCGAACGTTGCTTGAACGCGGAGTTTTTTCCGGAGGCAGCTTTGACGGCAGCGGTACTGCAGATGAAGCGCCGCGAGTTTCAGTCCGCTGTGGCATTACTGGAACGCGCCAACCACGAACTGGGAACTCATCTCGCCGGACGCACAATTGTCCCTCCCGAGTATTTCGAAATCCGCTTTTTTTTGGCGCGTGCCTACGATCTGGTGGGACGCCGCGAGGAGGCGGTCCAGTTTTATCGGAGTGTTTCACAGGATCCTCGCCTGGAAGATCCCAATATTCGGAAAATGGCTCTAAAAGAAGGGCCCTACACGGCGGACAAGCTGGGCCGTATTTTGATGCCGTACTCGACTTATATTCCGTTTCAGTAAGACGTTAGACTTGAACGGAAGACGTCTTCCGCTTCCGGGGCGTTGTCGCCCCGGAAGAGAAAGCATAGTCCTGGTTAGCTGAACGCGTAACCGAAACTCAGACCGAACCAAGGGAAAAAACCACCCTTGATGAAACCGTACATAGTGGCGCGGAAATGCAAGCCGCCTTCTTTGGGCCAATAGCGGTAACCAGCTCCAATTGTCGTTACCCAACCCGAGAGGCTTCCAGAAAGTCCGCTGCCCACTGTGCTCGACGTTGTGAAGATGCTACCGCCGGCAAGCACCTCAAAGTAATGGTTGTTGGTGCCACCCGCCAAGAACGAAAGAGAAAGCGGGATACCCAATGTCGAAGAGGTGCTCGATCCCGACGTGACAGAAATGTAGCTAATGCCAACGTTGGCAGCGAGTTCGGGAATAAATTTGTACGATCCGAAGACGCTGTAGAGGTAGCCCATCCCCAGCAGTTCTACCGAAGCGGTGGCTTTGGACTCTACGGTTGTTTCCGAAATTCCATCTGCGGCTTTGAGGCCGGTGGAACCCATAATGGAAAGGGCGAAAATGCTAACCCATACAAATTTCTTCACAGCAAACTCTCCTCGGAGAACTCAGCCTTTCTCCGCAATACGTTTTGCCTACCCCACGTAGGACAAATACTGGTTTAAGAAGTTAGAAAGACTAGCGTTCGGTGATTGGGGCGTCAACGGAAAGTGGGGCGTGCGTAGAGAGGTTATTTGGGAGGTTGTGTCGCAATGGCAATCTTGTCGGCCCCGGCGGCGCGGGCAGCATCCATGATGCGTACTGCATTTCCCAAGAAGATGGACTCATCCCCACGGATAATTACGGTGCGTTCTTGGGTTTGATTTAACTCACCGCGTAACACCTCGATCAGATTGTCGGGGCCGGCATCTTTGCTGTTCACGTTGATCCCACCGTTTGCGTCCACGGTTACGTAAACTGGTTTGCCGGTCACTGTCTGTGTTAGCGCAGAGGACTTGGCGGTAGGTAATTTGACATTGAGCCCACCTTCTAGCATGGCGCTGCTCGATATCATGAAGATGATGAGCAGCACCAAGAAAACGTCAGTAAGTGGTGTGATATTGATTTCCGCAACGATGGTTTCATCGTCGTTTTCATCAAAACGCATTGCCATTAGCTGGCCGCCTTTTCAAAAGAATGATCTAGAATCTCGTCAAGGGTGAGCCGGACTTGACTCATCGTGAGATTCGCGAAAGTCACAAAGATATTGTAGGTCAGCAGTGCGATAATGGCGACTACTAGGCCGGCCGCGGTGGCGATGAGGGCTTCGGAAATTCCGGCGGCCACTACGCTAAACCCGCCGGTCCCTTTTTCTGCCATGCTGTGAAAGGCGCGGACGATGCCCACCACCGTTCCTAGCAATCCCACAAAAGGACTGGCGCTGCCAATGGTACCGAGGATCCAGAGGTTACGTTTTAGGTAGTTCATAAAGCGCACTCGATTGCGATCGGTTACGCGTTCAGCTTGCTCCCGAGAACGTTTGGTATCCAGAGTACTCAAAAAGAGTTCACCAATTTGGGGATTTTCTTGGTGGCAAATTTGCTTAGCGGCCGCGGTGTCGCCTGACCGAAGGCTGCTAACCAGTGACTGGGTCAGATTTTGAAGTCTTGGGCGTAGACGAAGATAGACATAAGCGCGTTCGAGCACTATGGCCCAAGTGATAACCGAGAAAACGAGCAAGGGCCACATCACCCAACCGCCGCCCAAAAAGAGTTCGCCTAAGCTTGTGCCCATATCTGGAAACCTCCGTTTACTTTGCTTAGGATACCACCGTTTCGAAAGCCCATCATGGGAAGTTGGGTACTCTCTACGAGCGACGAAGAGGGCGGCGCGTCGATCCGCCAAGGTCCCGATATTCCTCACCGCCAGCGTAGCCTCTGCTTTGAAACCCGGTCCGAATAGTGTACAAGAGGCAGATTAAAGTGAGGGGGAAGCCCCAGTACAAGGAGATATAGAAGATGAACGTCTGGCTTGGTTCTACAGGTGCTGCGCCGTTTGTGGGAGTGGGTGGTCTTCTCGTTGCGATCAGTATTTATGTAGGGATCTCACGCCTGTCGGCCGGGACCGATGTGATGCGAGAGATCGCCGCGCAAATCCATGACGGAGCGATGGCGTTTCTCAAGAAAGAATACTCCTATCTGATGGTCTTTATCGCGCTCGTTTTCTCCCTACTCTTTTACTTTCTCAATCCTCAAACAGCGTACTCCTTCCTGTTTGGAGCGATTTGTTCCATGTTGGCGGGTTTTCTTGGGATGAAGGCCGCGACAAAGGCGAACGTTCGGACGGCGCAAGCGGCTGTGGAACGTGGAACTGGGGCGGCGCTCGGCGTAGCCTTCGGCGGCGGTGCCGTAATGGGGATGGCCGTAGCGAGCCTCGGCGTGTTCGGCGTGGGGGTCCTGTATGGGCTATTCACCGGAGACGGGGATCTTACTAGCCTTTCGTACATCAATGGTTTTGCGATGGGCGCGAGTACGATTGCGTTGTTTGCACGCGTGGGCGGAGGCATCTACACCAAGGCGGCAGATGTTGGTGCCGATTTGGTGGGCAAAGTGGAAGCCGGAATTCCGGAAGACGATCCCCGCAACCCGGCGACAATAGCGGATAACGTCGGTGATAACGTGGGCGATACGGCCGGCATGGGTGCGGACATTTTCGAGTCCTATGTTGGCAGTGTGATTGCGACGATGGCGATCGGGGCAACGTCAGCCGTTTACGGTGGTTCCCGCATGGAGGCCGTCGCGCTTCCTTTGATTGTCATTATGATAGGCCTAGTCGCCTCGGTCTTGGGCATCATAGCGATGAAGTTTTTGAAAGGGATCTTGGATCCGGCATCGGCGCTTCGTTACGCGCCTATGATTTCAGCGCTGATTCTTTTTGCCGGCTCCTATATAGCGGTGAAGGGTCTTGGGTTTCAAATTGGAACGGAAGCCAATGCGCTTAGCCCAATGGGGCCTTTCTGGGCCATTCTATTGGGATCCGTCGTCGGCATTCTTATCGGGATGGTCACCGAGTATTATACAGCCGGTAAGCCCGTGCATCGTATTGTGATCTCTTCTCGTACGGGTCCAGCAACCAATGCCATCACCGGCATCGCCGTTGGCCTAGAATCAACTGCCATCCCGGTTCTGCTTATCTGCTTGGCCATGTTTCTGAGCTATGAATGCGCCGATTTATACGGAGTCGGGATTGCCGCAGTAGGTATGCTCGCGACGGTAGGTATCACGATGAGTGTCGATGCCTATGGACCCATTGCGGACAACGCAGGTGGTATCAGTGAAATGTCGGGACTGGGTCCGGATACGCGCAAGATTACGGACGGCTTGGATGCCATCGGTAATACCACAGCGGCGATGGGCAAAGGTTTTGCCATCGGGAGTGCGGCGCTAACTGCTTTGGCGCTGTTTAGCGCGTACACGTCAGCGGTCGGGATTGAAACCATTAACTTGGTGGATACCCGTACGGTGATCGGCCTCTTCGTAGGAGGCGCAGTACCGTTTCTCGTAGCGGCGCTGACGATGTCTAGTGTTGGCCGTGCTGCGAACGACATGGTGGAGGAAGTCCGTCGCCAGTTTCGTGAGATATCGGGCCTGATGGAAGGGACTGCCAAACCGGATACGGGTCGGTGCGTGGCGATTAGCACCGCGGCTGCCCTTCGCGAAATGGTGCTTCCTGGAGTTATTGCGGTTCTCGCTCCCCTGTTGATGGGGTTTCTCCTCGGCGTTCAAGCACTTGGCGGAATGCTAGCGGGGGCGACTTTGACGGGCGTGCTGATGGCGCTCTTCATGTCTAACGGCGGCGGCGCCTGGGACAACGCCAAGAAATACATTGAAGGCGGTTTGGAAGGTGGTAAAGGATCCCCCGCTCACAAAGCGGCGGTTACTGGAGACACGATCGGTGATCCGTTCAAAGACACCTCTGGACCTGCGATGAACATTCTTATCAAGTTGATGAGTATTGTTTCTCTTGTGATTGCGCCGCTACTGTAAGGCGCGGTGGATCGCAGCGATGATGGATTGGAGTTCACGATCGTCAGGAGAATACTCCAGCGCTTTCTTGAACTCCTTTAGCGCTCTCAAGTACAGTCTTTTTGCAAGATAGATCCTGCCCAGGTTCATGTGTGGGTAATGGCGTGGCTCATAGCGTGTGGCCTTGGCAGCTTTTTCTAACCACGGAATAGCTTCGTCCATGCGATTAAGGTTCATTAGGTACGAACCAATATCATTGTAGGGATTTCCGAAATCTGGGTCGAGTTGGATGGCGCGCTTACATAGATAAATGGCAAACTGGGTGTTTCCAAGGTGGTGTTCCATCCAACCCCAGTATGTGAGCGCGTCGGCAGACTCCACCGCTTTTGCTGCGGACTTAAAATGATCCCGCGCTTCACGGAACCTGCCGCACTCGGCCGCTCCCAACCCTTGATCTAGGAGCTTTCCGGCTCTCCTTTGCGTAAACTCATCCATCTGGCCGATTTTCGCTGCAGAAGGGCTAATCCGCAAGGTGTTATAATGGACGCAAAGAGGAGCCTCTATGGGATCGCCGACAAACTTTCGGGAATTCTGGCCCTTTTATCTCTCGCAGCACTCCAGACCCGCGACGCGATTTTTTCACTTCGTGGGTACTACCTTTGGCCTGCTTTGCCTCGGCATGGCTCTTTCGACAAGAGACGCGTTGTGGTTGCCGGTGGGACTCGTCGGGAGCTACGGGCTTGCCTGGTTTTCGCATTTTTTCATCGAGAAAAACCGACCCGCGACGTTCACATACCCGGTCTGGTCTTTCATTGGGGACTTCAAGATGTACGGGCTAATGTGGTGCGGGAAACTTTGGCGCTAAAAGTGCTTTGCGAGCGAGAGCGGTTTACCCTGTTGTGCCGCCCACTCCTCAATTCGCAAAAGCTCATTGTATTTGGCGGTTCGCTCGGCACGTGAGAGCGAGCCGGTCTTTATCTGGCCACAGCCACTACCTACCGCCAGGTGCGCGATGGTAGTATCCTCGGTTTCGCCCGATCGGTGAGAAACCACGCACGCATACTGGTGCGCCCTTGCCAGAGCCATCGTTTCGATTGTTTCCGTAAGGGTTCCAATCTGATTCACCTTGATGAGGATGGCATTAGCGACCTTGTCGTCGATTCCTAGCTGAAGAAACTCTTTGTTAGTCACAAAAAGATCGTCACCGACTAGCTGGACCTTCTTCCCAAAACGCTCGGTTAGCGTAGCCCACCCCTTCCAATCTGCTTCTTCTAGGCCGTCTTCAATACTGACAATGTTGAACTTGTCTAGAATGGAACCGTAGAAGTCCATCAGTGTCTCTTTGCCGATCGGACGCTTGCCTTCGAAGGAAAAATCGTACGTTTGGTTGGCAGATTGATAAAATGAACTCGCGGCTACATCCAGCGCGAGGGAGACTTCGGTGCCGACTTTGTATCCGGCGCCCTCAATCGCCTCACACAGAAACTCCAATGCCATCGAATCCGATTTCAGATCTGGCGCGAAGCCGCCTTCATCCCCGACAGCGACCGAGTAGCCCTTCTTATTGAGGCGATCTTTGAGCGTGTGGAAGACTTCGCACCCGGCGCGCAGCGCCTCACTAAAACTTTCAAAGCCGTGGGGAACTATCATGAACTCCTGGATGTCGAGGCTATTATTCGCGTGTTCTCCACCGTTCATGACGTTCATCAAAGGAATGGGCAGACACATGTTCTTTTGCGCCACTCCCATTTCTTCCCCCAACGTCAGGAAGAGCGGGCGATTCTGTGCGTGGGCTACGGCCTGGGCGTACGCTAAAGACACTCCTAACAGGGCATTGGCGCCAAGCTTTGACTTCTGCTTGGTGCCGTCGAGTTCCAGCATTGCAAAGTCAAGGGAGCTTAGCTCACCGAAGTGCTTTCCGCAAAGCGCTTTACTGAGCGTGGCGTTTACATTGGCCACAGCCTTGAGCACGCCCTTGCCCCCATACCGCTTGGCATCTCCGTCGCGCAGCTCCAGGGCTTCATTTTGCCCTTTGGACGCGCCGGAGGGAACGATTGCCCGGCCCAAAGACCCGTCACTGAGGAGGACTTCCACTTCTACCGTCGGGTTTCCTCGGGAATCCAAGACTTCGCGAGCGTGAATCTTTGAAATGGTCATAGTCAGCCTCCGCAGAATTCATACCCGCCAGGCGGCCGGAATGCAAAAGGTACCACGTTCCCTTCTCACAAACCTGTGGATAAAAAAAGGCCACCCCGGGAGGGGCGGCCAAATGTAGCAGGTTCCAAAAGTAGATAGGCACCTTTTGGAACGGATTACTTTTCCTCGGTGAACTCAGCGTCAATGGGCTCGTCGTCTTTCTTTTCACCACCGGCGCTGTCGCCACCTCCACCAGGCTGCTGCGCCGAAGCATCCGGAGCTCCCTGGCTAGCTTTGTACATTTCTTCGGCGAGCTTGTGAGACGCCGCGGTCAACTTGTCTTGGGCTGCCTTCATCTTATCGACGTCTTCGGCTTGGATAGCATTCTTGGCTTCCGCCAGAACCGATTCGACTTCGCTCTTGCTTGCCGCCGAAAGCTTGTCACCATTTTCTTTAAGGAGTTTTTCGGTACCGTAGACCATGTTGTCCAAGCTATTCTTTAGAGTGACGCGTTCTTTCTTCTTTTTGTCCTCGTCTGAGTGCTTGCTGGCATCGTCTACCATGCGTTTGATTTCGTCTTCGGAAATCCCGCTGCTTGCCGTAATCTTGATGCTTTGCTCTTTGCCCGTTGCCATGTCTTTGGCGCCTACATGGACGATACCGTTGGCATCGATGTCAAAGGTAACTTCAACCTGCGGTACTCCACGAGGGGCGGGAGGGAGTCCGGTCAGCTGGAACCTAGCTAGCGTTCGGTTACCCGAAGCCATCTCGCGCTCGCCCTGCAATACGTGGATTTCCACCGTCGACTGATTGTCCTCAGCCGTAGAGAAGATTTGGCTCTTCTTGGATGGGATCGTGGTATTGCGATCAATAAGCTTCGTAAACACTCCGCCTAACGTCTCGATACCAAGCGAAAGGGGGGTAACGTCCAGAAGCAGAACGTCTTTAACATCCCCTGCGAGAACGCCGCCCTGAATGGCCGCGCCCATGGCGACGACTTCATCCGGGTTAACGCTTTTATTGGGCTCTTTGCCGAAGAACTCCTTCACTTTCTGTTGGATCTTCGGGATGCGGGTCGAACCGCCAACGAGAACGACTTCGTCAATTTCGCTAGATTTCAATCCGGCGTCGTCAAGCGCCTTCTTACAAGGCGTCATCGCGCGTTCGATTAAATCATCTACAAGCTGCTCAAACTTGCTACGGCTTAGCTTGATTTGCATGTGCTTAGGACCACTCGCGTCCGCCGTGATGAAGGGCAGATTAATGTCCGTTTCGAGTGAGGTCGAAAGCTCTATCTTCGCCTTCTCCGCGGCTTCCTTGAGGCGCTGGAGGGCCATCGCATCGTTGGAAAGGTCAATGCCCTGATCTTTCTTAAATTCGGCCACCAACCAATCAATAATACGTTGATCGAAGTCATCGCCGCCCAGATGCGTGTCGCCGTTCGTGGATTTTACCTCCACAACGTTGTCGCCCACTTCGAGAATGGAAATATCGAATGTGCCGCCACCAAAGTCGTAGACTGCTATTTTTTCGTCTTTTTTCTTGTCCAAACCATAGGCTAGGGCCGCTGCCGTGGGTTCGTTGATGATACGTTTCACTTCAAGCCCTGCAATACGACCAGCATCTTTAGTGGCCTGGCGCTGGGCGTCGTTAAAGTAAGCAGGTACGGTGATAACGGCTTCTTTTACGTCCTGACCCAAATAATCTTCTGCGCATTTCTTAAGCTTTTGGAGAACCATCGCGGAGATTTCCGGCGGGCTATATTGCTTGCTGTCCACCTCGATGGCGGCGTCCCCGTTTGCCGCTTTAACCACTTTATAGGGGACGGTTTTGGTTTCCGAACCGATCTCATCGAACTTGCGCCCGATGAACCGTTTTACCGAATAGAGGGTGTTATGGGGGTTGGTGACCGACTGCCGTTTGGCTACCTGGCCGACCAGTCTTTCGCCTTCCTTTGTGAAAGCCACCACTGAGGGAGTCGTCCGGCCCCCCTCCTCGTTGGCTATCACCTTGGCGTCGCCACCTTCCATGATAGATAAGCATGAATTCGTGGTTCCCAAGTCAATTCCAATTATCTTAGCCATCCTGATCCTCCGCTAAACTCACCTGCGCCGGTATGGCGCAAATATCAATAAAATCAAAACCTTACTTAAAGAGCCTTTTTCCCACCGGCCCTTCTAGCTTCTTTCAACCTGCAATATGGGGCCGAAATGGGGGAAGTCAACTCATCCGTTGCGGAAGCGATTGAAAAAAGAGGCAGAATATGTAAGATCGCGCACTGTCTTATGCCGATTTACGAGTACCGGTGCGAGGGCTGCGCCAAGGAAATTGAGGTGGTTCAGAAGTTTTCCGATCCACCGCTTGAAAAGTGCCCAAACTGCGGGGGAGAGCTGACCAAACTAATCTCTAGGTCCAGCTTTCACCTGAAGGGCAGTGGTTGGTATGTGACGGACTATAAGAAGGGTACAAGCGCCTCAACGGGGTCGAAGGAAGCGGCGCCAGCGAAAACGCCTGAGGCGTCTTCGCCAGCGAAGGAAACCAGCACCGTGTCGAAAGGGGAGAAGAAAAAAGACAGTTAAAGCCCTCCAAGGCTCATTGACTTTTTTTTCATACTCCCTAAATTACCCCCCAACAGGCAGTTTTTTGTTGATGGTAGCTTTGTAAGTTTAATAATTACAAGCTCTTAAGGAGGAGAAGTCATGAAAATTCGTCCTTTGCATGATCGGTTGATCGTGAAAAGACTCGAGGAAGAGGAACGCACCAAAGGTGGCATCATCATTCCGGATAACGCAAAAGAAAAACCCCAGCAGGGTGAAGTGATTGCTGTCGGCAGCGGTAAAGTGCTAGATGATGGCAAGCGCAACCCCCTTGAGGTTAAGAAGGGCGACAAGGTGCTCTTCGGCAAGTATTCCGGATCTGAGATCAAGATTGATGGTGAAGAATACTTAATGATGCGCGAGGAAGACATCCTCGGCGTAGTAGAAAGCTAGAAAGTTTTAAGGAGGAATGAACAATGTCTGCCAAAGAATTACGTTTTAATGAGGATGCCCGGGCGGCGATTCTCAAGGGTGTGAACATTCTCGCGGATGCGGTGAAAGTGACCCTTGGACCCCGTGGGCGCAACGTAGTCATCGAGAAATCTTTCGGCGCTCCCAACGTCACCAAGGACGGTGTCACGGTTGCGAAGGAAATCGAAATCGAAAACAAGTTTGAGAATATGGGCGCTCAGATGGTGAAGGAAGTCGCTAGCAAGACCAGCGACGATGCGGGTGACGGTACCACCACAGCGACGGTTTTGGCGCAGGCCATGTTCCGTGAAGGTGTGAAGCTGGTGACCACGGGTCAAAACCCCATGGAAATCAAGCGCGGTGTGGATCAGGCGGTAGAAACCCTGGTCGCCGAACTCAAGAAGATGAGCACCCCGGTTAAGGATGAGAAGGAAATCGCCCAGGTCGGCGCTATTTCCGCTAACAACGATCCCACCATCGGAAAGCTTATTGCTGAAGCGATGGGCAAGGTTGGTAAAGAAGGCGTGATTACGGTTGAAGAATCCAAGACCGCTGAAACCACCCTGGAAGTCGTGGAAGGGATGCAGTTTGATCGCGGCTACCTTTCTCCTTACTTCGTGACCAATCCGGAAGCGATGGAAGCCCAGTTGGATGACGCTTTCATTCTCATCAACGAGAAGAAAGTCGCCAACATGAAGGACCTTCTCCCGTTGCTCGAAAAAGTTGTCCAAGCTGGACGTCCTTTGGTCATCATCGCCGAAGACGTAGAAGGTGAAGCGCTAGCGACCCTTGTGGTCAACAAGCTGCGTGGAACCGTTCAGGTCGCGGCTGTTAAGGCCCCTGGATTTGGTGATCGCCGTAAGGAAATGCTTCAGGACATCGCGACTCTGACGGGTGGCCAGGTGATATCTGAAGATCTCGGTCACAAGCTTGAAAACGCGACCCTCAACTCTTTGGGCCGTGCCAAGAAAATCACGATCGATAAGGACAACACCACGATCGTTGATGGCATGGGCGACAAGAAGGAAATCGAAGGCCGCGTGGCTCAGATTCGTCGTCAAATCGACGAAACGTCTTCCGACTATGATCGTGAGAAGCTGCAAGAACGTCTGGCGAAACTCGTCGGCGGTGTGGCGGTGATCAATGTCGGTGCCGCGACCGAAATCGAAATGAAAGAGAAGAAAGCCCGCGTGGAAGATGCGTTGCATGCGACCCGCGCAGCGGTGGAGGAAGGTATCGTGGCCGGCGGTGGTACCGCTTTGGTCCGCGCTTCTAAAGCTCTGGACAAGGTGAAACTGGAAGGCGAACAGCTTGCCGGTCTCAATCTGGTCCGTCGGGCGATTGAAGAGCCGCTTCGTCAAATCGCTGTCAACGCCGGTTACGAAGGCTCCATCGTTGTGGACAAGGTTCACAACGCTGAAAAAGCTAACTTCGGCTTCAACGCGCTGGCTGAACGCTACGAGGATCTCGTGGCTGCGGGCGTGATTGACCCGACCAAGGTAACCCGTTGCGCGCTTCAGAATGCTGCCAGCATTGCTTCTTTGATGCTGACCACCGAAGCGCTCATCACGGAAAAGCCTCGGGAAGAAGCCGCAGCTCCGGCTGGCGGAATGCCCGGTGGCATGCCTGGCATGATGTAGGCATTTAGAACCCAGTGGTTCTGTAAAAGCCCACGCTCTACGCGTGGGCTTTTTTTTTTGTGGCTTGCGTATTTTGACGGCCGCCTCGGAAGGCGGTACACCCTACAGTCGAAATACTGAAGGGGGAAAAATGAGAGTGTTGAAGGTGGCCGGTCTGGTCTGCCTGTTGGCGTTTGCCGCGTGTACCAAAAGCAAGCCAAAACAAACGTTTTGGATTTACACCTCGCTATATAAAGATGTTATTGCGGACATGGAGAAAAAGCTCCAAACCAAGTTTCCGGAAGTTGAGTTCAAGTGGTACCAGTCTGGAAGTGAAAACGTGGCTGCACGCGTGAATGCAGAGTTGGGGGCTGGGGAAACATTGGCGGATCTCCTAATGACTAGCGATCCCTTTTGGTATTTGGAGCTCGAACGCGCCGGCCACTTGCTCCCATACGAAAGCCTCAATGCCAAACCTATACCGGACGGGTTTAAGGAAAAGGGCGGTGCCTTTGTGATCTGCCGGGTTCCTACCGTTGTGATGGCCTACAACAAAGAGGCAGTCCCGAATCCCCCTAAGAGTTGGAAGGACTTGCTTAGACCTGAGTGGAAGGGAAAGGTCTCCATGGGTAGCCCGCTGCAGTCAGGGACCAGCTTTTCGGCGGTTGCGCAGCTGGTGCGGCGCTATGGCTGGGACTATTTTCAGAAATTGCGGGAAAATGATTTACTTTCGGCAGGTGGAAACAGTGCGGTGATCACCCGGATGGAAACCAAAGAACGTCCCGTTGGAATCGTGCTACTTGAAAATATTGTCGATGCGCAAAGAAAGCAAAGTCCAGTCGGTATCATTTACCCGGAGGACGGGGCGATTCTGGCGCCTTCTCCAATAGCGATTACGAAGACCACAAAAAATCCGGAGCTTGCTAAGCTGGTCTACGATTATTTTTTGTCGGACGACATGCAGGAAGAAACAGTGAAAGGGCGAATGTACTCTTCGATCCCAACGTTCCGGGCGCCGGAAGGGGAAAAGCCTTTTGCTGAAATTTTGTCCAATTCCTTTCCTTGGAACGCAGAGGTACTGTCGGGCATCTACGCCGAGCGCGAAGACATCAAAAAGCGCTTTATGGAAGTCGTGCTGAATTAGGTCTGCATGAACCGAAGTCTTCGTAGTGTTTACGTCCTGCTGTTCGTCGGGGTCTGCTTTTTTGCTGTGGGCCCACTAGCCGGGCTTCTAGTACGGGTTTTTTCTCACCCTGAATATTTCGAGATCCTGATTGAGAAAGAAACACTGCGCGCGCTCTACCAGACGGTGCGACTTTGCGGGGGGGCCTTGGTGGCGGCCTTAATGCTGGCCTTGCCACTCTCTTGGCTGCTCGTGCGGACGGATTTGCCGGGCCGCGGCCCCTTGAGGCGAATTTTCCAATTTCCCTACATGTTGCCTCCTTACCTGTTTGCGATCGCTTGGGCGACGCTTGCGATTCCCACTGTGGGGTTCCTCAACCGCTGGTTCGGTAACTGGATAAACATTTATTCAGCGATGGGACTGATTTGGGTCTTTGCAACGGCGTATCTCCCGATCCTAACGTCTAGCCTTTGCCAAGCCTTGGAGTCGATGGACCCCTCACTGGAAGAGTCCGCACGTGTGTGTGGCGCGGGGCCAGTGCGGGTGGCATTCTTAGTTACCTTTCCGTGTTTGCTTCCGACCATTGCCTCAGTTTCTCTTTTGTTTCTGCTGGCCGTGCTGTCCGCATTTGGGGTGCCGGCTCTAATCGGAAACCCGGCCCGGTTGTACGTGCTAACGACGAGGATTTACTCGTACGCAAAGCTGGGAGGCCTAAGTGGTACCGACAAGGCGTTTGCTGTATCGCTTTGGCTTGTGGGCGGTGCCATCGTATTTATCGCGATCAACGAATGGCTGCGGCGACGTTTTCTTACGCGTCTCGTTGTGGGCAAAGCGGCCCGTCACTCGCTTGTCAGTCTTGGCCGGGGGCGTTTGCCACTTTGGATTTTGACGGCTTCGACAGCCTTCATCATCGTGATCCTTCCTCTGGCCGCTATCTTCCTTAGTTCGTTCCTGCGCGTGGCGGGGGATCTGCGTCCGGCCAACTTTACCATCGACAATTACGCTTATCTCTTTGAGATGGCCGAGTTTAGTCGTTCGGTGATCAATTCCTTGTACCTAGCGGGTGTAACGGGAGTTGTCTGCGTGGTAGTGGCGTTTTTCATTGCTTACTTTTGCGATCGTACTCGAATGCCGCTTCGGACACTGTTTGAAAACTTGGCGAGCTTTCCGTTTGCGATCCCTGGGGCCGTCATCGCTCTAGCTTTGATTGTGAGCTTTGGTAGCGGGTGGGGATTTCGGCGGTTTGCGTTGTTGGGTTCGCCGCTGCTTCTTCTCATCGCTTACGTTGTAAAGTACCTCGCGCTTTCGGTTCAAAATATGGTGCCTGCAATGGCAAGTTTAGATCCTAATCTGGATGAGGCGGGGCGTGTAAGTGGGGCCGGGCCTTGGGGGGTGCTGCTACGGATACTGGCGCCGCTTCTTTTCCCGGCTTTTTTGCACGTTTTTATGTTGACGGTACTCCCCGTACTTTCAGAGTTAACGATGTCGGTCCTTTTGACCGGGCCGGGCCTGGAAACCCTGGGGACGTTAATGTTTCAGCTCCAGGAGTATGCGCAACCCAGTGCCGCGTGTGCATTGGCGACTCTGCTGGTCGCTTTTCTGGTTGTGCTGGTCGGGGGCGCCCGGCGTCTGGGAGCCTTGCGGAGAAAAGTATGAGCCAAGTTACATTGTCTGCGCTTAAGAAAAGTTATGGTGCAACCGTAGTGGTACCAGGCCTGGATCTGGAGGTTAGGGACGGCGAGTTCTTGAGTCTGCTAGGCCCATCCGGTTGTGGCAAGACCACTGTGCTTCGAATGGTCGCTGGGCTAGAGACACCTTCCGGAGGGAACATTTCGCTGGGCGATTCGCTGATTTTTAGCGCCGAAAAGGGTATTAATGTTCCGCCGGAGAGGCGAAACCTAGGCATGGTATTTCAAAGCTATGCCGTTTGGCCGCACATGACGGTGCTACAGAATGTGTGCTTTCCGTTGAAGGTAAGGGGAATAAAAAAGGAGGAACAACAGCGGCGAGCCGAGAAAGTGCTCGCCAGCGTACAGCTTGGCCATCTTTCTTATCGCAAACCGAACCAGCTTTCCGGAGGACAGCAACAGCGTGTGGCGCTGGCTCGAGCCTTGGTGGCAGAACCCAGTGTTCTTTTGTTAGATGAACCGCTTTCCAACTTGGACGCTGTCTTGAGGGATGAAATGTGCGAAATCATTTTGGAACTGCGCAAAAAGTATGCGTATACAATGCTCTATGTTACACACGATCAAAAAGAAGCGTTTAGGATGAGCGATCGTATCGCACTACTTGATAAGGGCGAACTGGTTCAAAGTGGGAGTCCGCAGGAAATCCGGGAAAACCCAAAGACTGAGTTTGTTAGCCGATTTATCCGCGGTTAGCCTATTTGGCGAGTGCGATCATCGCCAGCGTGAAGGCTGTTATAGAAGATATAAATCCGGTTACCAGCGTAATATTGCCGATGTCCTTGCGCCAGTTCCACGGAATGTTGACGACGTCCCCATCTACGAGAAAAGGGATGGCTTCCCCATCTTCAAGCAGATCCTCAAGGGCGACGTCGATAAGCTCCTGCTTGCCTTTGCGGCGAATTGTGATTCCATTTAGTTTGCTGGTGTCATCAATACCGCCAGCCAAAAGCACGGCGTCTAGCAGGTTCGTGTTTTCCGGAAAGTAATGGATACCTTGTTGGTCAATCGATCCGAGCATCAGAACGCGGACTAGAAGCTTGCCGCGACCCGCCCCGTGCACAAACTCCCCGCTGCCTGCAACCTGCTCATTTGGGGCGATGTAGGTGAAGGCGGTTTCGTCTCCACCCGCCGGCTCTCCTTTGACGGCAAAAGCTGGCGTCGCAAGGAGCGAATAGATCAGGCCGTACACGAGGAAAACTTGTAGTTTCATGAAAGCGTCCTTTTTGGGCTAGTCGGATAAAGACGCTTCAATTATATAGCTCTGCTGAAATAGGAGCCAGCCTTTTTCAATTGGCCGGTTTCATCCGTTCCCAGTTCGCTAGCATGTGCGTGTTCAGGCGGATCATGGCTCCAGCGGCGTAGTTACGCGGCATGTAGTTTTTGTCTCGACGCTGCATCCCGGAGCCTGCGATGTCGCAGTGAACCCACGGAATCTTTTTATCGACAAAGAATTTCAAGAAAGTCCCGCCGATGCTCGAACCTGCTTCTCGTAGATCGCTCGCGTTCTTGATGTCAGCGAACGAACTGCGCAGGTACTCTTCAAATTCTTCGAATAGCGGAAGTTCCCACACCATTTCGTCGGTTGCCTCGGACGCCGCTTCGACACGCTCGATAAGATCTCGGTTGTTTCCCATGATTCCCGTAGCCGTCGTCCCGAGCGCAACGATCACCGCTCCGGTGAGCGTTGCATAGTCGAGCATGGCTTGGGGCTTGTCCTTTTGGGCGTACTCGATGGCATCGGCGAGCGCCAGCCGTCCTTCGGCGTCCGTATTGATCACTTCAACGGTCTTGCCGGTAATACTAGTGGCGATGTCGCCCGGTTTTTGGGCATTGCCCCCGGGCATATTTTCTGCTGCCGCGATGTAACCGGTGACGTTCACCGGTAGTTTCAATTTAGCTACCGCCATGAGGGTACCAGCAACGGTGGCCGAGCCCATCATGTCGTATTTCATCTCTTCCATTTTCAAGGCGGGTTTGATCGAAATACCGCCTGTGTCGAACGTGATTCCCTTGCCGACGAGTGCGATCGGAGGATCCCCTTTTTTCCCGCCTTTGTACTCCAAGACGATAAAGCGCGGCTCCTCTGCGGAGCCCTTTCCTACTCCCATCAAGAGTCCCATTTTTTCTTTGAGAATGCGGACTTTGTTAAAAACCGTGCACTTAATTCCGACGTTCTTAGCCATGTCACTGACTAGTTTTGAAAGCATGTCGGGTGTGGCGTAATTCCCCGGACGATCCCCAAGGGAGCGTGCAAAATTGATCGACTCACAAAGCGCAGCCGCGGTTTGGATGGCTTTTGTATTGGCCGGGTTCTTTTCAAGACCGCTGATATAAAGCGCGGAAGGTTTAAAGCGTGCGTGCTTTTCTTGCTTCAGCTCGGTGTACTCGTAACCGGCCAATCCGTAGCCTTCGCAGAAAGCTTGCAAGTAGCGCGGAAGGTCTTTGCCGTCGATCTGGGCGAAAAGGCTCGGGCCGTCCACCGTAACGCCACTAAGTTTTTCCCTACGTTGGGCCAGAAAGAGCGCCGCACCTGCTTGGCGCGCCGTCTCAGTCTTAAACTTGGTCAGGCCACCCAAACCGATGAGAAGCACATTCGCATAGGAGCCGTATGGGTAATAGCGCAACAAACACGTGTCGTTTTTTCGCCCAGTAAAGTGGTGGGAATCCTGCAAACGACCTTGCAACGCAGCTAGATCCGGCGAGCTGGTGCCATGAAAGTCAGGTGTGGGGGGGGGCCCCTTCTTTTTGTCCTTCTTTTCCGATTTCTTGCTGAAAAACCCGAGGGCCAGCGTGTCCGTTTTTTCCTTGGAAGCTAATTCAATCTTCGGCGAGCTCAATACAGACTCCTCCACTGCAGAATGCACAAAATACCTATTGTTAGAAGGTTTTGGTCAACTTGACAACTAGTAGCGGCGGTAAATCCGAATTGGCGTGAGAACGCTTAGTTGGTGGCTTTGGGGACAAGTAGCAGCGAGTGGCCAAAGGGCGACTGGGAATAGGCCCCTGCTTCAAATGCATTGGCAAAATACCGAGCGTCGCGCTCCTGATCGAAGCTCCATTTGAAGAGGAAGGGGTTGTTCGTGGCCTTCCAAAGTAGAGTGAAACTGCCACTGAGATCGCTAACCCAGACGCGTTCGAGCGGGGTACGTGCTGGAATGGGCCGCAAGTGCGCCGGGTAGAGTGCCAGCTCCTTGTTCGCAAAATGCAACGCCTCGCGTAAGTCGCTAAACTGACTCAGCTGGAATTGGCCGTCTGAGACTTTCCAGGCGACTGTGTAGACGTGCCCGTCTTTGACGACATATCCCATGGGCGCGCGGTCGCGCTCCGCTTTAGGCATCACGGCGTATAGGATGACCTCAATTGCTAAAAGACCAAGCAGCAAACCCCACTTCTTCTTCTGTGGGGCTTTGGGTTTGGTCGTATGGGTCGTCTGGCTCATGCTTCTATTTGGGAGCAAGTCTGGTGCCAGCGACTGCGGGGAAAAAGCTAAATATTATCGGTCCTTATTTTGAAAAAGCAGACCAAGCGGTAGCCGCATGACTAGGGTTCCTACAGCTTGGCACTGGTTCCAAAATAGTGATCTTGGCGAAAGTCGTAAGCTGCTTAAAATGCATGCTTTTTTAGGTAGGCCGTGAAACGGTCCCATTGTGGAACCAGGGATCGGAGGGGCAATGAGGTGGCCCTTTCCACTCGTCACTCTTGTAAGCATTTGAAAACACATAATTTAATCTGGTTTCTTCACTGTACGCAAAATTGGCACACACTGTGCAATGAGGGGCGAGTGAAAGATATTTTTGAAACGCGGAACGTAAGCTACACGCAGATAAAAATTTGAAGTTGAGGGTAAAGTGGATGGACTCTGGCTACCTTTCCATTCCATTCAACCCCCCAAAACCTGTTGCCGATGGCTGGAGCTTAATTGCTTTCCCTCAACTTCATATACTCCTTCCGACGCCAAACCACTTACCCTAGAAAGAAAGCTTTACTAGAATAAGCCCTACTGGGGGCCGATTTCTTGCACGCATCTTTTTTTCAACATTTCCAACACCACAAGGCCCAAATGGCCTTCGGTGTGATGATTGTGGCGCTGTTGGTCGGTGGGAAATTGGGTTTGGAGTCGGTTCTGGAAGCACCGCTCCCGCGGCGTCTGGCATTGACCCCTACGCGCGCGGCGTTTCAGAGCAAGTTTCTGGCGCAGTACCACATGGGGTTCAACAGCGTTTTGGCGGATCTTCTTTGGATCCAGTTTCTGCAAGCCCACGAGCATGAACCGCTCCAATCGGGAAAGGTGAGCTGGGAGTTTGTCCAGCTCGATGCTGTTACAACACTGGATCGGCGATTCGAGCGCGCCTTTCAATTTGGCGCGATTCTACTTTCGGTTTTGCGTCAGGATAAACTCGGAGCCAGACTTATACTCGAACGTTGGGTAAAGTCCCGCCCCGATGAATGGCGTCCCAACTACCTTTATGGGTACCACCTTTACTTCGAGCTGGGCGAATTTGAAGTGGCGTCCAAGTACATTTTACGGGCAGCCGGCATGGAAGGGGCACCGTACTGGCTCTCTTCGCTTGGTGTGCGCTTGCTTGGTGAAAGCGGGGCGTATCTACAAGCACTGCGCGTGACCATGGATTTGCTAGCGGCCACCAGAGACACCCGCGCCATTGAACGCTTGGAACGACGTGTTCGAAGCTTGAACTTCGAGTTACAGAAGACCAGCTGGGAAAAGAGTTTGCGCCTCTATCGACTTCAGGAAAAACGGGAACCTAGAGATCTGTCTGATCTGGCAGCGTTAAACGCTATCCAGGCCCGCGAGCTTTCGGCTCTAGTTCACTCGGATCGCAGTGGGGAAGGGGCTAGCCCCTTGCTCCAAGAGCGTTTCGAGTTTCACTATGATACTAGAACAAAAGAAATTGAACCTACCCGAACGCTGGCAGAGTTAAAACTGGACCGTGTGGGGATTTATCGCCCCAAAGGAATGAACAATGACTAGCAATGAGTTTCCTTTTGATATCAGTCTTACAGATGTTAGCAAAACATACCCGCTGGGGTTGTGGAAAAAGAAGGAAGCTGTTCGTGGAGTGAGCTTTGCGGTGCCGCGTGGCGAAGTGGTAGGCCTACTTGGTCCTAATGGATCTGGGAAATCCACTATTTTGAAAATGAGCCTAGGATTCATTCGGCCAACGGCGGGTGAAATTCTGGTCTGCGGCCACCCTCCTTCCGAACGGCAGTCTCGTGCCTTTGTGGGGTATCTTCCGGAAAATCCTCGTTTTCAAAAATTTTTGTCTGCCAAAGAAGTCCTGTTCTACTATGGGACCCTGTGCAGACTTGAAAAATCCGAACTCTCCAAGCGTGTGGATGAGCTTCTTGATTTAGTAGGGCTTTCTGATGCCCGAGCGGAAAGAATCGCGGGGTTCAGCAAAGGGATGGTGCAGCGTTTGGCGATGGCTCAAGCCTTGCTTTCCCGTCCGCGTATATTGTTGTTTGACGAACCAATGAGTGGCTTAGATCCGCTTGGAAGATTAGAGCTCCGGCGACTGATTGGACGCATCCATGAAGAGATGCCCGAAGCCACCATATTCTTTAGTAGCCACGTACTATCTGACGTCGAGCAGCTGTGTGCTTCTGTGATATTGCTTTCAAAAGGAGAACTAAAAAACTTCTGCCGAATTGACGAGCTTTTGGGCGGGCGCAGTGAAGCCTATGAAGTGACTGCCCGGGGACTGCCAGCGGAGCACAGCACAACTTGGGGGAAGAGGATTCGTCGTTCGCCGCTTGGAGAAACCTGGTCTATTGAGGGAACCGATGAACTGCTCGCGGCACTGAATGATCTAAAAACAATGGGGGCGCAAGTGGTTGGGGTATTTAGTCAACGGGCTTCTCTAGAGCAAAAGCTCTTTGGAAAGACCTCAGTCCAGGAAGCGAGAACGCCGGAGGGGGTTTTGTTATGATCGCTTTGAGAGTGGCTTGGATTACAATGCGTGAACTAATCTTTGAAAGAGTCTTTTATTTGCTACTCACCTTTGCTGTTCTAGCGCTCGGTTTTAGCCTGTTGCTGGGCCAATTGACCTACGCTGAACAAGCCAAGATTACGTTGGATTTCCTATTGGCCGCTGTAGAAGTCTCGATGGTATTGTTCAGTATTTTCATGGGAATAGGACTCTTCAAGAGAGAACTGCTCTTGGGCAGCGTGGCGATGGTTCTATCCAAACCGATATCTCGCAGTTCGTTCTTGATCGGCAAATATATAGGGCAGGTAGCGATTCAGTTTGCGGTCATGTTCTGCATGCTGCTGGTTACCCTGGCAATTCAGTCAAGCTTTCACGGGGATTCATCCGTACTTAGCGTGATCCAGGCGGTTGGGCTCATTTTTCTAGAAGTGCTCGTACTAACAGCAATGGCTTATTTTTTCGCTGTAAACGCCGGGACTATTACGGCGGCCATCGTAACGCTTTGTCTATTCGCCGTCGGACACATGCGGGAATCGCTTGTCTACCACTACAATATTTCCATTAGTCGTAGTTGGATATGGCCGGTTATCATGAGTCTGATTCCAGATCTGGAGATATTCAACATGAAGACAATCGCATCTTATGGGTACACTTTGGACTGGATTCAGCTTTTTTGGGCGGTCGTATACTCCTTTTGCTGTGCGGCCTTCTTTTTGTTTATTGCCTGCGTGTGTTTTGCCAACAAGGATATTGCAACGTGAGCGGAATAGAACAAACCTTCCCGGTCTTTAGCTTGATTTCTATTTTTGTGATCGGACTTCTTTTCGGCAGCTTCTTTAACGTTGTCATCATCAGACTTCCTCAGGAAAAGAGTTTCTGGGGCGGTAGGTCGCACTGTACGAAATGTGGGAAGCTCATAGCGTGGTACCACAACCTCCCGCTGCTGAGTTTCTTGTGGCTACGAGGCAAGTGTGCCGACTGTGGTGAGAGGATTTCTCCGCAGTATTGGATCGTGGAATTGGTGACGGCGCTGCTCTTTGTGTGGGTGTACTTAAACACCGGGCTGAGTCTGAATTTTGTGGGGTACACGATTTTTTGTTCCCTGTTGCTCGTGATTTCTGTTATCGATCTGTACCACCGTATTATCCCAGACGAGCTAAGCTTAGGTGGAATGGCTGCGGGTTTCGTATTCTCTTTCCTCTGGGCAGAAACGACATGGGTGCACTCCTTGCTAGGCATTTTGCTCGGGGGTGGGGTTTTCTTGGCGGTAGCACTCTTTTATGAAAAAGTTGCCGGCCGAGAAGGTCTGGGCGGTGGTGACATCAAGTTGCTGGGGATGATCGGGGCGTGGCTGGGGTTTCAAAGCATTTTGCTTGTGATCCTCATCTCAAGCGCTGTGGGTTCGGTCGTTGGTGTGGTTTACATGATTTGGAAAAAAGGTGATTTGAAATCCGCTATTCCATTTGGCCCATTTCTCGCGCTGGCTGCCTTTGTTTGCGCGTTTTTTGGCAAGGGGCTACAGTATCTTCTTTACCCGAGCATACCATGAGCATTAAGAAGACTATCCTTATTACCGGTGGCGCTGGATACATTGGGCGGTGTACGGCACATGTATTGGCCAATAATGGTTACCATCCGGTGCTTGTTGACAATTTTTCTACTGGGCGGCGTGCGATGGTAGGGGAGCTCACTTGTTTTGATCTGGATCTTGCGGATCGCAAGTTAACACTCGACGCCTTTAGAAAGAGTCCGGGGATTGTGGGAGTCATACACTTCGCTGCCAAAGCTCTTGTGGGCGAGTCGGTCGAAAAACCATACGAGTATTTACGCAACAATGTATTGTCCACACTCAATGTTGCGGAAGCCTCAACAGCAGCCAAAGCGTGTTTGGTGCATTCCTCTAGCTGCGCGGTGTATGGGATCCCCAAGGAGTTGCCGATTTGTGAAAGTACACCTCGCGTTCCGGTTTCGCCCTACGGGGCAGCCAAGGCGATGGCTGAAGACGTGATCGCTCAGTTTGTTCGCCATAAGGGGCTTAAGGCGCTCAACTTGAGGTACTTCAACCCAGCGGGGAGCTTGGGGAACGCGCAGTACGGAGAGCTACACGATCCGGAAACGCACCTAATCCCTAACGTGGTAAGTGCCTTTCTTGGGGGCAAACCTATACGGATTTTTGGCGATGATTATCCCACTCCGGACGGAACGTGTGTTCGCGACTATATCCACATTGAAGATCTGGTGGCGGCGCACGTCGCGGCACTTGAAACGCTAGCAGCCCCCGGGGGAACGGGGGTTGAAAGTCTTAACATCGGGGCGGGCAAGGGAGTTTCGGTACATGACGTGCTTGAAACGGCGGCGACTGTTCTAGGAGGCAACATCCCTCACGAAATGGCGCCGCGACGTCCAGGCGATCCACCGGAGCTCGTGGCTGACATCCGCCAGGCGAAATCGATACTTAGGTGGGAACCGAAGAAATCTCTAAGTGACATGATTCGCGATCACCACGCATGGATAACGGGCCGAGCAAAGAATTTGCTCTAATCGTCGGCCCTGCCCGTCAGCGAGATTATTCGGATTCTTTTTTGTCGCTCTGGGGTAACGTCCCTTCTGCGACGAGCAAGTACCCACGGTTTTCTACCGTGTCCATGGTCTTCATGGCTTTTATGAGTGCCTCGGTGGTGACCCATACCCATGGGGCTTTGCTCGGGTTGACGTCCATAACCAAGAACGAGTCCGTTGTCTGATCGTACGCCCCAATTGGAGAGATGTGCCCACCACCTTCCTGGCCGAGTTCAGAACGCTTGTAATTGACGACGACAAAGTCGCCCGCTTTGGCGAGGTTAGCCTTGATTTCTTCACGTATCGTGTCCGCCGAAAGGGAGTCATCGACAACCCGGATCGTGGAGCTAAGGCCGTGAGCGAGTAGCATGTTGTGCAGCTGTCGCAACTGAAGCCCAAAATCTTTTTTCCCTTGAACGGGTTCTCCGTAGAGTTGACTCGGAGTTTTGATCTTGGTGGCGTTTTCCGAGAAAAACACATTTGGCGTGTAACGCTCTATACGTGCATCAAAACCCTCGGGCAGATTCTTGGTTAGTTTCTTATCAAGTAGGGATGTGTCCACCGGCTTGGTGAAAGCTCCGTTTGTCAGGCGCAGAGCGTTCAGCACTACCGTGGCCGTGGTGGGGCCGCAACTGATCTTGTCCGTCTGGCTTTGGAACTGATTGGCCAAAACAAAGAAATCCTTTTTTGCTTCCGCTCTGCCAAGGCGCACTTCGGCCGCCTCATCCGTCCAATTTAAGACCGGTTCGGACGGGGCAGCGGTCTTGGGGGCTTGGGTGCAGCCTCCCCAGAGGGTGAGAAAAACAAATGTGAGGGCAAGAGGGGAACTTAAACGCATTGTTACTATCTCCTAGCTTGATGAGGCCCGGATATAGCACCGCGTCATGTAGGTCGCAACTAAGAATCGCCGAGAAAAACTCTGCTTAGACCCACTGCCTATCAGAGGGGGCGGGGCGCTTCTTCGCCGACTGCACGAAGACCAATCCTTTGCGGGACCCCGGAACGGCTCCTTTGAGGAGGAGTAGATTCTCGTCGGCTTTGACCTCTACAATTTCGAGGTTCTGGGCCGTCTTGCGTTCATCGCCCCAATGCCCAGGCATCTTTTTCTTCTTTACGATACGGCCGGGCCAGGTGTTGGCACCCATTGAACCACCGTGGCGGAAGAATTCGTGCACACCGTGGGAGGATTTCGCTCCCGAGAAATTGTGGCGCTTCATGACACCGGTGAACCCATGCCCCTTGGAGGTGCCAATCACATCGACCTTGTCGCCCTTTTGGAACATGTCCACCTTGAGAGCTTGGCCGGGTTTTAGGTGAGCGATGGCCTCGTCCGATTCCACGCGGATTTCTCGCATGGCGGCCTTGGCCGGGGTGCCAGCCTTCTTGAAGTGCCCTTGCTGGGGCTTTTTGACGTTCTGGGGCTTGCGGGCTCCCAGTCCCATCTGAATGGCGGCGTAACCGTCCTTTTCATTCAGCTTCACCTGCGTGATGACGCAGTCGGAGGTGTCCACGACCGTGACCGGCACCAAAGCGCCATTGTCGTCATAGACTCGAGTCATTCCCACCTTACGTCCCAAAATTCCGACTTTCATGTTCCCTCTCTCGCGAAGCTCAAAAAACAATCCCACAGTTTATAGCGGCATCCCCTCGGCGGAGCAACTGTTTTCCCACAAAGGTATCGGGCGGGTTCCAAAAGTAGATAGGCACCTTTTGGAACCGGGGAGTCCGCTGTTTTGGGATGGGGCGTTAACAAAAATTAAGTTTTTTTGCTGCGGCGCCTTTTCAAGCGACGCGGCTTTAGTGAATGCTCAAGATCGTGGGTTGAGGGGCCTCGCGGTCCCTTTTTTCGGGGGGATAAAAGTCAAGCCATCAGAGGGACCGGCGACGGTCCCTCTTCCTTTTCTGGGCTAGTCTGAGATCTTTAGGCCGCGCGCGAGTTTTTCCAAAAACTCGTTGTCCGTTCCTTCTTTGGAGTCAGAGTCGAAATCAATTTCCTTGATTTCATCGAGGGTTTCTTTGAATTTGTCGTCGCTTTCAAGCCCTTCCTTCAAGCGCTCCATGTAGTCCTTCGGGTACTTTTTTACGAGCTTGTCGACGTAGGTATTGAGCTTCTTCTCGGCCTTAATGCGCTTGTTCAGTTGGAGCGTTTT
Source organism: Bdellovibrionales bacterium (assembly GCA_020435295.1). GTDB lineage: Bacteria > Bdellovibrionota > FAC87 > UBA2466 > JACKAF01 > JACKAF01. Next base: position 6,055 of record JAGQZV010000016.1, on the reverse strand, counting down.
CCATACTGAGATGTAGTGGAGGCGGCAATAGCCTTCAGAAACAGGCTCGGCCCGGCAGTGACTTTGCAGGCAAAACTTGCGCTTTTTCTCCCCGGTTTTCTTTTTTGGGCTCGCTTTTTGGGTCGCCGTCTTCGCTTTGCCCGGGGCTTTGGGTTCAGTTTTTTTCGTTCGCTTTGCCAAAAGGGTACTCCCAGAGACCTGTCTGTAATGCGTATCGGCAGATGGCGGGTTGGGCTTTAGGGCAGAGCGTTAGCGCAAGCACTCGGGGGGTTGGTAGAGCGTGATGGGGCCCCGACGGGAGTTGCGCAACGGGTTGAGGCGGACAAAGAGCGCTTCGGGCCAGGCGGGTTTGAAGACCGCCAGCGGTCGTAGCGTTTGCCCCCTGGCGAATAGGCGCTGCGTCCAGTCCCAACGGACGGCAGTCACGCTTTGGCAGTTTTCGGGATGCCAAAGTTCCGCGTTACTGGGATCCAGGCGGATGTGCCGCACCGGGTACTTCAGGAAAGCGGAGAGGTAGGGCACGACAGATCCTTCATAGTCGTACAGCACGCTGAGATCGGGCCGGCGGTTAAGGAATTTGACGAGCTCGAGTGCATTTTGCTGAGGGGTGCTCACTAGGGTGGTAACGAGCAAAAAGCCATTGAGCAAAAGAAAATAATTTCGGCGCCACGGGTTTCTTGAAAATAGTCCCTCGGTCACCGGCACCAGAGCCAGCAGAAGCACCGGGAGGATGGGAACCATAAAACGCTCCTCCTTATGCGGGATGAGCGAATGGCTAACCAGAAAAACGGTGAAGAATGTCCAAAGTGGAAGCAGGCCTCGGTAGCGTTCACGCACGGAGAAATTCCTGTACCGGGAGATAAACGTAGGCGGGACCAAAACTGCCATCCAAAGCAAAAGATAGGTATAGAACGGGGTCGTTCCGTATGAAGAAGAGTGGTGGAGGTTATAGTTTACGTACGAGAAAAGCGATTGATGAAAACTTCCACGCAGCCATGCGTCCACGCTTCCGGTAAGCAAGAAAAGCAGCAGCCCGGTCCCCGCAAGTACCATCCAGTGCCGGTAGCGACGACCGGGCAACATCGCTATCGCGAATACGCACACGCCGGTTTGGAAGCGCATGGTAGACGCGATGCCGAGAAAGATAAGACTTTTAACCAGTGACGAGGGGCGTGAGTTTTGGTCGTATTCGACGGCGCAGGTGGCACTTAATGCTAAGAACGGCGCGGACAGCGACTCGATCATAGCTCGGCTGAAGAAGAACGGGCATAGGTAGAAGCTGCCGACAAAAAACAATGCCCAGCGAAGCCAATCGGGGCGGCTTCCGTAGAGCCGGCACGCGCAAAATACGAAAATAAAAAAGGAGAACAACGCGAGTACTGTCAGGACAATTTGGTATTGGAGAAAGGGGTCTTCGATCCCGAGCTTCCACAGAGAGTTAGAAATTGCAAAAAGCATTAGGCGTGGGATCGGGGAGCGGATCTCCGAGTTTTCGATTATTTTGGCAACGTTTTGGTTTTGCGCGGGGACGAAAAATTCCGTGAGAGAAGTGTAGTCATCCAGAGCGACAAAGCCAGGATTCAGCCACGGTGCCACCAGGTAGAGCACGAGCCCCACGCCAAAGAGCGTGCGTTTCAGCGGACTGGTAACGCAGGGCTGTAGGCTCTTTAACATTGGCATAGATGCTGACGATAGCCGTGTGACTTAGGAATGAAAAGTTTTTACCGGAACTCTAACTGGGAACGGCTGCGAGGAAAGGCGCTGTCCGGTGGATAGGGGACAGTCGCAATCGCAACAGTTCCGAAAAATAAAGCCAACCGCGGCTAGGAAGGCTGCGCAAGCGCTGTCGCCGGCCCGGCAGAGGGCGAAACTTAAAAGGGATAGGAAGTTCCTTAACGAATTCCGGGTAATTGGTCTTGATAAGTACTGTTAGGAGTAAATTGGCGGCGTCCGTATTGGGTGGCAGCGATTTCAAGTACGAAATGAGTGCGACCCGGGAATACAAGCGGAAAGGCACGTTCGGATCGTTGAGCCGGACGCCAAAAAGCCAACGAAGCACTGTGCGCAGCCCCGCTGTGGCCACCCGGCGTGGCCACGTCTCCAATCTGTGGGTTCGCTGCCCGAGAATGAGGTGGTACTGGTCGCGGGCACGCCACATGCGGAGAAAATCGCTGGGATCGTACCGCCCGCTGCTATCCACCTGCAATACGTAGCGGCCGCGCGCGGTTTCATACCCCCTGCGCACGGCGCGCCCGTGCCCAATGTGTAACTGGTGCACAACGCGGATTTCGGGGTGTTCGCGGCGCAAGCCATCTAGGCTTCGGCCCGTGCCGTCGTTGGAGCCATCGTTGACGATGATCAGCTCAAAATCGGCGACGGCCCCACGCAGGACTTCTAGCCAGGACAGAACGAGGGGCTCGATGTGGGCCCCTTCGTTGAAGCACGGCATGACCACGCTGAGGTCTGGGTGAGAACTTCTGGGGGCGCGTTTATCTTCGCGGCTCGTCGTCATGGAATCCTTGTCGGCGCGTTGCAGTATGCGTGTAAAACTGCCTCAATTATATACGCTTTTTTGTATGCATGCGAACCCTCCGGCCGCGCCGGAGCCCGACTTGACGCCCCCGGCGATTCTCAGTATAAACCGGCAATTTAACTCGAAACCCCAGGCCCTAGATGGATCAGTCTTTGACCCCAAACGAAGCCCTTACTTTCGACGATGTCCTACTTGTGCCGCGCTACTCGGAAGTGCGGCCGCCTGAAGCGGACGTGCGCAGCCGTCTGACTGAAACCATAGAGATGAAGATTCCGATCATGTCGGCCGCTATGGACAAAGTCACTGAGAGCGCCACTGCCGTTGCGCTAGCCCAGGCGGGCGGAGTGGGGGTTATCCACCGCAACCTTCCGATCGAAAAGCAAGCCCGCGAAGTCGCGAAAGTTAAGAAGAGCGAGAGCGGGCGAATTTTGGATCCGGTGACGGTGAGTCCCGAGCAACAAGTGGGCGACGCTCTTGAACTCAAACGCAAACATGGCATCTCCGGGCTTCCGGTCATAGATGATGGGCGGTTGGTCGGTATCGTCACGAATCGGGATCTGCGTTTTGAGGAAAATTTGAACCGCAAGATTCGAGATCTCATGACCCCTTCGGATCGCTTGATCACAGGCCCCGAGGCCACCACCATTGAGGAAGCCATTCGGCTTATGCACAAACACCGCGTGGAAAAGCTTCCCATCGTGGACAACAAGGGACACCTTGCGGGCCTGATAACTATCAAAGACATCGAGAAGAGCATTTCGCATCCTGACGCCAATCGCGATTCCAACGGGCGCTTGCGCGTGGGCGCAGCGGTCGGAACGGGCGAGGCGTCGCAGGAACGCATGGCGGCGTTGGTAAAGGCCGGAGCCGACGTTGTTGTAATCGATACGGCCCATGGTGATTCCAAAGCCGTGCTAGACATATTGAAATGGGGAAGAAAACAGTTTCCCCAACTAGCTCTCGTCGCAGGGAACGTGGCGACGGCTGAGGGCGCTGAGCATTTGTTTGCTGCCGGTGCGGACGCGGTAAAAGTCGGGATGGGATGCGGATCCATCTGCACTACGAGAATCGTGGCAGGAATTGGTGTCCCGCAGTTTTCCGCGATCCTTGCGTGCAGTCAGGTGGCCAAGAAGTATGGCAAGACCATTATTGCAGATGGTGGCATTAAATATTCAGGTGATGTGGTCAAGGCTCTCGCGGCAGGAGCTAATGTCGTCATGCTCGGTGGGATGCTTGCTGGGACGGACGAGTCGCCCGGTGAGTTGGTGTATTACCAAGCACGTACCTACAAATCCTACCGTGGCATGGGATCGATCGAAGCGATGGCGGAGGGAAGCCGCGACCGTTATGGGCAGACAGGCGTTGAAGTGGATGGGCTCGTACCGGAAGGGATTGAGGGGATGGTGCCGTACCGCGGGCCGCTCTCTAAAGTTCTGACTCAGTTGGTGGGTGGTATACGAGCCGGCTTGGGCTACGTCGGCTGCAAGAATATTTCCGAACTTCAGAAAAATGCACAGTTTGTTCGAATTTCCAATCAAGGGCTCAAGGAGTCGCACGTTCACGACGTTTTCGTGACAAAGGAAGCGCCTAACTACAGGCCGAACTTATAGATGAAACCCAGTATCGTTGTTCTTGATTTTGGTTCTCAGTACACACAACTTATCGCTCGATCCATCCGGCAGCTGGGCGTTTATTGTGAAATCCATCCTTACTCGATTTCATTCCAAGATCTAAAGGCATTGGAGCCTTCTGGGATTATTCTTTCGGGAGGCCCTGCGAGCGTTACCTCTAAGACGGCGCCCAAAGTCATCAAGAAGTTTCTGGATATGAGTGTTCCGGTCTTGGGAATTTGCTATGGCATGCAACTCTTGTCTTTTATGGGCAAGGGTGCGGTCAACCAGGGGGCTACACGCGAATATGGGTTCGCACAGGTCGAGATTCTGAATCCCGATGGCCTCTTCTTGGGCTTTGAAAAAGGCGAAAAACTGCAAGTGTGGATGAGCCACGGAGACAGCGTAGAAGTTTTGCCCCAGGGTGCCGAACTAACAGCCCGCAGCGAATCTTGTCCAGTGGCTGGGTTCCAGATGGGGTCTTTGTACGGTCTGCAGTTTCACCCGGAAGTAGCGCACACCCTGCAGGGTGATAAGATTCTCTCTAATTTTCTTTTTGGGATTTGCGATCTTAGCCCGGACTGGGAGATGGAAAACTTCTTTCACTCCAAGTCTGAAGAAATTCTGCGCACTGTCGGTGAGAGGGACATGGTCATCGGTGCCGTTAGCGGGGGGGTAGATTCCACCTTGTTAGCTGTTTTTCTCGGTAAAATCTTGGGTAAGCGCTTTCATCCCGTGTTGGTGGATCACGGCTTGATGCGCCTTAATGAGGCCGAAGAGGTTGCGGCATTCTTAGGGGAGCTTGGTGTGCCGCTTACGGTGATAAAAGCGGAGAGGCTTTTTCTTAAGAACCTCGCCAAAGTTTCTGATCCTGAAAAAAAACGTAAGATTATCGGAAAGACTTTTATTGAGGTGTTCGAAAAAGAGTGCAAGAAATTCAAAAACGCGAAGTTCTTGGCCCAAGGGACACTTTACCCCGATGTAATCGAAAGCGTGAGTGTGAAAGGCCCGAGCCACACGATCAAGACTCACCACAACGTAGGCGGCCTTCCCAAGCGCATGAAACTAAAGCTCATCGAGCCATTCCGAGAACTTTTCAAGGATGAAGTCAGACAATTGGGACGTACTCTAGGTGTTCCCGACTGGATTTTGGGCCGCCACCCATTTCCGGGACCTGGGCTTGCCGTTCGAGTGCTGGGAGAGGTGTCACGCTCTAGGTTGGATCTTCTGCGCAAAGCGGATGCAATTTTTGTGGAAGAGTTGAAGTCCCAGGGCCTGTATGATCAGATTTGGCAGGCGCTAGCGGCTTTGCTTCCGGTACGTGCGGTAGGGGTAATGGGCGATGCGCGTACCTATGAATCTGTTGTAGCGCTTCGAGCCGTCACAAGTCGAGATGGGATGACGGCGGACTGGTTTGATTTTGAAAAGCCCGCGCTCGGACGAATTGCCAACCGAATTATCAATGAAGTGCCCGGCATCAACCGGGTTGTGTATGACGTCTCTTCAAAGCCACCTGCAACCATCGAGTGGGAATAAGCTCCAGCGCTTTCTTTGAAAACGAGTCAGGCAAAAAACAGACGAGCATGAGACTCATCATGTACTGCCAATAGCCCGTCATGGTGAATAACTCTAGCCCTGCGTGCATAGCGACAAGCCCCACCACACACCAGAGGCCCCATTTTTTGCGCCAGAGCAGAATGGGCGCTGCGACTTCCAGGATCAAAGCCGCGTAGGTGAAAAAGGCCAGCGCGTTTTTCCACTGGTGCCAGTCGATATTAGGTAGTCGTGAGAAAATAATATTTGTCATGGCCGCAAAGACCATCGATCCGCCGAGCCAGTTGGGATCGTCAAGCCGCTGCCACGCGGCGGCCACGTACATAGCGCATACGTGCAACTGAATGAGCCGAAGGGG
>JAGQZV010000178.1 GCA_020435295.1 Bdellovibrionales bacterium | reverse complement strand
TCAAAAAACAGTACGAGACTGTGCTGGACTTGTCAGACGGGGTGGAGAAGGCTCACTGGTTTAAGGGGAGCCTTTTAAATATCGTCGATAGCTGTTTTCTGGCGACCCCCGACGCGTGTGCGATTCGGTATCAGGACTTCACAGGCGAGTTAAAGGACGTATCCTACCGCGAACTAGAGGCGCTCTCAAACCGTGTTGCTAATAGTCTCGTACACAGTGGTTTCGGGCCTGGGGATTCGATTGCGATAGACATGCCGATGACGGTCGAGGCGGTGTCAGCGTATTTGGGGATTGTCAGAATGGGTGGGGTGGTAGTTTCCATTGCCGACAGCTTTGCTCCCGAAGAAATTCGAACGCGCTTACGCATTGCGGGGGCTCTTGCGATTTTTACCCAAGACGTTGCCCCGCGAGCGGGCAAGGAGCTGCCCTTATACGCGAAGGTGATCGATGCGCAGGCCCCACGTGCCATCGTCGTAAGAGTGGGAAAGTCAGACATAGAGCTGCGCGACGGAGACACCGATTGGGACAGTTTTTTGTGCGACGATGAGAGCTTTGATTCGGTGGTGGCGGGGCCCGAGTCTCCCATTAATATTCTATTCTCGTCAGGCACCACCGGAGATCCCAAAGCCATTGCCTGGACTCAAGTGACGCCCCTTAAGTGCGCGTCGGATGCTTTTTTCCACCATGACATTCGCACCGAGGACGTAGTGGCGTGGCCTACGAATCTCGGCTGGATGATGGGACCGTGGCTCATCTTTGCGGCACTCATGAATAAGGCGACGATTGCCTTGTGTTACGAGGCGCCGCTGGGCAAAGAGTTTGGAGAGTTTGTGCAGCGAGCACGAGTGACGATGCTGGGATTGGTGCCGTCGCTCGTCAAGCAGTGGCGTGCAACGGCCTGCATGGAGGGGCTGGACTGGAGTTCCATCCGCTGCTTTAGCTCTACGGGAGAGTGTTCTAACGCCGAGGACTATCTCTATCTCATGTATTTGGCTGGGTACCGTCCTGTTATCGAATATTGTGGAGGGACCGAGATCGGGGGCGGATTTATTACGGGGAGCCTCTGCTTGCCTGCTGTCCCGGGAGCGTTTTCTACCCCTGCACTTGGGGGTGCGTTTGTAATTTTAGACGAAAACGATTCCCCCGCCGATAACGGTGAGCTTTTTCTCATTCCGCCGAGCGTTGGACTTTCGACTTCTCTTCTCAACCGCGATCACTTTGAAGTCTATTATGCGGGTACGCCTCGCGGGCCGCACGGCGAAGTGCTGCGCCGTCACGGCGATCAGTTTGAGCGCTTCGGCAATTTTTTCCGGGGGCACGGTCGTGTAGACGACACCATGAACCTGGGAGGGATCAAGGTGAGTTCGGCAGAGATTGAGCGGGTGCTTAATAAGGTAGCCGGGGTTAAGGAAACGGCTGCCGTGGCTGTTGCACCAAGTGGTGGTGGGCCGAGTCACCTCGTGGTGTTTGCCGTTTTGAACGAAATCGTGGAAGCTGATGCACTGCGTACGGGATTTCAGCAGCGGATTAAATCAGAGCTAAACCCTTTGTTCAAAATTCACGATCTAAGAATAGTAGATTCGCTCCCGCGTACCGCCTCAAACAAAGTGATGCGACGCGTGCTGCGCAAACAGTACCGGTAACACACCGAACGTCGGTGTATAATGCAAAACATGGAACCCATTCTTCACGCCATTGAAGGTCCGTTCACATATGTGGTGATAGCAGAAGTGTCGGTGATTTGCGCCTTGTTCTTGGCGCTCGTGTACCTCATCGTGAAACGCACGTTGCAACCCGTTGCGGGCTATTCTGGAGTCAGCGCGCTTCCGCAGGCGAGCCTCGCGGTGCCAGCGAAGAGTCCGGAGACCGAGGAAAAAGTCGAGGCGAATGTGGGATCCAAAGGCGCTCTTGAACCTACGGAAGAAGAGCTTCTGAAAAAAGGCTATCCGGACGTCGCGACGTACTACGCTTTCAAGGACAAGATTAAGTATCTTGAGTCGAAACTTCTTGAGTACGAGATTCTTCAGGAAGAAATCGGTACTCTCAGTGGGCTCAAAATGGAGAATGAGCACCTAAAGAACAAGTTGGATTCAATGGAAAAGCAGATTGCGGAGGCAAAGACCAAGGCAGCGCCCGTTAGCGCAAGCCCGCCGCCGCCGGCGTCGGTGCCGGCCAATGTGGAGAAGAAGAGTCATAGCTCCGAGGCAGACCTTATACGAGATGACGATGAGGCAGATAAACGCCAACAAAAGCCGGCCGATCCGACGACTCTGGTTACTGCAGTGGTAGCGAACCAAAAGGAGATCTCTGCCCCCACAGATGTTTCTGAGAAAAAAGCGGACGGATCTTCTGCCAAAGTTAAGTCTAAGCCCAAATCCAAGAATAAGCACAAATCCAAAGTGTCGAAGAAAGCCGAAAAAGAACCGGATGCCAAAATGGACAGCGGGACATCAGTGGAAGGTACGGGTTTGGAACCCACCTTGCCTGGGAAAAGTGCCGCAAATACGGATGGCGCGGAACCCACGGCCCTGGGTGGGCAATCGCCAAAGGTGGAGGCCGCGGCCGAACCCAATGATGAACCGCCGAGTCTTGCGGATCAGCCTGACGGCTCTCCGGTTCTTGATGATCTTATCGAGCAGCTGGATCAGCTAGCTCAGGAAAAGAAGGCAGAGAAAGACAAGAAGAAGGCGGGTTAAGCTACAGCCCTAGAGAAGCAAGTTTTTGCTCCATCCTCAACACGTGCTCCACCCGATAGAGAAGGACCTTTTCCTCGATCCCATCTGACGGGAACGGAACCCACCCGGTATAGAAGTCCTGATACCGTTCCAACTCCTTGATTAGGCGAATTCGCACCAGCGGCTGTCCGTCTGAAGTGGCGTATTTTGCGAACTTGAGCTTCATGGAATATCGGAAACGCTCCGGAAGCTCTATCGGATCGGGATACGAGAAAAGTAGGTCGTTGTACGGGCCATTGATAATTTCGGAGTGGACCTTGCCCACGTCCTTGTTACTAATCTTCAATGGGTAGTCCGCGAGAGCTTTCAACGCCGCTAGCCAAACTTCATCGTAGGTACCGGAATAAATCCGCGTATGGTATGGCTGACCCGCGAAGTCGCCCTTCGTCTTCTGTGACGCACAGCTGCATAGCAAAAACCCAATGAGTCCAAACGCAAAAAAACGAAAATGACGAAAGAAATGAGGCATTAAATTTTCTGAAACTCTAATAAGTATAGTGAAGGCCCGCCAACAAAGACAAGTTAGAAACCGGAAAGAAATTATCCCTGCGTGTCACTGGCACATGTAGTACCAGCAACTATTTGCGGGCGTCTTCGATGTTTTTTGCGCTGCCGCGACATTGTCTATGGGGTGGCGGCGGTAGGGTGGGCGGAATTTAACGGCTTGACGATGATTTTAAGAGAAATGGCGCCTGAAATATTTGCCCGCCCCGGAAATAAAACACACCCCCAAGCCGGCCCACGAATATTGAACGAATCGAAACAAGAAAAGTTTGAGCTTCCGAAATTTTATTTATTGGTTATAATTTTAGTTATCACGAATAATAACAGCCAATAAACGCTGAGAGTTCGTGGGAGTCGCAAAAAGAAAAAGATGGCCACTCAGATCAAACATCAGATGACGCACTTGATTAGTCGGATCTTTTGCCGGTTGGTTTTAGTCCTTGGCGGCTGGCTCAAAACGCACGCAGCACGGAGCTGGCGGGACACCGCCAGAGCCCTAGAAATCGGACCACCCTCGGGTATAGGGGTAGGGGATGAAGCGCCACTGGATACATTATATCGAATGCCCTGGGAAAGCGTGGCCCACACGCAAATGCTACGTGACACGACCAATAAAAATGCCGAAATAATGCTGCGCCCGGGCTGGACAGAAGAGATTGTCCCGTTTTTGGCGAATCAGCTCAGTGACCATACGCGTCGCGCCTACGAATCGGATCTCAAACAATTCTTTTTTTTCCTCTCGGAACGCATGGATCTCACCGATCTTCGAGCGCTTCGAAGTGAGCACATTATTTTGTTCCGCAAAGCGCTTGAAGAGGGGCGGCTTACGCGTCGGCCGCTCTCCAAAAGCACGGTGAATCGTAAGCTTGCCGTTATTAAGAGCTTCTTCAATTGGTTGAAAGCCAACCGTGTCATGGAAGAAAACCCCGCCCAGTTTGTAAAAGGCTATCCGCAGACGCAGGAATCGGCCTTGCAGGGGCTCAGCGACGAGGAAACCCGGCGTATGCTTGATAAGCCAAACCGTAGCTCGCGCGCGGGGGCGTTGCATGCGGCCGTTTTACACACGCTTTTTTACCTTGGCCTTCGTAAGGGGGAGCTAATTGGTCTTCGGATCGGTGATCTGGATTCTGAGCGCGGCGTAGAGGTGTTGAAGGTGCGTGGGAAGGGACATCGAGTGCGGATTTTGCCAATTGTCCCTAGGGTGAAGCTCGCCATTGAACATTACCTTTGGGCGTGCAACCGCGACAAAAGCGATAAGCAAGCCCCTCTTTTTACGCCCACCAAAAATCCTTACAATGGTGTGCTCATTCGCCCGCTCAACCCCAATGCCATCACGTATATTGTGCAGCGCTATGCCAGGCAGGTGGGAATACTGAAGAAAATTTCGCCGCACTCCTGCCGGGCGACGTGTATCTCCAATGCTCTCGATCGCAAGGCAACCCAGCGCTCTGTCCAGCACTTGGCGGGATGGTCCACACCGCTAATGATTCAACGCTACGATAAACGCCGCGAAGACTTAAAAAACTCTGCCGCCTATCTGGTGGAGTTTGAAGAGGAGGGGGACTCCTACCCGCCCACACCGCCAATCCACGCGGCGGGGGGGTAGGCGAAAGCCCATCTGGCGAAGAACAAACGCCCCTAAATACGCAAATAACTCTCCTTGCCACAATAAACGCCGGCGGGTACAGTCACGCACTTATCGTGGCCGGGTAGCTCAGTCGGTAGAGCAAGGGAATCATAATCCTTTGGTCGGGGGTTCAAGTCCCTCCCCGGCTACTTTTAACAAAATCATGAAGAACTACGTATTTATTTTGATGTTCTCGGTGGCTCAGCTTTACGGGGCGACCTACACCCACCCGGGTGGGGATTTCTCCTTTCAGTTTGACGATGGGGCATGGGAGATTGCAAAAAAATGGGAATCCAAAGAGGTAGAGGGCCAGAACGCGTATGAATCTCTAGTGGCCCTCCAAAAAAGGGCCGCTGACGAGGATTACCATTCGCGTTTTAGCGTGGTGCGCGAGGACGCTTCCCGCTTTTTGAAGGAAAAAGATCCGCTGGGGGCATACCACAGCCACGCGCTCAAGTTTCTGGAGGCCCAGGCCTTTGGCAATATCCAGGTAGAGCGCAACCGAGAGTTGCTGCCGGCGTTGCGACGAGAGGTGATTGAAACCGTAGCCTCCCAAAGAAGTTTTGGCCTAACATTCAAGCAAGTAATCTTTTTGGATGGCAAGTACGCTTACCTTCTGACAGCAGCTTTGCGTCGGGAAAAATTTCCTAGCGAGAAAAAAGAGATTGATCCGCTTTTTCAAAGCTTTAAACTAGCACGATGAATGAAGCAAGCAAGGCACTAGCTCCCAATCCGGATTTTGTGAGGAGCGTAGTGTTTGATTTAGTGCTGACGGTTTTTACCTTAGGCTTTTTCAACCTTTTTGTGCAGTACCGGCAAATTAAGTCTGTCAACGTGATGATCGGGCAGCACCGTTATTCTTTTCTAAAGTGGTTCTTGCTCTGTTTGATCACTTTTGGCCTGTACCACATCTATCACGAGTACCGAAAGAGCACCGACATTGCTAAAGCATTGCAAGAACCAGACTCGATGGAGCCGCTGGTTTCTCTGATTCTCACCGCATTGGCATTGCCTTGGGTAGCCGATGCGCTCCAACAAGTCCAAATCAACCGCTATTTTGGTTCAGAGACTTTGTAGCTTGTAGTATTTCTGCCGCTCGGTGCAGATAGCGCAAGGGATCGCTCTCATTTGCGAAATGTTGGAACACTTGCTCCACCTGTTCGGGGGGGGTAGAGGCCGTGCGGATGGCGGCGTCGAGAAGCGCTTCCGGTTGGCTTTCGCGGGGGCAAAATCCCTCAAGATCAGCTGTCTTCGGAACGGAAGTCGCTACGCACGGAGTTCCGAAGTAAAGGGATTCTGAAACTTTGGTTGGGAAAGCACCGTCTTGGCTGGAAAGTCTACGGTAAAGCAAGAGCGAGACGTCGAGCTGTTTCCAGGCCGCACGTGTGAGTTCGCGCGGGGCCCACGGCTCGTAGAAAAAGTTGGCGTAACTTCGCAAACGATTGAGACTTTGTTGTCCTTCTCGATCGGTGCGGCCCATTAGAATAAATCCCCAGTCGGGCAATTCCCGCACAAAACGCTCAAAAAGCGGCAAGTCAAACCCCAAACTACCAAACGAGCCGATATAACCCATGACTTTGTCGGGGAACTTCTTGGGAAGCCGAAGTTTGTGGCGACTATCTTGATACACGTGTTCACCAAGCTCCAACGGCGGCAAAAAGAGATGCGTTTTAGTCGGAAAGTCGCTTCGTAGGCGCTCGAGCGCGAAACTATTCTGGCAAAGTATCTGTGAGGCTTTTTGGCAAAGCGATCCCTGCGGCTGGTGTCTGTAGGGATCGTCGAACGTAGAAAACAAATCGATATACGGAAGCTTTTCG
>JAGQZV010000177.1 GCA_020435295.1 Bdellovibrionales bacterium | reverse complement strand
AAAGCGACGCCGCTTTCCTGTTTTCCGGAGTACTTCTCGAACTGAAAGGTGACGCGCCCTGAGTAGTAGCCTTCAGATGCGCCTTCGCTAGTATTTAGTATTTTTATGCTTGTCTGAGACATTGGTCTGAGTAGTGGATATTTTTTAGTAAGTACTGAATGGTTCGACCTTGCCGGCGTGCAGTTCCTTCCAAGGCCAGGAGAAAACAAGTTACACCACGGCGCTCAAATTCGGGAATGGACTCATCGTAGTGCTCCTCCGCATACAGGAGAAGAAGCATTTCGCTACGCCGGGACTGGAGTTCCAGATTCGCGGTAAGCAGAGCCATCCCAAGCGAGTTCGTATCGGCGTCGACATTGAAATTTTTTCCTGTGACGTCAAACACATTGCAAACGCGGCCCGCGATGACATTGTTTAGCGTTCCTGGTCCTGTGTCTTCCGTGACCGTCGCGAACTTTTCTTTGTGCGATTCCAAAAGCGCCGCGAGCTTCGGGTCTTTTGCAAATCTCAGAAACTCTGCGTGGCGAATCCGCTTGGAAAGGTTGTAAGCGGCTTCGATGCCAAGAGCACTGGCTGAAATGACGCTGAGGCGTTCGCGATTTAAACTCTGGATCGGTACGGCCGCCTCATCCAGCGCTCGCGTGACGGCCACAAGCGCTTGTAGCTGAAGCGTATCGATCTGCTGGAGGTTTTTGGGCGGGATCCGGAAGTCAAACTCCTGAACGCTTTGGCGAATGTTCCTGTCAGTTACTTCCGCATGAGCGAGCACAACGAGTGCTTCTTTCTTTGGTCGCAAGCGGGCGATGGGCTTTTGCCCACCGAGAAATTCCTCCAAAATTAAGTGGTAGTTGGCGCCGCCAAAACCAGCTGAGCTGATGCCGTAGACCAGCGGCTCGCTGGTACGCAATGGGATAGGCGAGGTATTTACAAAAATTTTGTCGAGATTTCCCTTTTCGATGAACTCCGTGAAATAGGGAGACGGCGGGAGAGTTCGGGCTTGCAAACTGAGAAGGCACTTCAATACTCCGGCGGCGCCCGCTGTTCCTTTGGTATGACCGATCAATGCCTTTACCGAGCCAATTGGGGTTTTTGCGGCCCCTTCCGGCAGGAGTGTATTTAAGGTGCGTAACTCAGTCGTGTCTCCGACGCGTGTACCGGTGCCGTGGCATTCTATGTAGCAGAGCTGTTCATCTTTTAGTGCGGCTCGGGCCGCGCGGATGGCTCGAGTTTGGCCTTCTACAGTTGGGGAAAAAAGGCTCGACGCCTTGCCGTTGCTGGTACCTTCGCAACTGCGCAGTACTGCGTAGATCGCGTGCTTATTTTTCATCGCGTCCTCGAGTCGCTCGAGGCAAAAGACGACGGCCCCCTCTCCTTGAGCCATTCCGTCCGCGGACGCGTCAAGAGGGTGAGGGATAGTTTTAGCTAGCAATCCCAAGCTTGCAAAGAGAACGAAGTTTTCCGGAGCCAGTTGGCCTTCAATCCCACCTGTGAGTGCGAGGTCCACTTCCTTGGATTGAAGTTGTTGCATGGCGATGTCGATGGCTGCGTGTGACGAGGCGCAAGCCGCATCAATGAGTGCTACGGGGCCGGTCAAATGATGAAACTGCTTTAACAGTTCAGGAGCCGAGCTCGCGAGTCGTATTTTTGAGGCAAGGGCTTTTGGTTTACTCAAGGCGCGGACTGTCTCATCGAGAAGTTCAGTTAGTTTTTTTTGTTCGGATTGTGGTTGAGTCTGGATAAACTGGCGCAGAGAGGCTTCTTCATTGAGGAACTTTTGTAAGGATACTGCCTCATCCACCCCCATGCAGCCCAGAGTGATCCCGAAAGTGTATTCTTGTTTGTTTTTGATGCCCGAGAGAGCCTGAGTACCAGCCATCAACGTTGTTAGCTGGAGGCGGGTATAGTCCGAGGCACTCAGCTTGAGGTCTTTGGCGATTTTAGCAATCTGTTCGTCGTCCACGTGGCCCGCAAAATCGGAGTAGGTGCGATCGGCGATCCCTTTTTGGCTTACAAGATAGGACTTTTTGTTCCAGCGGGAGTCTTCGATAGGTCGGATCGAACAATGCCCGGCATGAAGATTTTTCCAAAACTCCTCTGGGCTATTGGCTTCAGGCAGTACGCAGCCGTAGCCGACAATACATATGGTGTCTGTATGGAGTGTGTTCATCGTTATGGAGCTTTAACCAGCGTTATACGCAACTTTTTTTCTGTCAAAATGACGCTGGCCTTACCGACCAGGTAAGAAAACCCAATTAGCGAAAATGAGAATAGCAACGCTGTAAAAACGTTAAGAGGGATCCACCTTGTGTAATAAGCCGCTAAGCGTGCACCGACGATGATATGTATTAGGTATATCCACAGGATGCCCTTACTGAAACTTTGAATAAAGTCAGAATCCGCCCAGCGTCCTTTTTCTCCGAGCCATTGTCCGAAAGTCACCAGAGCGGAGAAGAAACCCATTAATCCGATTATGAAACCGATACGGGGGCGAAAGACATTTTCACCCCATACGCTTTCTGGATTCAAGATAAGAAAGAAGTCACCCAACCAGAGTGAGAAAGCGATAAACAATACTCCCATGCCCATACTCGCCCCCTGGAAGACTCGGCTATTCTTTGTTTCCAGAAAAAAATGTGCGAGTGCGAAACCGAAAACGAGAGTCGCAAACCAAGGGAAGAAAGGCCAAAAGAAAAAACCGCTGTCATTGCCTATCAGGACTCCGGTGACAAAAGTGTTGCTGGAGGCCCAGAGCTCCCGCAGAACGTCGGTAGCAAACATCGACAACAGGCCCATGATGATAAGGACGGGAATCGTCGTGACTTTCAGAGCGAGGCCTATAACCAAATAGCTCAACCCCACAAAGTGCAGGACGTCCCACTCAAACCCTTGAGAAAATCCCCAAGTGAGTACAGTCATCGCGTAGCCAAGGACCATAATTGCGGCGGAAGTCTTTAAAAGCGTGCGGATTTCCAGTTCTTTGCCTACGGATTGCAATCGATCCAGGTACAGGCGCAGACCACAGCCTGCCGTCGCGGGAAGGCTGAGTGGGAAAAGGCCTAAGAATGTTGTGTGGGTGACGATAGGGTACATGAAGCTCTGCGTGTTCATGACTTCATCTTGTGAGGTGATTAACCAGAAGGAGCTGTGGATGAAGACCATGACCAGCACGCATAGAGCCTTGGCAATATCCAAACCCACCCAGCGCTGGCGGAGGTCCATGGTAGATCTTTATTTTACCACAGCCTTGCCCACCTTATGATCTCAAGAATCGACCGTCTACTTGTTGATGGCCGGTGTAATCACTTTGTTGATGGCTTGTCCGTTCATCGAGCGTACGTGCAGCAAGAATTGCCGCGGTAGTTCGGGGGGGAGAATGTAGGTGACGCGGAATGGGAAGAAGCCGTTATTGCAGTCTTCTTTTAACTTCTTTAGCAGCGGCCGTATGACAAGAACGTCGTCATACAACTTGGGATCGACCGTTTTGTCGGTGACTGTGTAGCAGTCTTTCGTCAGCGTACCCCAGAAGACTAAGGCCGGGTTTCCGGTGGTGCCGTCCGTAACCACAAACGCGTCGTCGACGGGTGCGTACGGAACGTCATCCACTTCCGGGCGGGTGGCTTTCGTCACCGATAGAGTCCCCAATCGCCATTTGGAAGCAGCGTCGACGATGCCGTATTCGCCGGCCTCCAATATCCCAAGTTCGACTACGTGATTGAAAGGTACGGTCACATCCAAACAGCTTCCCTGATAGTGGTATGCGGTCTGGCTGATTACGATTTGCTTTGCTTTCTCGTCGATATTCGCACGGTAGGGTCCCACCTGGTAGCAGGTGTTTACAAACTCTCCGGCGACTACGACTTGAACGTGGTCGTTGCTGTCAAAACCCGTCGGAATGAAGGCCTGGTTGAGTGCGGTTTTTACCAGTTCCGGTTTGTGCTCTTCGGGGACGGGGTCAGCTGCCAGAGCGAACACACATAGCAACACGTACGTCGATACAAGGATTTTGAACATCTTGCCCCCCCCATATAGATTCCCAACGTGGCGCACCGCGACGCATGTCCGTGGGCGCGCCCTGTACCCCTCTATCGAGGCATAGCAAGCGGCGAAACGGCCCGCAAAGTGAAAGGGGCCGCGTCAAAAGAGGCAAAGGATCTAAGAGGTTAACTTATTGCGGCAAAATCTGTTTTTTGCTTGAAGCGAATCGTCATTTTCAATATCTTGCAGCTCAATGTCACCAGATCCAATAACTCAACCTTACGTTTTCAATAATCATGTTGTGCCCGGGCTGTGGCGGTATCTTTTGCCGCAAGAAGTCCACCAGTATCGCTTGCCCGCGGAGGGGCAATCGACGTGCGCCGATTGCCCGCAGGCTAAATATGAGGGGTATGACAAGCTATACCGCTGTTGCAGCTACCATCCCGCCGTTCCCAATTTTCTGCTGGGCTTGGCTCTGAAAGATAAGGTGGCCAGAGCGGCGGTTGAGAATTTGTACTACCTTGGGGGACTTGTACCCGAAGGATTTTTGCGTACTCCCCACCAATGGATCGACTACCTTGCGGATCTCAGCGACGACAAATTCGGCGAAGCCAAGAGGGTGCGCTGTCCGAATATCAACGAAACCAACGGGTTTTGTAACATCTATGCTTTTAGGAACGGTGTGTGCTCAACGTTTTTTTGCCTAAATGACAACGGTGACTTTGGTGCGAAGTTTTGGGAGTCGTTGCAGGAAATGGTGTCGCAGATGGAGTTTGCGCTCAGTCAGTGGGCGCTTGATCAACTCGGCTTTAATGTGAAGGCCTACTTTAGTCGACTAGACAAGCTTGCACCCAAGCTCAAGGATGTGGCCGATCCCACGACACATTTCTGGACGGAAAAAACGCGTAAGTACTTGTGGGGCCGACTCTATGGCAAGGAGTTGCAGACTTTTAGAGACTGCGGCGAATTGATCTCCGAGAATCGCAACCGGCTTTGGGAGATCGCGGCTGGCTGGACGATCATCGATGCCGATCGTTACGATAAGGCCATGAACAAGATGGTACCTAAAGAATATCAGCATGAGATCGATCCGGATGATCTGGAGCCGGGCGAGAACATGAGTATGCAGGAATTGCTTGCGGATGTGCGCCGCTATTATCGCCGTTTATGGAAAGTGCCAGGAGCGCTCGAGCTCAGTCCGCGCGCCCGCATTACCAAGAACCCGGCTGACTGCAAGGAGAGCCGGGACAAGGCGTCCGATCGCCCGTACATGCTCGAGTTCTACAGCCGGCGCGGCGGAACAAGTGTAGAGTGGCGCGAGTACCTGACAAAGGCTCAGGTGGACGCGCTCCGCGCGTTTAGAACGCCACGCCAAGTGAACGAGAAACTGTTAAGAAGTCGGGCATTTAGCACTATTTCTGATCCGTCTACATTCTTGGCTGAGGCGGTCGGCAAACGCGTGCTTCAACCCGCCCACTAATCCCCGGTTGCCCAGTACCCTATTGTTTGATCAATCCACACGTTTTTGGGTATATTGCGCGTCACGAAACGCCACGGGTGTCTGTCCTAGGTGGTGAAGCGTGAGGATTTCGATGAAGAGCTTACTAGCCAAAACCATTTGCCTTGTGGTCGTTGCTGCCTGTGCACCAGGTACCGATCCGGTGTTTCACAAACGGGAACTCGCCGGGGGGGGAGAAAAGGGGGACTTTGGAATTCTAAAGTCCGGGCTGGTGTATTCCGATCTCGGCCGAGGCATTTCCGCCGATCGTTTGCTACTGGAAGATCAGTGCGTCCGCAATGACGTCGCCACGCTGGGGGATCTTAGCTTTGAAACGGTACGCATCGAGTTGCACGATCCTGGCCGAAGGGTGTTGGCTGAAAAGTTAGGCCGCCTTTTCCCTTATTCCGAAACCTGGGGAAACAACCGGAGCGAATGGGTGGCGGCCGGTGGAAAGCTCGCGATCGCCAATCAGCAACAGGCAAGTAGCGCGGTACTGCGACTGCGTCGAGGCGGGCGATTTCTCTACGGTGGGAAGACTGAGGTTTTGGCGAAGCCCGAATGCGAAAACTATGTAGTAGGGATGAACGTGGGGGCTTTTCTTTTTGCGGGTTTGCGAGTGGAGTATCCGAATCACGGCCAACGTGAGGAATTCAAGAAACAGTTTGGTGCAAACTCCCCCTTTTCGCCTGGAGCTAATCCGAAAATGGATTCCGCGATGAGCCAGAAACTTAAGGAGATGGGCGCCAAGGTAGGAGTCGTTAGCTTTCAATTTGGAGGTAATACAGAAGCAGTGGATCTGCTGGCGCGCTTGGGAAGTCATTGTTCCGTCGCGGATTTGGAGGCTTGCCGCAAACTAGTACGTGATTTGGAAAAAAACTTTGTGCAGGCGACACAGGATCGCGCCGTCCGCCTTTCTGCGGTGGGGGGAAAGTCTCCTTGGCAAGTTATGGGTTTTGTCCCGCTCAAGGCGCTGACCGCACCTGCAGAGGTTTTGATCGATATTCCCGAGGAGGAATAGAGGTTCCAAAAGGTGCCTATCTACTTTTGGGGTTCCAAAAGGTGCCTATCTACTTTTGGAACTTCTATAAGTTCCAAAAGTAGATAGGCACCTTTTAGAACTTTAATGGCTTTAAGTTTTTGCTTCAGAGCGGGCGGATACGTTTAGTTGACCAATCAAGAAATTCATCACACCGCTGAAGTGTCTTTGAAGGAAAACA
>JAGQZV010000176.1 GCA_020435295.1 Bdellovibrionales bacterium | reverse complement strand
CTAACTTTGCAAACCCGGGATCCGAAGGACCCCAAGCGGACCACGCACGGAAAATATCTAGACGCTATGAGGCGGCTTGGCATCAAAGCTCTTTTTAGCGAGCTGGCCACTGCCAACTTTTTTCTTCCCACCAAAGATCGCGTAGCACTGCCGGATGCCTGTGTAAACGCCGGTGACATTCAAGACTATGTCAGTTTTTTCAACCGGACCAACACGGTTCAGGCGAGGGAGCTGGAAGCCGAAAAATTAGCTAATGCTGTGGAACACTTGGAGCGTGATTACCTGAGTGGTGCCACGACGGCGCCCATTCCGGCAATCGAGACCGCGGCCCCACTGTACGCGCGTGCGCACCAGATTCTCAGTACGCTAATCTTAAATCAGGCTACTTATCTGACCCAGCAAAATTCAGGCAAAGCGGAAAAACTGCGGGCCATCCAAAAGGAGCAGGCCGACAGTCTTTCTCGTATGGCGGCCGTGCCCATCTATCAGAGACTTCGTGAGTCGGCGATGGAGGTGGGTGACAGCTACGCCTCAATTCTTGCCTACAAATTGCGCCTGTTTGCCGCCCTCATTCAGGAAGACTTTGCAAAAGTGGAAGGCGATCTTGCAAGCCCGCAGAAGCGTGCGGTGCTGGACAATATGGTTCGCACGGTGGTGCTCGAAGCCTTGGTGGATTTTGCGGAAACCTACTTGGCGTCCTTGATGGTGGATTCCAAGGAATTCAAGGTGCAGGACTTGGTACTCGCCTGGCAGCAGGTGGGTAAACCGCAGTGGCGACAAGCCCTGGAGTCTCCCGAAATGAAAGGGGAGCTTGCAAAAAATGCCCGAGAGCTTACCGATACCTTATTCTCTTATCCAGAGATCCGAGCCAGCTCCTCAGCCGATCAAAAAGCCGATGAACTGGTGGCTGCACAAGTAAAGCGCTTTGCTCCTTCAATGATGGATGCGGCGCTTGCGGATATTCCCGGCGCGCGCGCCGCCTCGGAGATTCCCACCCCGACCGGTGAAGGGTGGCAGTCTCCGGTATTTCATTTGGATCCGTATAAGCCGCTTGACTACCAGCACCTGAAGAAGGGGCTCCAACACATGGCGCGCGGCTACGAGGCAAAGCTTGCCGAACGTTTAGAGGCGGATCCGCGGTTTCGCGATCCCGTCTGGCTGCAACGTAACTTTCACCAGGTGGTGTACCACCCCGACGGTAAATCCGAGACCGTAAAAGTGGAGAGCGCCAAGGTGCTCGCACGGGCAATCGTTGAAAAATTTATTGAGACCTCAGATGCCGATCCTCTGAAGGACTTTGATTGGTCTGCTAAATCGCGGGTGGCCATTCTTGAACCGCTGAAAAGCTGGCTTATTGACTCTTCTAAGGACGCAAAAAAAGTCTACGAAAAGGAGCGCAAGGAATTCGCGAGCGTATTGTTTACTAGATACCTGTACCCACTCATTCTGAACAGGGCTAAGACGGACGAGGGCACATGGAGAACCCACTTCGCGACTACTCTCGAGCAAATTGACAAACGTGACATCATTGTTCCCTTCAGGAATAAGCCCGTCGATAGAGCGCAAAAAATTGTAGAAGCGTATGACAACAGTGAAAAGGCTAAGAAGACGGCGCAGCAGAGTGTAGCTGTCGTGCAAAATTTAATTTCTGAAAGGCCGAAAGCGGATTCCGACCTAAACGTAGAAAAAGCTACCATCACTTCCAACGAAGGCGGCCCAGCTAAAAATTTTACTGATTACGTTGCCAAGCACAAGGACGCGGATGAAACGAAAAGCGCGTTGCGGTGGCTCATTCCTGTAAAACCGGAAAACAAAGCGCTGCTTTTAGCCTTCTATGAAGGGCGTTTGCAAACCGTCGTTCCCCCACTGGCCAAGGACATACTGGGTTACTTTGGACCGGGGAAAATGGTCTACCCTGGCAAGGAAAAACTCGAAGAGCTCGCCGACAATGACGACAAAGCGGACGATGCCCTGGTGGGCACAAAAAACGCCCGTAAGGAGCTGTTCAATGCGGTGTGGGGCTCGGTGGGATCCCTTACGAAAGAGGGCAAAGCCTTTGAACCTACCGTAGATGCGCTTCTCGTTGGTATCTTAAAGACACTCAGTGAAGGAGACAACGCCAAGAAGAGCCAGGATGCGTTGATTGCCCTTTTTACGGAACAATTTACGAAAAAGGTTAAGGCCAGCAAATGGGACGAGGCGTGGTTTACGCGCGTAAGTCAGGCGGGGGACCAACTGCGCAAAGCCATAGAGAGTGACGATGCTGCAGAAATGGCCACCGTCTTTCCGCTTTGGATTCAGTTAGTAGGATTGGAGTACCAGAAACTAAACGCGGGCCTAAACTATGCGGTAGCTTCCCTGCAGAAGCAAACCGCCGGCAATGAGTTTAAGGACAAAACTCTTCCAGAGCTTATCCTTCCTCCGTTTGAGGACTTTCGATTTGCGCTGCTCAATTACATGATTACGCTAACAACGCCTCAAGCAGCGCACATTTACCCTAATGAACCTCTACGAAATCCCTACGAGCAAGTCGCGAAGTTGACACAGCAGTTAGAAGATTTGGAGTTCTCAATCTCTGGTGACAAGGAATTAAAAGGTGACGATCTTGCCGAAGTGATCAAGGTGCGTAGTCATGTCAAGTACATGATCGAGCGGGCGCGGCACCAGATAGCGGCCACAGAGAATTTGAAGCGTGTGCTGCGTGTTTACCTTCCTAGCAATGGGATCGCCCTAGGCGCTCTTGCGCGACTGGATGCGGGTTCCTACCAGGAGATTTGGAATGCGTACTATCAGGACCAATTTCTAGACACCTTCGAAGCAGCGGATCGCACTAAGATGCCGATGAGCCCTTCCCAGATCCTAAAAGATCTAAATGAAATCGCTAAGTCCGGTGCTGGCGTAATGGACGTAAGCTTCTTCAACGCGGAGACGCACTTGAAAGAACTTCGGGAGTATTGCAAGGCGGGGAGTGAGACGCTCGGGGTGGCTGCTTTTCGGTGGAATTATAGAAAATCTGTAGGGGCCTTGGTGTGGCAGATCCTGTCCCGACCCACTGCCTTCGTTCAATTCCAAAACGGTGAGAATCTTAGTTCGCCGGATGTCAAAGCGGTAGCGGCAGCCGTCGAAAAACTACTTCGTTTAAGAACACTGAACGTCGGGGTAAAGCGCGACACTGTGGACGGATGGCTGAAGAGTATTCTTGTGATTGCGGCCAACCCTGAAAACTGGATGGATCTTCCGTCCCCCGCAGGGTGGTGTCAGGCGATCTCTTCTCGCGCCGAAGCGCTGGAAAACAAGCTCAAAACACACACTGAGGAGCTGAAGAAGAGAAAGACGGTCCCAACCGTCCTTCCCGTGAACATGGCCCGCGAGTACGGGGAGCTTGTTGAGCTGTCCTCAGATATTCTTCATGGAGCGGGTAGCACTTTCGGCCCGCTGGCCAAAGGGGGAGATAAAGGCGAGCCAAAGTCTGCTGCTTGGTTCAGCATTGGGCCTTACGTGAACTTTTATGTCCCGGAGCCGAAAAAAGCGGAAGAGACCGAAGAAGCCGGAAAAGACGAAAGTGACGAACAACCTCCCAAAGCTAAGCAAGCCGATGTTGTGACGGCTACCAAGGGGCTAGTGGCGTTTGCGAACTTGGATTTGGATCCGGTTCTGTACGAGAACATCGGTGGAGTTGAGGGCCCATCCATTACCGCCAAAAAGTTTTTTGCCGCTCAGTCTCGAGAGCTTCGAGTAATGGCCGTTCAATCAATGACGGCCAAAGATCGTGTGGAACTCTTTGCCGCAGTGAAGTCTCATTTATGGGAGCTCATTCGCAACCCAAGCCCGACAGATCAGTTTTCTCCCAAACCCAAGGTGGTGCCGGGGACTCCCCAAGCTGAAACACCAAAGGAAGGTTCAGAGTCCCAACCCTCTGAACCTTCCGGCACCAAAGAATCAGACACCACCGCTTCGAATCCGGACGAAGGCAAGGAGCTAGACACCGACGAGCAAGGCAGCGACGAGTCCGATGAGTCTGAGACAACTCAGACGGAAATGGAAACTGTCGAAACAGCGGAAGTTGAACAAGTTGAAAAGAAAGACGAGGCCTTGCTGGCGCTAAAAGACAAAGTGCCGGCTGAACTCTACGCACTTGCCGAAAAGGATCCGCAAAACCGCGCTCTACTCCTTGAAGCGATGAAAATTGAAAGGATCGCCGGGAAAGTTACAAGCGGGGAGTTGAAAGACTATTTAGCGATTGCTGCTGCTTTGCGAGACTGGCCTATTGACCAATATGCTAGCAGTCCATCAGTCTCACAAGAGTTGCTAAAGGACGCCAAGAAGTCGACTCAGTTCCGCAATATTTTTAAGCTAGCGATGAACGTCCCCCGACTAAAACAGCTCGTCATAGAAGGGAAGATGCCGAGCATGAATGAGCTTCGTATCGCGTATCAAAGAAGCTTGTACCTTTTTTCCGCAAGCCAGGCGCCCTCTGCCGAGTATAAGGAATGGCGCGACAAGTTAACTCAGCTGTTTGTGTTGTGGACGGAGCTAAAACAGAAGGATCCGAAGTGGGGATTGGAATCTAGCGCCCTTTTTGCTGAGTTGTCTCTGGAACTATTTGAGCGCTATTTTCGGTATTTGCCGTATCAGCTGCGCGGTCGGACCGTGGAACTGGTAGACGAAAATGTAGCCAAGATCGGGTATTTCAAGAGCCTGGAAGCGTTTCGTGGTCTGCCGGTGACGGAGCAAGTGCGCGTAATCGACAAGATACGCTCCATGTACTTCGCCGAGATCGCCGCTGCGAGCGAAGAAGTATTCGCAAAAGAGCGGGCGCGCGTTGCAGGGCTCAGGGAGTTTGGTGAAGAGGTGTCGGGAGGGGGATCTGTATTATTGGAAGTGAGTCCTTACGGGGAGGCTCGCCCTGTTTCTTATAAGAAGCCTGAAGGTGAGGAAGTAGGATCCGCCTACGCGAAGCTGCTGCTTTTTTACTCTGAATATTTTTCGGATGCGGCCATCCCGGCTCTATCTACAGCGGCGCGCTCGATCGAAGACTGGCGCGGTCACTGCGAGCGTAGGGCGAAGGATGAGGCGCCTGTCTATACGACTTTTTATGATCAGTATTTGTTCTCCTGGGGACCGATCGGGCAGAAGCTGAACGAGCGGGAACGCTTTGAGACCTGGGTGGAAGCTCTAGTATCGAGGCCGGAGGTCAATGCCGCCTTTGCTGCCAAAGCCGGCAAGGAAGTACCGAAGTGGGCCTCTAAGCGAATCTGGAAACTCAGCAAGACCCTAAAAGAATTTGTCGCCTCTGATCTATACAAGCAAGTGGGCGAACTACTCAGCCTTTTTGATGAAAACGCCAAGGCTAAGCCAGAACCACACACGTACCCGTTTTTCCTGGCGTTAGTAAATTGGAAAACGAATCCGAAAAGGTATGGCATAAAGCCGCACATTGCGGATAGCCCGCAGCGAAAGCCTTGGCAACAACGGGCGCTTGAGAATTCCTCAGCGCTCGTGACCGGTTCTCCCAATCCGAGCCAGTATTTGCCCGAACGGGCAGACGGCTTGGTGCCAGAGCCGTCCCCGATGATGCAATACCACATCGCGGGTCTCATGAAAGACTTAGTCGATGAAATGGGTATCGATCTTAAGAAGTTTGACGGTTGGGAAACCGTGCTCGATAGAACGGCGGACGAAGTTCATACGATTGTCGCGTCTAGCAAGCGTTTCGGTCTAGTAGGAGTAAAATCCGCGCGTTTTGCGAACACATCGGTGCCTACCATCACCTCAGAGAATGCCAATCTCGGTCCTGATTTTGAGACTCGGTTTTTCCCGGTCATTCCGGCGCAGCGCAGTTCTTTTTTGCCGGCGGATTCCTTTGAAGAGTATGCGGCGATGATCGACCGGCCAGCGACTTATCTACGCTACCAAGTAAACACCGGCGACCAGGACAACCGGCCGCTCTATAAGCAGATGGCGTCCGTGCAGACGCGAATGGTAGGGCTTAGCGAGATATCTGACCAGAGCGCCAACAAAAGGAGCAGTTATAGCGAAAACCGCGGGAACTGGTCTAACTACACTTTTGGTGGGAACCCGGTGGTCCCAGAGGTTATCAAGAATAAAGTGGTGCAACGTGCGGAAGCAGCGGGTGTGAAGGGAGTAGATGGCGCTGAAGTTGCGAGACTCATTTTAATCCGCGAGCGTTATGTCGACTTGCTGGAAAAAATGAGCCAAACAGTTTCTAAATACCCAGGTGAACCCGGTAAATACACACAAAGGCGCGGCAACACCGTTCTGTTGTCGGTAGGTGGCTTTGCCAGCAAGACCGCGGATACCGTCACTTTCGGTTCGGTTACGTCCGGGGGAGGCGCGGCTGAATTAGACAGAATGCTAAAGAGCTACGCTTCCACGATGGGATGGACTGGAACCCTTGTCACTTGTAAGCGCGGCCCATCTCACCGCTGGGTTGCCAATGCAGTTTGGCAGGCAGGTGTCATTACTCAATGGAAAGTGGAGCAAGGGTTGGAGAAAGACCAAGTCACTCGCCAGCGACATCTGTTGACGGTGATCGACAACACGTTCTCCGAAGCCGTTCAGGGCATTGAATACCGTAAAGCCGTGAAGGTTGTGACGGGCAATATTGTGCCACGTCTGGAAAAACTCTGTTCAGCGGATCGGTTGAAGTTCACTCGCACGGATGAGGAGTTTGAA
>JAGQZV010000175.1 GCA_020435295.1 Bdellovibrionales bacterium | reverse complement strand
TGGCCAAAAAACAACTTCTCTTTGTAACGTTCTAGCGCAATATTCCAAATATACGTCCTTCCACTTCCGCTGGAATCCTCACTAAAGCGTTCCCAAACATTTGAAAATCCTGGTAAGTAGGGCAACGCAAGAACAGCGAAAAATATGATCGTCACTTTGGTTTTCCGCTCCAATCGAGAGGTCAACAGAAAAAGGGAAGCGGAAACGCCGATGCCAACGAAGCCACCTCGGGAACCGGTTAGCAACATTGTAACGAGAACGGCACCCGTGGCCAAAATTATCAAAGCACGCATTCCCTTGGTTTTCACAGATAGAATTATCTGGAATCCAGCAGCCAAGGCCATAGTTAGGTAAGCACAAAGCGTATTGGGATCTTCCCAATGCTGGGCGTTTCCTAGGGTCAGGCGGCCTCCCATGTAGAAGGGATCCCCAAAGTAGTTCTGGTACAACATAGCCACCGAGGTACACACGCCTCCCAGAAAGAACATATTGCGAGCATCGTCGATATCCTGCTCAGTATAGTGGTGATTCGCGAGGATCGCCCCGAGAGTAACGATGGCCATCACCCCAGGAATACTGAATTCGTCAGAGCCAAATACATTCCACGTCACGCTAATGCTTAGAAGCGTGCCATAAAAGAACAGCAAAATGCTTTCAAGGCTAATTCCACGCCAATTCGACACCTGCCTATATAAAAGCACTAGGATTGAAAAAAGTAGATAGTCTCGAACAAATGTCGACGTTAGAATTTCTTGAACATAGGTTAAACAAAGGTAGATTCCCACCGGGAAGATGAACGGCCGCTTCAGCACAAGATCGGCAACCACTTTAGCTACACTACGACTAAATTTTAGATTCTTATGCTTCACGTCTATGCGGCACCACTTGTGGGCTCCTTCTCCTCTCGAATGACTCCTCCGTTTATGACTGAGTAGATGGCATCGGCTGCCTTAAGAACATCTCGATCATGGGTAATAAGAACTATTGTCGTACTGCCTTTTAACTTTTCGATGGCTTTCAAAATCTGCACTTCACTTTCACTGTCCACCGAGCTCGTTGGTTCATCCAGCAATAGGAGAGACGCCCCCTTGTACAAGGCTCTAGCCAGAGCCAAGCGTTGACGCTGTCCCCCTGAGAATTGAATCCCTCCCGATTTCACCCGCGCGTTGATCCCATCGGAAAGTGAGTATACCCATTCTTCTAGATTGGCGTCACGAAGCACACCTTTAAAGCGTTCGCTATCATACGGTTCCCCCCATAGAATATTGTCCCGAACTGTACCCGTAACGATCGGTGCGTCCTGCGTTAGAAACCCGATGCTTCTACGCCACGTCGTAAGATCCAACTCTGCAAAGCTAATCCCATCCACCGTGATCCTGCCGCGAGATGGTGAAATAAGCCCACAGATCATATCCAACAACGTAGACTTCCCGATTCCGGAGCGGCCCAGGATCCCAACGAACTGCCCCCGTTTCAGGCTAAAGTTCAATCCGCTAAAGACTGTTCGGCTATTGGATTCGTAGGAGAAAGATACATCCTCGAATATCATCTGGTGCTGCAGTTGTGCTTGGATCCTCCCTACCGGGCGCTCCGCATGCCCCTTGAAACTTAGTTGCATATCTCGCAACATTTTCACGGAGGGGTATTGGTGTACCAAACCAAGAATAGCCGTTTGAATATTGAATACTTTGCTAGACATCCTGAGGAACAAAACAATGATGGCAAAAACAGATCCCGTGGCAGTTCCAGAGGTATAAATCGCAGTCAAAGTTAGCACGCCAACGAATAAGCCCCCAAACATTAGGAATCCAAATCGGTTCTTAGCGCCCAGACTTTTGGCCACAAGCTCAATTTCTTTTATCTTAGCGAGCGCGGGTTGAAGATTGGCATTGATCCGCTCGTAGTGAGCGCTCACTTTCCAAAATTTAAGATTATGCAGGACGTTTCCATATTCTTTGAACAAGAGAGCATTTGCACGGGGTGTTTCCGAGGCATTCAAGCGAATATTCCTGGTAATTCTTAGGTAAAAGCCTAGGTACGCCATACCCGCCAAGGATGCGAAAAAAACGGGCAGAGGAGCCGTCAACGTCGCCACAGCGAAAAAAGACGCTAGTACCAGCGCGTCCGATCCTAGCTCCAGGAAAGACTTTAGACCTACCCGAAGCGCATAGACACAACTCGTCAGAACCGTTTGAATTTTTTCGGTGGGAACTGCGCTCAGATACGCCCACTCCGCGCGAACCACGTCAAACATCATGCCCGCCCTTTTTTCCAGCTCGACGTGGGTCAGCACGGCGCCTTCCAGCACCTGAACGGCGTACTGCATGCTGGCGGCAAGAGTATAGACGAGGAAAAAAATGCCGACCCCGACTAGCGGACTAATACCAATATCCAGAACTAAACGCGCCACTCTACCTGTCTCAGGAGTACCGGAAACGAAGTTGGAACTGAAAAGAATGACAATACTGCTGGATTCGAGCACGCCACTTATCGCCGAAAGTATGGGAATCCATACGGCGCGGCGGCGCACATTGTGGAGCATGCTAAGGTAGACCTCTATCGCGGCTCTAAAGCTGTGCAAAACGCCCCTCTGCGCGGTTACACGAATGCACTATTGCTATCGGTCGAGATTTGAAATCAGATTAGGTAATTTACTGCACTAGTGCGCTCGAGAAAGGGTTCGCGCTTGGGAGAGTAGCGGCCTCGCCTCCGCAAAGGAAATCATTCGGTTGTGTTCCGGATCCCACAACTTTAGACGCAGGCAGCTCACAATGTCGCGGGGCTTCAGAGACGTTCGGCCGGGGTTCTGCAACTCCGGAATGGCCGCCATGGCTTCAGGAAGCCGGTAAAACGGTATGCGTGAATTCAAATGATGCACGTGGTGGTAACCGATATTGCCCGTTAGCCAATGCACTAGTGGGTTGCCCTCCATGAAGGAAGAGGACTTCAGCGCCGCAAACAAGAAAGTCCACTCCTCCCTGGGCTTCAACTGCATCTGCGGAAAGTTGTGTTGGATGTAAAAGAGATAAGCGCCCGCCATGCAGGACACGTAGAGTGGCAGCAAATACGCTAACACCAACGCAGACAAACTTACCGATGAAAGCGCCCAAACAAAACCAACGTGTACCAACAGCGCCACAAGAGAATCCCAGTGCTTTCGTGGATCTTTGATAAAAGAACTCAAACACATTCCGACGATGAAGATGAGGACATGACCAGACAGAAACGGTAGCGGGCTGCGGCTAAGTCGATACCGCAAACGTACCTGCCAGGGAGCTCTGGCGTACTCGTTGACCGTCATAATTGGAAAGGAGCCAATGCTTGCCGTAGCGATCTGAGAGTTTCTGCTGTGGTGATAGTTATGAGACCTATTCCAAATATTAGGTGGATTTAAGACCAACACCCCCAGAGTGTTCATGATTGGCTTTGCCAGCGCAGAATTTCGAAAAATCGCCCCATGCTGGTAATCGTGATAAATGATGAACAGTCTCACAACCACACCGCCCGCAAAAAGACTCATGAGTATGCGCAATACCAACGGCAGCGGGCTCAGCGTACCAACAATCAAAAGAACTAGAACCACTGCTGTAGAAATTAAATGCCACCAGCTGCGCTTGAGATCTTCCTTCGCAAAAGGGGCTGTCGCACTCATCAATTCTTGCAAGGTTCTCATGAATGTCCCGTCGTTTCAAAAACCCGCTTAAGTTCAGCCAGTTCCCCCTGCAGGAACTGAGCCTTGGACGCTTGGCGCTTAACTTTTCCACTACTGGTAAGCGGAATGCTGTTAGATTTAATTAGGCTAATAGCATAAGGTTTGATGCCAAATTCCTCAACCACGCGGTTCTTAATGCTTTCCACGACCTCATCGAGATCTACTTCACGTAGCGCCTGGCGGGCAACCTCTTGAATAATGACCAGGCGTTCCTCACCGTCCCGGTCTATCGAAACAACAGCCCCGGATCCGACCTTTAGCGAGGGATGGCTAAGTCCGACGGCGCGTTCCACGTCCTGAGGAAAGATATTGCGACCGCGAATAATCACCATGTCCTTGATGCGTCCGGTCACGAAAAGTTCGTCATCGAAAAGAAAACCCAAGTCTCCTGTTCGCAAGAAACGTTTTTCCGACCCCTCAAGGCCAACACCAAAGGTGCGCGACGTAGACTCCGGCTGTTTCCAATACCCCAAGGCCACGGAGGGGCCGCTTACCCAAATCTCCCCAACCGTACCTTCCGGGCAGCGCAGAAGCGTCTGAGGGTTTACGATGGCCACCTCGTGATCGATCACGGTTTTTCCGCAACTCACCAAGGCATTCGCCCCAAGCCCCTGCTCGGTATGGACACCTTTGCCCTCGCTCTCAAGGTGCCTGCGATCAAAGTACCCAATGACTGGAGCTTTGCGACGGTGCGCACCCGTTACCATGAGGGTTGACTCCGCCAATCCATAGCACGGGTAAAGCGACTCGGCCTTGAATCCGACCGCTCCGAATTTTTGCGAAAAGCGCTCTAAGACATCCGCGCGAATGGGCTCAGCCCCACAGTAAGCAAGTTCCCAATGGCTCAAATCCAGTTCGCCCATCTGCTTCTCTGTGATCCGATGGGTACACAACTCATAGGCAAAGTTAGGGGCTCCCGAAAACGTAGTCTTGTACTTGGTAAGCGCCTGCAACCAGCGAAACGGTCGCATCAAGAAGGTATACGGTGACATCATAGTCACAGGAATGCCGGCGTAGATCGGTTCCAGGATGCCACCAATGAGACCCATATCATGATAAGGCGGCAACCACGTAAAAGCCGAGCTGCCAT
Organism: Bdellovibrionales bacterium; assembly: GCA_020435295.1. Taxonomy (GTDB): domain Bacteria; phylum Bdellovibrionota; class FAC87; order UBA2466; family JACKAF01; genus JACKAF01. The sequence continues at coordinate 1,935 of JAGQZV010000175.1, read as the reverse complement.
CGTGGACTTCAAAGGCTTGACTGATACATTCGAGGTTGCTGAGCAAATTCCCGTGGCTAAGCATTACCCCTTTTGGCTGTGACGTAGAACCGGACGTGTACTGAACGCCAGGGAGTCCGTATCCAAAGAAGGACGCTCCCAATCCCTCCAACTGGCGTCCACGTTTTCCGTATCGATCCAAGTAAGGTCGCGCAAAAGAGGGTGCGCTTCAAAGTGAGGCGAAAGATTGTCCAGGATTCCACCCGAGGTGAGCGCCACGTGGGGCAAGGCCTCGCGTACAATAGAATCAAGACGCTCCAGCTTCTGATTAAAGCGGGGCGGGTAGACAGGGATGGCCACTACCCCCGCATATAAACACCCGAAAAAGGAGCAGACGTATTCCAACCCGGGATTATGGTTAATAAGAACGGAGTCGCCCGGAGCGGTGTGCTGGGCGAGTGCGACCGCCAGAGCGCGGGCCTTTCGGTCCAGATCGGCGTACGTCATGATCTGTTCATCCGATTGCCCGTCGCGCAGAAAAATATGACTATTTTGTTCCGGTCTTGATTCGGCTCTGGAAAGCACCAGATCCACCAGCGTGGAACACTTTATCCGATCACGCACTCCCAACCTCGTTACTAAAACTAGGCGTTGGTTTGCTCACGAATAACACGATCGATGTCAGCTACCGTCTGCAAGGTCGCCAGTTTTTCGTCGGGAATAACCACATCCAGCTCGTCCTCCATGGCCCCAACGATTTCCATCATGGAAAGAGAATCAATCCCAAGTGCCGAGATCTTGGTGTCCATCGTGATTTCAGGAAATTTCTTATCTTTCTCTACTTCCTTTGCGATGCGCGTGAACATAGAAAGTACTTCAGTCTCACCCACAGTGGGCCTCCATCCGTCAAAAGTTAATCCAGCCTCTTCAGAGAATACTGATGCAAAGACTGCCAGTTGTTTTCAAACGCCGTAATGCACGTCGACAGATACCGATCGTAATCCTCAAAGACCTCGCTGCCCCATTTTTCCCGAATAAGCGCTTCGTGCTTTTGAAGCCGAGTCAGCCAGTGCTCGCACGTTTTGCGGTAATGAAAACGCATGGAATGCATTTCCATCACTTCAAAGTAGGGGATAGTGGCCACAATAATGTCTTCCACTCGAGGCGTAACGGCTCCGGGGAAAATGACATAGGTAGCGTGGCGCAAATCGTCCAAGTCTTTCTTATTCCGAGGTACCTGGCAGCGGGTAATCGTCTGCAAACCAAAATAAGTTCCGGGCTTGCTCCATTCATGGGCCCGTCGGAAATAATCCCGGTAAAGTTCAATTGCCTTTCCCGATCGTGCATCCTCGGGAGAGACGATATGTTCCATCATGCAGATACTCATGATGGCATCAAACTTACGCGGCGGCTGATAGGTTTTATAGTCGTCGCACGTCGCCGTCGTGTTGGGTAGGTTCCGTTCTTGGCACTTCTTGGCCTGTTCCGGACTCAGTGTGAAACCGTGCACATCGGGCACCTTGTTCACCAGTGCCTGGTATTCAATGTTGGCACCCCAGCCACAACCGATGTCGAGTACGCTCTCCGTATGCGGCCCGATATTGGCAAATCGGCTTAAACGCCGCAGCTTATTGTCCTGCGCCTGTTCGAAGTTATCCGAAAAATTCTCGGTATCCTCAAAAAGAGCACAAGTGTAATTCATTCGTTCGTCAAGCCAGAGCTTGAAAAAGTCGTTGCTGACCCCGTACGAAACTTCCACTTCATCTTGTGTTGAACCCATTACGTTCCCTCAGCTTCGGTGTTGTCCAAACAAAGTATTGCTTTCCCAGTCTGTGGACATAGAATTCACTTCCACGCACAAAATAATAGTTGGCAGCAATTCAGCCAACCATTATCTAATGAGTCGGAGAAAAAATTGCAGGAAATGACACACACTGCCACCCCGCGCAAGACAGA
>JAGQZV010000174.1 GCA_020435295.1 Bdellovibrionales bacterium | reverse complement strand
CCATGAAGGGCTCTGCCCACGCAAAAACCGCCTGAAACATTACGGCCATGACTGTTAATAGAATCAGGTGTCCAAACCAGGGGTGAAGTACCACATCATCAATACGCCGGGTCCACTCCGCGGCCCGTCCTTTGGACCGGGTGGCAAGTTTCATGATGCGATCGACCTCGGTAAAGCGGGCCCGCACTTCATCCGGACTTGGGCGGTGCCAGACTATTTGAACCGGTTCCGAGCTTTTCACTCGAAGGAGCGCTTCTTCGACCTTGTCTAGGAGTGTGGCCGTCCCCTCTTTTCGAACCGCGATGGTCGGGACCACCGGGATAAGAAGTTCGCGCGACAGAGTGTCGAGATCCAATTCGATTCCGCGATTTTCTGCGAGATCCATCATGTTGAGAGCGAGAATGACGGGTTTTCCCAAGGCGCGTATTTCCAACACAAAATTTAGACAGCGTTCGAGATTTGTGGCGTCGGCTACGGCGACTAGCACGGAGGGAGCTTCGACGTCGGGGCGCTTATTTAAAAGGACTTCGAGCGCGATCTCCTCGTCCGGGGACTTTGGATCCAAACTGTAGGTGCCCGGGAGGTCCAGCAGCTTTAGGGTGTGTCCCTTGGGGGTGACCGCAATGCCTTCGCGCCGTTCCACGGTTACTCCCGGATAGTTTGCGACCTTCTGCCGGTTGCCCGTCAGCGCATTGAACAGAGCTGTTTTTCCGCAATTAGGGTTTCCGGTCAGTGCGACCAAAGGTGCCGGTGCGTTCATTATTCAGAGTCCTCCAAAACTTCCACGTAGTCTGCTTCACTTCGCCTCAAACCGACCAATGTCCCGCGTACACTCACGGCAATAGGATCTCCGCTCAGTGGCGCCTCATGCAGCACTTCCACATGCGATCCCTCTACAAGTCCCATTTCCAGAAGACGTTCGGTCAACCCGGTTTTCTCCGGCATGTCTTCTCGCATCGGGCCGCTCCCCACCGAAACGATGGTCCCTTTCTCACCACACTGCATGTGGCCTAGGAGTTTAGTGATCTTCATTTCATCAAGTCCTCAACGTGTTCCGTGCCTTGTTTCAACAGTCGATCAATGTGCTCGTCGTCCAACGAGTAGAACGCAGTCGTCCCACTTTTTCGGACTTGAACCAATTTGAGATTCCTCAATGTTCTGAGGTGATGGCTGACCGCCGGTTGACTCATTCCTAGTAGTTCGGAGATCTGTCCGACCGAGAGGGCCCCATGGGCGAGGCTCCAAATGATCTTTACCCGCGACTCGTCCCCCATGGCTCTGAAGGTTTCTGCGAGCAGACCAAAAAAGCGGGCTGAACGCATTTGACGTGAAACGTTTTTGGGATCCGCCGTCTTGTTACTGGGTCGTGCCATATATAAACATCTGCTTATATATGGATGACACTTTTGCAAGTCAATGGATTTGAGATCGTCTCGGGGCTAAGGCCCCGGTCTCTCCGTTTTCGGGCTAGCTAGCCGGTGCTCTAGCCAGCGGGCCAAGGCCGCAAAATACTCCTCCTTGCCGTAATCGTTGTGGGGCTCATGGAAGCCTCCAGGGACGACGTGGAAGCACTTGTACGGTGTGGGAATGCGTTTGAAGATTTCAAAGCTTCCCTCGAAGTTGATAATGGTGTCGTGGGTGCCGTGGACCATGAACACGGGGCATTTGAATTGGTCCACAAGCGGCAACGTATTTGGCAGCGCCTTGAGGATTTCCGTGCCTTGACGCAGTGTATTAGAGTGCGTGGAGAGAGGGTCTTTCAAGAACGCCTCAACCACGGCCGGATCCCGAGAGACTCCTGTGGGCGGGGCGGTCTTGGGCATGGCAAAGGTCGGGAAGAGGCGGCTTAGTGCTTTGCCCACGGTAATAACGATCGGGGACATGCCTGTGCCCAAAATGTACGCGGGAGCGCTGAGAACTAGGGCGCGGAAGGAGGCGCTCCGTAGGGCCGCAAGCCGGATGGCAATGGCGCCCCCTAGGCTGTGCCCCATCACAACCAACGGAAGTTTGGGGTTGTCGCGCGATAACGCATTAAACGCAATGTTGGCGTCGTCCACATAATCAGCAAAGCGGTCGACGTACTGGCGTCTCCCACCGCTTTTTCCGGCGCCGCGCAGATCAAAACGCAGAACGTTCAGGCCCAAGCTATTAAGGAATTCTACTGTATTGAGGTGGCGGCCACTGTGTTCCGAGAGTCCATGAACCACCAAAGCCGCCGCTCGCGGAGAAGCAACGTTGTGTTTCCAAGCCGCCAAACTGCCCAGGTGAAGTCGCTCCATACCCGTTACAGATAACTTGAAAACCCGCACTTCTCAAGGCGTATACCTGTGCTAAAGTGCGCCCATGACTGACACGCTACGCGCTTGGAAAAAAGGTGCCCAGATCCTGCGTTCGAGAGATTGTCATTTGGCACCTATCATCGATAGCGTTGGCGTACCCGACATTCGTTTTGAGGCAGACCACTTCAAAGCGTTGTGCGAAAGCATCCTGTCGCAGCAACTGGCACCCAAAGCAGCGGTGGCAATTCAGTCGCGTTTCAGAGATCTTTCTCGTCCGTTCCCGTCGCCCGCGTTTGTTCGGCGCTGCCCCGTCGCGCGGTTGCGCAAGGTGGGAATTTCAGGTCAAAAGGCGGCCTATTTGAAAGCGTTGGCGGGCCGGTGGGCGCAAACAAATTGGCGGCGAGGGTGGCACACCCTTGACAACGATGCGTTGGTGGAGCGCCTAGTCGAAGTGCATGGCATAGGCGTTTGGACGGCTCACATGTTTTTGATCTTTGCGCTTGGCCGTACCGATGTGCTCCCGGTGGGTGACTATGGTGTGCGACGTGGGGTTGGTTTGTTACTAGGACTTAGCGAAATTCCGGCTTCCAAAGCTCTTGCGTCGTTGGTGCCCCACTGGCAGGGGCAGGAATCGATCGGGTCTTGGTACTTGTGGCGCGCTCTGGACGCGAAATGGTTTGCCGACCACGGCTAGGGCATTTTCGCCGGGACGGGAGTGAGTGTCGGTTTTTCACCAGGTTCCTGTGGGAACGAGGCTTCCGCTGGGTACTCAAAAACCGTAACGTTGCCGCGCAACTTTCGGCCATTTACTTCCACATTATTATGGGTAACGCGCACGCCATTGTGATCCCCGACAACGACCTTAATCTTGCTATTGGCTGCGTAGCCCGCGGATTTTCCCTTGGGCAAGAAATATTCGATTGGTGGATTGTCATCAATGATGACTTTCATCCACGTGCGCGCGAGCCCCTCTACCACGACCTTATGCGCAGCGGAACCTAGCGCGGCTGCCTCTCGCGTTGTACTTTCTTGGGTGGCCGTAGGCGCTGGCGAGGCGTTTGGTGCCGGGGACACTGCGAATGCCGTGGACTGGCTTGCCTCAGGAGCAGGAGAGACGTTGGGTTCATCCTCGACTTTAAGCTTGAGATCCACAAACAGATTCTTCGTGCGCTCTTCCTCAAGCAAGGCTTGCTCGTTGTCCGTAACATCTTCATTGGCGACGACCAGCGGAGTGTTTTGCTGTCCGTCATTCTTTCCGACGTATATCAAACCCGATATGAGAGCTACCAAAACTAACGCGATGCCGATTCCTGCTACCTTCCCTATTGGGAAAGAGGTACTTTCCGTGATGACTTGGTTGGTGCTTGTTTTTTGAGTAGGCGGTGCTTGAATGTCTTTTCGACCGGCCGCCTTGCTTAACGCCTTCTTGCTGGCCGTTAGTGCTTCCTTTTCCGGGGCTTTCTGCTTTTTTTCCTCGCCCGGCTTTCTCGCCCCGGGACCTTCTTTTTCTTCTAGATAGCGGTTCAGGCATTCTTCTGTGTCCAACCCGACGTACTTAGCGTACGCGATGACAAAACCGCGGAGAAAGGGTTCTGGAGGGAGCTTTTCCCATCTCCCCGACTCCAAGTGTTGCAGGGCGTGAATGTGGATCTTCGTGATGGAGGCAATTTCCTCCAAACGAATACCTTTGTTTTCGCGCTGCGCCTTAATGTAGGCTCCGAAAGTTTCCATGCTTTCTACCTTTTAGAAGGGATTCAAACGCGCGTCCAGGGGATTCTTACTGCAGGTATTTCAGAACTTCGTTGGAGCGTCGCACATAAGGGCCTCGTTTATGACGTTCCACCAATCTCTCCAACTCCGCGCGCGCTACCTTCTTCCTTCCCATCTTCATGAGGACCAAACCAAGTTTATACTGCGCTTCTTGAAAGAGGGGGCAATTGGTGACAGCTCGTTTGTAGTTTTCTTCAGCGCGGCTGTAGTTGCGTTCTTTGGCGTACACATCGCCAAGATTTTTATTGCCGAGGCAAAAGTTCGGCATGATGTCGAGCGCCTTCTGGTGTTCTTGCTTAGCCTGTTTGAGTTTTCCTTCTTTGTAAAAGGCGTAGCCGAGATTGGTGTGTGCATTTTCGGGGGTGGAGTAACTTTCATCGGTCAGGGCGCGGCGGAAATACGCTTCGGCTTCCTGGTATTTTTCCTGCCGGTTCATTAATACGCCGAGGTTGTTTAGGACTTCAGGGTATTTGGGCTTCAAAGCCAGGGCTTTTTGAAAAGCTTTTTCCGCGCGCTCATACCGCTTTGTCTCCATATAAATGAGCGCGAGGTGGTTGTACGCAGATGGGTACTCTGGGTCCATCTTGAGCGCTTTGTGCGTCTGCTCGATGGCTTGGCTATATTCCCGTCTTTGCAGGTAATCTACGGCCATCTGGAGATGAATCTTAGCCTTTTGTTTGTCTACCGGCGACTTGAGCAGGGCGGCGCAGCCAGATAACACAATCAGGCAAGAAACGAGAGAAATGGACACCCAGAGAGACACATTTTTTCTTTTCATGACCCAAAAAGTATATCGCAGCCGTATCGCACCCGCAATGTAGGCAGGGGGCGGGGATTTCGACCTCAGGGCGCTGTCCGCCCGTGGGGGCGGCGCGAGCACTGGGGGCACCTCATCCCGGCCCAGCCTGAGGCGGGTTTGGTTGACAAAGGATAATTACGTATCCTTTAATGCTCTGAATCTGGCCCGGCACGTCGCAGAGGCGACGGCACACCACGTCAGCCAGGTTTTGACCCTTGCTTTGGAGACCAAATTTTAGGGAGAGATCATGTTCCGAAAGTTTTTTCTGACCTTCCTTGCGACGCTCTGTTTAGTCTTTGTGGCTTGTACCAAGAAAACCGACTCTTCGGATTCAAATAGTCCTAAAACGAGAATTGGGTTTGTCATCGCTACGATGAAACAAGAACGCTATGCCAAAGACAAAGCGTACTTCGAGGCGCATGCCCAAAAGTTAGGGGCCAATGTCGAGTTTGCCTCCTGTGATGACAAAGTGAACGTCCAGATGTCCAAAGTCGAAACTCTTTTGTCCAAAGGTATCGATGTGCTAGTCATTCAACCGGTTAACGGTAAAGCGGCTTCAGCCATCGTTGAACTCGCTAAGAAAGACAAGGTGCCGGTCGTTGCCTACGATCGCATCATCAACAACGCGGACTTGGATGTCTACGTGACTCAGGACAGTTTTAGAGTTGGGGTGTTGCAGGCCGAGGAGGCAGTTGCCCGGACCGGCGGGAAGGGAAATTACATTATATTGAGCGGTGAGGCTGGCCACTCGGTCGCCGACGCGATCACGCGAGGCAATCTGTCAGTCCTTGCGAAGTATCCCAATATCAAAGTGATTGTAAAACAAAACCACCCCCTGTGGTCTACCTCGTTGGCTCTGGCGACGGTTGAAAACGCCCTGACACGCTACCAAAATAAGGTCGACGCAATCTTGGCTAATAACGACGGTATGGCTCTCGGTGCGACTCAGGCACTCGAAGAGCAAGGCCTTACCGGCAAAGTCTTCGTTGCCGGGGCCGACGCGGATTTGGCAGCCATCAAAGATATCCTTAAGGGTAAGCAAACCATGACGGTTTTGAAGGGGATCCGACCGCTTGCTGAAACGGCGGTTGAAGTGGCTGTGCGTATCGCGCGCGGTGAAAAGGTGAATGCCGATACGACTACGTTCAACGGTTTTAAGGAAGTTCCGACTGTGAACACCCCCGTGTTCCGAGTCGTAAAGGACAACATCGACTCTCAAGTCGTGGATTACGGTTTTCACACCCGTCAGTCAATTTACGGCGCGGAGTAGGATCGGTTTTGGGGCGTACCATTCTTTCATTCCAAAATGTTAAAAAAGCATTCGGCGGAGTGTATGCGCTTTCAGGGGTCAGCTTTGATGTCCAGCAAGGTGAATGTTTAGCCTTGGTCGGCGAAAATGGGGCCGGGAAATCCACGCTCATGAAGATCCTCAGCGGCGTTTGGCCCGTAGGGACGTATGAGGGGGAGGTCGTATTTGAGGGACGGGTGCTGGCTCACAAAAACCCGCTCGATGCGCGCGAAGCGGGGATCTCCATCATTCACCAAGAGTTATGTCTGTTCCCCGAACTTTCGGTAGCGGAGAACTTATTTCTGAGTGAGGCCTACCCGTACGAAGGCAAGGCATCGTCCCGGCTCGCGAGCCGTGTTCGCTGGCGCACGCTTTTTGAGCACGCCGAAGCTCTAATGAACAATTTGGGATTTGATATTCCGGTTCGAACATTGGTGAGGGATCTTAGCGTTGCGGAACGCCAGCTTGTCGAAGTGGCGCGGGCTTTTCACCAAAAGGCGACTTTGTTGGTTCTGGACGAACCCACCTCTGCCTTGTCACAGGCCGAAGTGGATCGGCTTTTTGACGTTCTCCGGCGAATGAAAGGCAAGCTGACCTTCATTTACATTTCCCACA
>JAGQZV010000173.1 GCA_020435295.1 Bdellovibrionales bacterium | reverse complement strand
TCTTGTATTTCTTCTTTTCCAGGAGCCTAAAGACAGCCCGCACCCCCTTAAATTTCTTGTTCCCGTTGAAAACCAAATCTTTCTCTTTTTGGGGCAAATCCTTGTACGGCAAATCCAAATCGATACGCGCCTCTTTGCAAAATTCAAGAAGGTGCTTCTGCCAATGACTCAGACTAGGTTTGGTAAACGGGTCGACCGCTCCCTGGGCGATGGAAAGCCTCGCGTTGGGTATCACCAATGCCTCGTCGACTTCTAAGATATTCCCGAAGCCCTTGCATTCCTCACACGCGCCAAGCGGGCTATTAAAGGAAAACGACGCTGCGGTTTTCACTCGCGCCGAGGCCCCGCACTTGGCACACCGCACGCCTTGGTAATACGTCTGCACGCGCGTGTATTTGTCCTTTTTTTCGGCGTAGACGTGCGCCGTCCCGATCCCCATCTCCCAAGAGGCCGCAAGTGCCTCGGCGATACGGGTCTGAATCGCTTCGTCCGCCACCTCGGGCATCCGCACCCGATCCACGGGCACCAGAATTTCCTTTGCCGAAAGCCCTTTTTGTGCGGCGGCCTCTTCTGAACGGTACAGGGAGCCCTCAAGAACGAAACGCGAGAAGCCCGATGCCATGAGCCCCTCGAACACATCGGCAATGTCTTTTTTGGTTTTCGGCAGCTTTACCACGTACCCAAAAAGCAGGGTCTTGCCGTAGTACTTCTTCTGCACCTCGGTAAAGATCTCCTCCAAAGTCGTACGTTCCATCGGCACGCCGCATTTCAAACAGAAGTCTTGCCCGATCTTCTCAAAGAGCAAACGGAGGTAGTCATATAATTCCGTCGAAGTAGCGACTGTCGCCCGTGAATTGCGCACGGGGTTGATTTGCTCGATCGCAATTGTAGGCGGGATGTTTCGGATATCGTCCACATCCGGCTGCTGAAACTGCTGCATGAACTGCCGCGCATAGGTAGAAAGCGATTGCATGTACCTACGTTGGCCTTCCGCATAGACGGTCTCAAATGCAAGAGACGATTTCCCCGAGCCGCTGGGCCCAGTAACGACCGTGGCGCACCCGAGCGGGATGTTCACGCTGATATTCTTGAGGTTGTTTTGGCGGACGCCTTTCAGTTCCAGCTCACGCATGTGGCGCCAACCTAGCACAGCCGTGAACAGGAGCCAACCGGCCCCCGGCTTCCAGAGGCTGGACGGAGACAATGGGGGATGAGAAAATGGGCTTCCTTATGACGAACCGAGCGAAGATTATTTGGGGCGCAGTGGCAGGAATCGTTTTTGTGATCCTAAGCCTCGTGGTCGCCACCGTCTCCGCGTTGACCAGTCCCCCAGATTTCACAGCCCTCAGACGGTCAGTTGAAATCCCTATCACGCGCGCCAACGGCGAACGCTCGCAGCTTACGGTCGGACCGGCAACCCCGAGCTGGGTGCCCCTGTCGGCCATTTCCACGCACTTGGTGCACGCCGTAATAGCACAAGAAGATACGAGCTTCTTTCACCACGAGGGCGTGGATTTTCATGAAATCAAGCAAGCCATCAAACACGATCTAAAAGAAAAGAGGTACGCCAGGGGGGCCAGTACACTGACCCAACAGGTCGTAAAAAATGCTTTTCTGGATCAAAGAAAAACGCTGTGGCGGAAGATCAAAGAGTTTTTCTGGGCCCGCGAAATCGAGCGGCAGTTAAGCAAGAATGAAATTCTCGCGTTCTATCTCAACATGGTGGAATGGGGCCCGGGGTTATACGGAATAGGAAAAGCTGCACCGTACTATTTTGGAGTTGCGCCGGCAGAGCTGAGCCCGAAACAAGCGGCCTTTCTGGCGATGCTGCTACCGTCACCAATCAAATACCACAACCGCTATTTTGTCCGTAAAGAAATCACCGATTGGGCCGCCGTTCGGATCGCGCGGACGTTGAGAGTCATGTACCGCATGAGTTTCCTGGATCGCGAGACATACGGCACGGCGGTGGCAAGTAGCTTGTTTGGCGAACCCGTCACCCCTCTGCCCGAAGACTGGATCGACTCAGAAGAGGATCTGAACCCGCCCTCTGATGTCGCGGACGCCCCTGAACCCGCGACGCCCGAAATGGCGGCCGAGCCAGAAAGCCCCACGAACACGGCCGGTACGCTGCCCGCGGAAGCAGAATCCCCAACGGAAACCCAAGCCACCGCCCCGACAGAAATTCCCAAGGCGGAAACCGTGGAACCCGACGCACAAGACGGGGGCGACGCTCTTTCAGTAAAACCTGGCGAATCGACGCTTAACAAACCACAATAAAGCAAATAGAAGGAAAGCATGGCAAAAGCAAAAAGAATCGGACTTCTATTATTTCTGCTCGCGGCGATCGTTTTGCTTTATCGGTACACGCCCGCCCGCTATTACCTTTCGTCTGAGGGCTTGAGTGACCTAAAATCTTGGATCGCAGGCACCGGCGCCCTAGCGCCTCTTATTTTTGTCGCACTCTACCTCGCTGCGACAGTATTTTGCCTTCCCGGCTCGATCCTGACTTTGGTTGCAGGTGCGTTGTTTGGCACGTGGCTGGGCACCCTGTATGTCATTGTCGGCTCAAACCTGGGCGCCAACGCGGCCTTCACAATCGCTCGTTTTCTGGGCCAAGACGTAGCGGATAAATTTTTGCGAGGTGGGAAGCTCGCTAAACTCAGCGCTGGCGTTGCAAATAACGGCTTCACGGTAGTACTGAGCCTCCGACTCGTACCAATCTTTCCGTTTAACGGATTGAACTATGGACTAGGACTCAGCCCGGTCGCGTGGCGTGATTACGCATTGGGAAGTCTAATTGGAATGATTCCTGGGACCTTCGCCTATGTTTCCCTCGGTAACATCGTCAATGCGGTATCCGGTGTCCGACTTACCGATCCGCAGATTCTCAAACGTCCCGAGGTGTGGGGGCCCTTTGCCCTGATTCTCGGTTTGACGATCCTGGCAAAGGTTTTAAAAAAACGATTAGCACTCCCCTCCAAGGCGGGCTCCAATGAAAAATGATACGTACAATCTCGCGGTATTGGGCGCAGGTTCCGGCGGTCTCGTCTGCGCTGCCGGAGCGGCGGGCCTCGGCGCGAAAGTTCTACTTATTGAAAAGCACAAGATGGGGGGCGATTGCCTCAATACCGGCTGTGTGCCAAGTAAAGCTCTTATTAAGTCCGCCAAAATTGCGGTGCAACTGCGACACGCGGATCGTTATGGCGTCCGGTGCAAAGAGATCGCCGTCGATTTTCGAGCTGTCATGGAGCGCGTCCAAAGCATAATACGCACCATCGAGCCGCATGATTCACCCGAGCGATTTCGAAGCTTGGGAGTAGACGTCGAATTCGGACCCGCGTCCTTTGTCAGCCCTAACGAAGTCACAAATGGCGAGAAAACTTTTCGGGCAAAACGGATCGTAGTCGCAACGGGTTCTCGCCCGCACGTTCCCGCCATCGAAGGGTTAAGCCTTGTGCAAGTTCTCACTAGTGAAAACGTATGGGAGCTGCGGGAACTTCCAGAGAAGTTGGTCGTCATCGGTGGTGGGCCCATCGGGTGTGAGTTGGCACAATGCTTTGCCCGTTTTGGATCGCACGTAACTGTGTTGACCAATGGAAAGCGCCTGCTAGAGCGAGACGACATCGAAGCGTCCGCTACTCTAGCAGAGACGTTCTTTTCGGAAGGGATCGAAGTCAAGTTTCAAGCGGAACCGAGGCGTATAGTTCAGAAGAACGGAACTACCGTCCTAGAGTACGCCAACAGTGACGGAGCCACTGCAACGGTCGATTGCACTGCCGTTTTACTTGCAGCAGGTCGGCGCCCCAACTTGGAAGAATTAAATCTCGATGCGGTGGGGATTCGTTACACTTCCCGCGGCATCGAAGTTAACGACAATCTACAAACCAGCCTTGCGCATGTTTACGCCTGCGGGGATGTGGCGGGCCCGTACCTTTTTACGCACACAGCAGATTTCCAGGCTCGCGCCATCTTGCGCAACGCACTCTTTCCCGGAAGCAAAGCCATCAACTACCGCGTCGTTCCCTGGTGCACGTACACGGATCCGGAGATCGCGCAGGTAGGACTAACGGAAAGCGCTGCCAAACAGACTGGCATTGGATACGTTGTCACGCGCTACGATCTAAAAGATCTAGATCGCGCCATCTGTGACGGGACAAACCGCGGGTTTGTAAAGGTCCTCACCGAAAAAGGCAAAGACTCAATTTTGGGTGCGACACTAGTAGGCGAGCACGCCGGCGATCTTCTGCATGAATTTGTGGTCGCCATGCAGAACAAAATCGGCCTTAAAAAACTTGCCGGTACTATTCATGTGTACCCGACGCTGGCGGAGGGACCAAAAAGAGCCGCAGACGCGTGGATGCGCACGCTTCTAACGGAATCAACAAAAAGAATGCTCCAGAAATACTTCGCGTGGTCTAGGGGTTAGTGGCAAGAAAAACCTGGTTCCGATACTGCCGCCACTTTTGGTAGCCAGAGTGGGCGATATCGAAAATCGTGGTCCCCGGCAAGGGACGAGAAATCCCCATGGCTTGCAGCTTGCGTTCATCCAAGGAATTGCGTTGCTCTAGCCGACGTCTGCGTGCTTGCTCCAGAATCTGCTCGCGCGTCTTAGGCCTATGAGGATCTTCGAGATCATCGGACTCAATACCGACGAGGCTTCCCGCAAATGCAGAAGGCCCGGTGCCAATCGCGTTGTCTTCGTTGGCGCCATACATGACTCCCAAGCGAGAGCCGTGAACGTCTTTTCGTTTGTCCAAAAAGAATGGATCTTCATTTTCATACTCTGTCGCTTCCACTCGCAGGCCACCTCCGCGATCGGAAGCCACGACGTCATTGGCAGCAAAAAAAGAGTCTGAGCTAAGCCCAAGCGAGCTTAAGAATTCTTCGGTCACACTACCACTTCCAGAGGGTCTAAAACCAGAGCTTTCAATCCCGTCTTTGAGTAAACCTTGAAAGCCTGCGATGTCTCCTCGGTTCAGGGCTGCCTGAGCCGCCGCCGCATCAATGCCTAGCGCATCATATAATCCTAACGAACCCACCGAGCTAGGTAAGTCGGTGTTCGAAGGCGCCGCTGCCGGTGCCGAGTCATTAATCGTAATGGTCGCTGGATCGGGATCCGGTTCGCCAAATTTATTTCGTAATAGCTGCTGTTGAGCGTAATTCTTTTGATACGACTCCGTCATTGCCGCCAACTGCTGGCCTTCCTGCTGTCCCAAGGAAGCCAAGATCCCACCAGCTTCCACTTTTTCGGGATCCATAATCAAACCAAAGCCGCCAGGTGCGACTACGAACGACGTGGTCTGCAGAAGGATTCCAGTAACGCTCAAAATGGAGGCTTTTCCTTGGGCATCCAGCACTCCCATTTGTGACATCGTCGCAGCCTCTTCCGCCTTCACGCCCCTGCCTTTGTCGTTGGGATTGGGAGTGGATGCATACGGATCATTGGAGCTGCTAAAATCGGAAAAGTCGGGGTTCGCGGTCATTAGCGGATTCAGATTATCCAGCACAATCTGCGCGACGTTTGCAGTAGAGGCGTTGTACGGCGGGGCCATGATGTCCGCAATATCAAGCTCTGCCTGCGCCTGGCCGGGTAGCAGGATGCCACTAAGGAAAAGTAAACCAATCAAAATGAGTCTCAAGGTGAACAATTCTATTCTCTTTCAAGTTGGCAGAAGGCGTTTCTCTATATGATGTAGTGCAAGAACTTCTCCAACTTTCTCGAGCACAAAACAAGTGGCTTAAAGGCTTCCGCCTGTATACAAGTTGTACACGTTTTGGCGGGTACTCTCGGGTCCGCCACATTCTCCGAATGATGTTGAGAATTTAGGATTCGTGCAGCATTGCGCTTAGTTATTGGTGAGTGTGCACTAAGAGTATACGCATTGGCACCGCCATTGCTTTCTAGTCCCGCATGCACCGTTTGTTACTCAGTTTGCTCATCGCCGTTCCGCTCTACGGAGCTTGCGATGCCGACTCTATCAACGAGGCCGTTGCGAACAACGACGAAGCGGCCGTGCGCGCTTGCACGCAGCCAACGCCGATGGGGGTTGTGGAGACGAACTGTTCCAGCCAGTACAACCAATGCCTGCAAAGTGCCGCGAACACGGCCCAAGGCGCGAGTGACTGCTTACTCGCCTACAGACAGTGCGACACCCCCGCTTATGAGCCGGGCAATCATCTCGCCGATCCGGGGCCCGCGGATCCTTTTGCGGATCCGTCATTCCGGTTCAACAACGACTGGACGGACTCGCCCTAGCGGGCCTCTCAACAAGAGAGCAAAGCAGAATACAACCTACTGTAATTATTTAACTTAACGATATTTTAAACTATTTTAAACCTGGTGGTTGAGAATAGTTTAATAAATCTATGGACTGGCTCGTCGACAGAGGGATGGCAAAAACCTACGCGGAAGGTAGGCTTGCTCGATGAGGAAACCTTTATCTCGCGATCCCAAGCCAAGCGCATCTTACTTGGTCTGGACAAGTTCACCCCGGAATTCGGCTGGTTCCCATAAACACCGATCCGGATGTAATCCAGATAATCAACCGAGCTAGAGCCTCTTTGGAAAAGCACTCCTAGATCGATCTTCTGGAATTCATTTCCTGAGGAAATGGGAAGCGCCGCTAATACGGCTGCCCTCGCAAAGCTACCCTGTACATGAATCGATTATCCACAGGTTTGCGCCAAAAGGAACGTGGTACCTATCGCTTGACGTGGGGTTTAGACTGCGAGACGTCCCGGCGCTCTTCCGTCGCTTTGGCTAAATCTTCGAA
>JAGQZV010000172.1 GCA_020435295.1 Bdellovibrionales bacterium | reverse complement strand
TGGAAAAACCGGTAGTGGACGCGGTGGTACAGGTTCGTCCCGAACGCGTGGAGAAATTTGCCCTGACAATGAAGGCGCCAGGAAACGACTTGCGTGTCACTGGCAGCGTACAGTCTTTCAAAGCTCCGAAAGTAAACTTTGAGATCGCTTCCAAAGGAATGGATTTGGATCGTCTAATGAAATTTGAAACCAAGGCGGAAGCAGCGGGGAAAGCCGGGGGAACGAAGAACGGGCCTTCTTCTGAAAGCGTAGACTTTGATGCGATGCTGGAGCCGGTTCGTAAGAATGGGATTTTGAAGAAAGCAACTGGGGTATTGACGGTCAACATGGCCGCTGTGCGCCTCATGAACGTCGCCATTTCTTCGATTCAAAGTCGGATGAGCATGAGACAGCTTGTTTTCAAGTTGGAAAAGTTCGGGCTGGGAGTTTTTGGCGGAAAGGTGGGTGCCAGTGGAACGGTCAATGTGCAGGGAAAAGCGCCGACGTATTCTCTGAATGTAGACGTGAGCGGTGCGGATTTGCGCCAGGCGGTAGAGTCGCAATTCGCGCCGTTTAAGAATACCCTCGTCGGCAAGGGTTTTTTCAAGATGGGCGTGAGTGGAAAGAGCTTCAACCCGCCAGCGGCAAAAGCCAATTTGTCGGGGCAGGGAAATATGCGCGTCGAAGGGGCGCGCTTTAATACCATTGATATCGGACGCGTCGCTGCGGAAGCGGTAAATAAGGCCATGTCCGATGTGGCCGCGAAGGTGCCGGAACTCCGTGGGAAGCAACTGGCCGCTCCCAAGGCGGTGGAATCGGAGTATGAATCGGTTACAGGCAACTTTACTATTCAGCAGTCCGTGTTTTCAGCGCCCGATTTTTTTGCAAAAGCTCTTCCGAATCGTGGGCTTGATATAAGGGGCAGAACTTCGGTGAATCTTGTGACGGACGCCCTAGAGGCGGACTGGGAATTGCGCGACACGTACAACGCGCTTAATGCACGAGATATGTCGATTAAGATTGCCGATCAGGTGGTCCCTCAAATCCTTGCGAAAGACGGAGTTGTCGTGTTGCCGGTGCAGGTTCGTGGTTCAGTCTTCGATCCAAAAGTTACGTACACGAGCGTTCCTGAGGCGCTTATCCGTGTCGCGCTGGACAATATCAAACGCTCGGCGGAGAACCGCGCTAAGGCAGAGGTTCAAAAAGCGGTACAAAACGAGGCAAAAAAGCTCTTTAAAGGCTTGTTTAAGTAAAGTATGGTGCCCCGCATATTTGGAAATTGTCGGGTAGCGACTAAACTAAATATTTCGACAACTTCTAAGGCGAGAGGGGCACCTTGAAAAATCTGACAATAAAGCAGTTTCTTTTTGGCCTTACGGTACTGATCTCTTTGGTTCTTCTCGGGTCTTGCGGTGGCTCTGGTTCGGGCTCCAGTTCCAATAGCTATGCTGGCCCCGGATCTGATTGGAGCGCCCAGCTTTTTTCAGATAATTCGTTTACGATTACAGAATCTACGAATTCGCTGACTGTAAATGGAACTTATAGTCGCCTCTCTAGCGGGTTCATTAAGCTCACGGTGTCATCAGCAACAGGCACCGGGGCGCCTTCGCCTGGAGATATCGCTTACGGTTTAGACGTTCCCGGTTTTGTTTTCTTTCTTAAGCCGCTAAGTGGAGATCAGGTTATTGCGATGGTTTCTTCCGGAAGCTGCCCTTCGGGAGGACTTGATTTCAATTGGGTATCCACAAACGTAGAGAGTTCTGTTTCCAATATCGCGACCAAAGACACCTATGGCACCTTTACTTGGGATCAAAATTCGGGTTCTACCTCTGTCTCGAAAAAATATGCTGTCAACGCTCCAACGACGGATCTTGGTTCGCAGGCGTTAAGCACGCTTACCTGCAGTTCGGGTGTGGGCTCGACGGGTACGGCAAAAATGTACTTCACAAGCGGAGGCGGCGCGATTGTGAATACCAATACGTCCGATGCGTCAACTGCCAACTTTATTGTAGCGATGGAAAAAGAACCGATCTCTGCCGCTTCGGACTTAGATGGCAATTGGGTGGGACTTGTGTTTGATGAAGGCGCGGCTTCAGATAAGGTCAAGCCGATTTCCGCCAGTGCTTCCTCTGGGACTTTCACGGTAAGTGGGATAACTCCGGATACCGGGGCCGCCAGCGGTGCCTTCTCGGATACCTACACGCTCAGCAACCTGAATCTGGACGGCAATAACGGCATGTTTCTTTTTACGGCTTCCGGATCTGGAAAACTTGGGTGCATCGCGGATATCACCATCCAAGAGTCCTCAAGCAAGAAGGTTCTATTGTGCGCCGGGCAGTCCAAAACCACCGCGACAAAACTATCTAACCTCTTGCTCGTCTATAAGCCGTAGTTGGTTTGCAACGGAGTGAGAAAGTTGGGGCGGGAGGATTCGAACCTCCGAATCCAGGAGTCAAAGTCCTGTGACTTACCGCTTGTCGACGCCCCAGTGCGGAAATGCCCATTATTATCCACATTTAACGTCATTTGTCGCGGGAAAATCTCAAGATTTTTACCCCCTTGATCTGCGTCTGCGCAAAATGCTAAGGTCCGCTCCTCTGGGGCAACCGATGCGAGTTTCCTTCCAACAATTTGTCGCCTTTGCGATTCCAAGCCTATGGATATACTACGTTTTCTGCGGGGCTTCGTTCCGGCCTTTGGTGCTGTACCGCCAAGCTTTCGCAAATCCGCAAACCTATCTGGACCTCTATTTTGAGTCTAATCCAGATGGCCCTTTTCTCCGCGGGCGATCCGTTCGCTTTAGTGGGTACTGGGTGGACGGCTCGGGTGAACGACCCGTGCGCGGTAGTCGGGTGGTGCGGTCGGGTAGAGCCCTCTATCAATTTCACAGTGAAGGGCGTGGGTATCAGGCCCATTTGGAGCAGGAGTTGGGTCGGTGTGAGCCGAAACTGCGTATCCGTTCGCGCGGTGAAACTCAGGTGTTGCGCGCGGCCTTCTGCCAGTAGGCGAAGAGAATCCAATATTGAAACTTATGCGACAATTCGACGCTACAGTGCGAATGATCTATCGCCGGAGATGTAACAGTGTGTTATGAGAGGCGCATGAGTAGGTGGTGGGTATTTTTCTGGCTGCTTCTGGCGGCTAAGGTGTCGTTTGCGTCCAGCGGGCTGCCCAGTCGGGTGGCCGAAACCTGTGCTGAGGAGAGCATTGCGGGGCGAGTCGCTCCTTTTGAGATGGTCGGTGAGAGCGAGGCCATGCAACAGGTGCGGCGACTCATTGAACGGGTGGCTCCGCACAAATCTTCCGTCCTTATTCTTGGCGAAAGCGGAACGGGCAAGGAATTGGTTGCCGATGCCATCCACGCCTTGAGTAGCCGCCGGGGAAAGCCGTTTGAAGCTTTGAATGTTTCGGCTTTAAATCCGAGCCTTCTAGAAAGCGAACTCTTTGGCCATGAAAAAGGGGCTTATACCGGAGCGGATCGCCAACGAAAGGGCCTCTTTGAGCGCGCTGAGGGCGGTACGTTATTTCTGGATGAACTTGGCGAAATGCCGCTCGATATGCAGGCCAAGCTATTGCGCGTGTTAGAGGGGCATTCTTTTACACGCGTGGGAGGATCGCAGCTGGTCCGGCCTAACGTGCGGTTGATTTTTGCCACGAACCGCGATTTGGCTGACCGTGTTCGTGAAGGTCTTTTCCGAGAGGACTTGTTTTTTAGAATCTCGGTGGTCCCCATCGAATTGCCCCCGCTACGCGAACGCGGGGAAGACATTGCGCGGATAGCGCACTATTTTCTGAAAACTCTTGGTCCCTCCACTTGTAGTGCTGTTGGCTGTACTTTGCCGGAGAAATTTTCACGTGCGGCGCAAGAGCGTCTGATGGCTCACCGATGGACTGGAAACGTTCGGGAACTAAGAAACGTGGTCGAGCGCACGCTCATCTTTCTGCCGCACGGGACGACCGTGATTGAACCCGAACATTTGGATTTGCGGGATTTGGGTTTTGGCGGCGACGAAGCGCCGCTTGTGCGCGCGCTCAACTCGCTTAGAATGGGCGCGCTCGGGGGACGGACGACGAAATGGAGCGAAATCGAATGCCAGTTGCTCGCTCCATACGTCAAAGATGTGTTGCAACGGCACAATTGGGTGAAGCGTCATGCCGCAACGGCGCTGGGGCTAACCGTTAGCGATCTCACTGCGTTGATCGAGCGGTTGGGGATAAGACGGTTCGGCGACCGAACTTAAAAGGCGAACGGGCGGCAACGCTGCCACCAATAATCAGCGCCGCGCCGATGACGCAGCTGCGACCTTAGAGGCGGGGCCGAGACGAAACGCAACGGCTGCCGTGTATTGGCCAAAGGCGGCGAGGGTTCCGGCCGCCACCAGCAAGCCCCAGACTGCAGGCGTTTTGGGCCACGCATCGGTATCCCAAGGCACTAAAACCGCTACCATCAGCAGGCTGCACACGCCCCCATCTCGCCGGCGGCTTGCAACATCTCTTAACTCGGCTTCCCGGTCCGCATTGAGGATCGCATACGTCTCGCTTTCGAGCGAGGGAATCGTTAAACGACAAAGGTCCGGGAGCGCTACCACAGCCGAAGGGATGCGTTCAAAAGAATTTATAATGTTGCGTGGAGGGTTTTGCGTGTTGAGATTCGATGCGTCAGCGCTGAGCGGCGCGGCAAATGACGCAAGCCCCTTCATCAATCATTTAATAAAAGTTTATTTGGTAAACAAACGCCTTCAGTACGCTATTATTGAACGAGGGGTATACGTTGTTAGAATCAGTAAGACGAGCGATTCAGGCCCGTAAAGTTTCCTGGAGGAAATCCAAACATAGTACGGAACCCATGTTCGCAACAGCCCGAAAAAAGCGCTTTCTTACACTCCCCAAACAATCGGTTCAGTTTGAGATCAGCCGCCAGCACTTTACCGTACGCCTAGCCCATACCCGGCGGGACAAAATGCAGGCTCTCGCTCTTCGCTACCAGGTATTTCATCGCGAATTTATTGGGAAACAATTCCCGATTGGCATTGATAAAGATCGCTATGACAAAGACGCGGAATTGCTTGTGCTCGTCGACAATCGGATCCACCGCGTGGTGGGCTGCTACCGACTCATTTGCTCCGACATCACAGACCAATTTTATTCAGCCTCCGAATTTGATTTGAGCGGTTTTCTTAAGTTAAGCGGCGTGAAGCTTGAACTAAGCCGCGCCTGCGTTCACAAGAACTATCGTAGCGGAACAGCGATTCACTTATTGTGGCGTGGGATAGCCAAATACATGGAGCTAACAAGCGCTCGGTATCTCTTTGGTTGTAGCAGTGTTTTAACGACTGATATTTCTACCTTGCACGCGTTGTACTCCGATCTCATCCGAAAGAACGCTCTTAACGACAGCTTAGCGGTTTTTGCGCGGGAAGAGTTTCGAATTGATCATTTCCAGGTGTGGTTGGAAAGGTTTCGGAACCAGCCCGCTCCCGCAGCGGAAACACAGCTACCCATTCCCCCACTGATGCGGTCGTATCTCAAAGCCGGTGCACTTATCGCGGCCGAACCTGCTCTGGACCGAAAGTACAATTGCATTGATTTTTTCACCGTAATGGATCTCAATGGCTTGTCGCAGGTATATGAGAAAAAATACGCAGGCAAATGAGAGTCCTACTGAAATGGTCTTGTTTTAGCGGTCTGATTTCCGCCTTTTTTCTGAGCAGTGCGCCGACGGTGTTTTTGCCCCGAAACTTGAGGGAGCGCGCGCGCATCCGGATTACCCGTTTCTATGCCCGATGGATTGGACGCGCACTCGGGATCGGGATAAAAACCTACGGGCGGCGACCGCAAAGCGCTTCTCCGTTATTGATTCTAGCCAATCATCTCTCCTACTTGGATATTCTAGTATTATTTTCAAGCTACCCGTGTCGTTTTATTACGTCGGTAGAAGTGCGCGAAACTCCCTTCTTGGGTTGGCTTTGCCGCTCGGCCGGGTGTTTGTTCGTAGAACGTCGTGAGCCCCGACGGATTGGCGAGGAGGTGCGCGTGGTAGCCTCTGCGTTAGCGGGGGAGCAGGCGATGGTGCTTTTCCCGGAAGGAACCTCCGGAAACGGGGAGACCGTTCTACCGTTCAAAACCTCGTTTTTGCAGTGTGCCATCGAGGCTGGGGCCACGGTGGCTCCTGTATGCCTCGTCTACGAGTCTATTGACGGCCGCGGGGTCGATTCGAGCAACCGGGATGATGTATACTGGTACGGAGACATGTCTTTCTTTCCCCATCTCAAGCGGGTCATGCGCTTGCGCCGTGTGGAGATTGGGCTGCACTATCTAGATGCCATTACCGTCGGGCCGCAAACACACCGAAGGGATCTTGGGGAAGAATCCTATGCTCTCATAGAGAACACTTTCCGAAGACACTCAAAGGCTATTGTGTGAAAAGACCCTTTCCGGAACTGGAAGAGCTTGAAATTCTGAAAGCCAAGAAGTCGCCCTACGGAACCCACCGTCTGGAAACCGAAATCCATCATCAGGGCGAAGTGTTTCCTATCTATTCGTTCAGTTTTGGCGTCGAGGATCGATCCCTGCCCACAGTTGCATTTTTTGGTGGTGTTCACGGATTGGAGCGTATCGGAACCCTATTACTTATCGCGTATCTGCACAGCCTCCACCAGCTGCTTAGCTGGGATCGCGTCACCCGAGAGTTGCTAAAAGTCTGTCGTATTCACTTTTATCCCTTGGTGAATCCGGTGGGGATGTACTTGGGCTCTCGATCCAATGGGGATGGGATCGATCTCATGCGCAACGCTCCCGTTGAGG
>JAGQZV010000171.1 GCA_020435295.1 Bdellovibrionales bacterium | reverse complement strand
TTGGAATGGTTTTTGAGAAACTCTACGCCCCTTTTGCACTGGCTATGACTGTGCTTTGGCTGGGGATCGTTCTAGCGATCCGCAAAGATCTCAAAGGGAAGAGTGCTGAGATCAGCTAGTGGGAACTAGCACTTCGTTTGCAAGCACCGGAAAGAAAACGACGAATAACAGACGCATTTAAGCCGAGAGCCTGAATGAGTTCCGGATCTGTAAAATTTGCCGGCTCAAAAGCATTTGATTGGCGGCGAGCCAACCGACGTTTGGGTCGTTGCGGCAGGTAGTACTCCGGGTAGAGACGGGCGAGTTCTTGCCACGCCTTGTAGGAGATGTCGTATGCCAGGCGCTCTGTGCGGTAGGAGCGTATGGCTTCCATCTGGTCAATTTCCACCTTGAGATCCTTTAGGTAACTTAGTTCTCCACTCGTGTAATCTTCCAAATGTAGATCCCACGCTTGTTTGCGAGCGCGCTGCTTGGCAGAGGAAACAACACGCAACATCTCTCTGTGAAAGACAGCCTTCTTTTGCTCGATCTGTTTTACGGCGTGGTGAGACTCGCTATCTAATGCGTGTACCATCTCGTGAACGAGTGCGACGGCTGCGCGCCCGACTTCTCCGGACTGGTTGTAGTAGAGTGTTGAGTTCTCTGGGTAATAAGCGGCGATGATGATATCTGCACGGGCTCCAAAAAGGGTACGAACTCCGTCGTTCATGTTCTGGACTTTGAATTGGTATCCGAAGCTTGGCAAAAAACGATCCAGAATGAGGTTGCCGGTGACCGAACCGCGAATTACCTTAAACACGTCTTTTATTTCTCTACCTCTCGATTGAACAAAGTCGATTCCGACCGGAAACGTCGGTTCCGATTTTTTATTGGTGTTTTGCGTCTGTTTTAGGAAGTCCTCGGCCGGGATGGGTGGGCTGCATGTCACAGCACGTACGGCCAACTGGGTAGAGTTGTCCGTTACTTCATGTTCCAAAATATCGAACAACCGTATCCCTGTGATGCTCTTCTGCCACTTTGGCTGGTTTGGGTAGTATTGGCTTGCTGAGACTAGTGCTGGCAATGACAGCAGTAGAATTTTGACAAAAGTCCCCACTTCTACCGTATCGGTATTTCTGGAAAAAATGGGCAACAACCAAGAAAAAACGCAATAAAACAGCTATTTAGACGGTGCCCGGTGGTGCCCGGTTAGGGCGTGGAGCGTTTGGGCAAGCACCGCAGTGGCACGGACTGAGAGTACGAGTCCAATCAGGCCAAGCGCTAGCAGAAACAAGAGCAAGTGGCGCAGGGACTGAAAGATGGCGGCACTCGGTGCGCCGGGCGCAAAGATCAGGACTAGGCCGGCCGCTGATAAGGGTACTAGCCCAGCCAGGAAGAAAAATGTCTGCGCTCGCCACCAGTGCGTGGGCAACTCCTTTGCCGCCGTTTCACGGATTTTCCCCGTCCCGGTCCACAACTTTGGGTACAGAACTCGCAGCGCTACAAACTTGGTTCCTAGATAGGAATAGGTGAGTGCGATGAGCCAGGAGAGCGCAAAAGAAACGGCGAAGTGGAGAAAGACGTCAGTCGGAAGAGGTCCGGCAATCCAAGCCAGGCAAGCGGGAAAGTAGAGTGCGCCGGGCAACCAGCCAAAGCTAGTAATCAAAATAAGCCATCGCGGCAATTGCAAAACGTGAGCGCGCAGCAGAGCCAGACGCTCTGGTCCTAGGAAAACACGTGTCCGAGGCTGACTCCAGATCCCACGTAGCGGGCGCGCGATGACAACGAGAATGGCGATGGCCACAGGGTATACAATTGCATTGTAGCTTACAACGAGTTGATCAAAAAGCGCCTGCTGCGCAGGCGTAAGAGCCGAAACGATACGGATGCTGTTGTAAGAAATGTTTACGATGCTGCCCAAAAGCTGAGGGAAGAGCGCTGCAAAAAGTAACGCGAATAAGGGATGGGTGTTTGCAAACTGTACCATGGCGCTTGGCGGTGGCATCAGAGATTCGATTTCGTGAAGCTCAATTAAACCCTCAAGGGCGCGAGACATGTCTGCTGCCGAAGAGAATCGCTCCTCCGGGTCGCGGGCAAGCGCGCGATCGAGAACGGAGCGGATTTCAACCGAAGGTGGCACCGAATTGGCGAGCAGCATTTCTTTTAGAACCAAAGCTAGCGAATACAGATCAGCTCGGTGATCTACGGCGGTGCCCTCGTTGCGGAAGGCGGAAAGGTGTTCGGGGGACATGTACTTGAAGGTGCCGCCCAGTACACGAGTGGGATTTCCGGAGCTCGTGTTAAACGAGATGTTGAAGTCGCTAAGGTACGGGGTTCCGTCCTGATCCAACAATATATTGCCTGGCTTTACATCCATATGAAAAATGCCGCGTTGGTGCGCATACTCTAAGGCGTCGGCAAGGCGCGCGCCTAGCGAGAGAATCTGCGTGGTAGTAAATCGATTTCTTGCGATGCATTTGTCTAGAGACGAGCCTTCTACGTATTGCATGCAAATCCAACGCTGTTCGCGGACAGGATCAATGACCTGGGTGTGTACTTTTACGATGTGGGGGTGTTCTAGGTGCGCCATGGTACGTGCTTCTTCCCCTACATTTGCAACGATCTTGATGGCCACTAGTCGATCTAGAGAGTGCTGTTTTCCAAGGTAAACGGCCCCGCACGCGCCCGCACCGATAGAACGAATCAGTGTGAAATCCCCAAGCTGCGAGCCGGGCCCGGCCGTTGAGACGAGATCGCTGAGCACTTCCTGCCACAGAGGTGCAGAGAGAAAGTCCCCTGCACTGTGATGAGAGCGGAGAAGACGTTCAACTTGTGCTTGGAGTACTGGCACATCGATAGCAGCGAGATAGGCGGCGCGATCGGCATCGTCGAGTTCAAGCACTCGGTGAAAGTGGGCATTTACTTCGGCCCATTGCTCAGGCGTCAGACTCATTGATGGCATCCTGCAGTTCGCTATGTAGCCACGCTCGTGCTATCGTCCAGTCTCTTTTAACGGTGGCTGGGCTTGTCTGCAATAGCTCGGCAGTCTCTTCTATACTGAGTCCGGCAAAACATCGTAGTTCTACGACCTGAGCTTGGCGGGGTTCAAGTTCCTTTAGTCTTTTTAGCGCTTCGTCGAGAGCCAAAATGTCGGAAAAGGTGCTAGCTCCGTGCTTGGACTCATCAAAAGGCACACGTATGTCTTTGCCCCCACGCTTTTGAGCAATCTTTTTGCGAGCATGATCGATCAGGATCCGCCGCATCAATTGGGCAGCGATTCCAAAAAAATGAGAGCGGTTTTGCCACTGGACGCCTTTTTGATCGACCAATCGAAAGTACGCTTCGTGAACAAGCGCAGTCGGCTGCAGCGTGTGATCCGAAGCTTCGCGACGCATGTAGGCCGCGGCAAGTTGCCTAAGCTCACCGTAAATTAGAGGTAGAAGTTGCTCTAGCGCCTGCGGGTCGCCCGTATTGTAGGACTGCAAGAGTTGTGTGATTTCCGAGGCTTCGAATTCCACGGTACCTCCGCTCGTGCAAAGGTAGCACATGTACCGACATGGGCAAATGAGGTTTTAGTGTGAGCCGCCTTGCACAAACTCAAATGGGTAGCGAATGACAACACTGCCGCCTTGGGGGGCGGGAAAATGCGTCGTTTTGATAACATCGGCTAGGCATAGGTGGAATTCTCGCCCTCGAAACGAGGTGCGTAAGAGTTTGATATCGGACGCTTCCCCTTCTGGAGAAAGAACCCAAGAAAAGAGCAGCTTTCCCTTGGCTGTCTCGTCATTGAGAAGAACATTGTCATAGCATGCAAGAAGTTGTGGTCGGTTCTGGGCTAGGGCCTTTTCCACGAGTGCCAGAGAGATGCTACCTGCGCCGCTTACAGAAGCCCCCCATCCCTTTCCCGTCCCCCTGCCTCCTCCGCCGCCGGGGCCCTCTCCTTTAACTCCAAGTCCAGAGGCTGTATCGTATTTCTGGCTACGCAGCGTTGTTTCGGAATTGTTTGTGAGTGGGGGCTTTTCTGCCACGGCGGGGGCTTCTTGCGTCAGGCGTCGCCGCCGAATTCCCTCGAAACCGGGAGGGAGAAACGAGTTGTTGTTGCCGTCTTCTCCGGCAGCGGCTTCCGGCGGGGCTTCCATTGAAGGGATAGAAGGCACCGGGGGAACGGCAATGGGAGCGGCAGCGGTCTCGCTCATCACCCGCTGCTTTTCTTCCTGACGTCGTGCTACTCGATCGAGGACCTGCTTCACACGGGCAACGTCTATGCGCTCGTCGGTGCTGCTCAGTTCGCGGGTGGAGTCATGCTGGAAGGGTAGAACCATTAGCACCATCACCAGAGCTAGGTGAAAGAGGAGGCCCACGGTGAGACGAGAGGAAAACGGGGCTGTTGCGCCGTCGGCAAAGTCATCTGCGAGAAGAAAGGCGTATGTGAATCCATCGCGGTTAAAGTAGATGGTTTCATCTGGATTCAAAAGAGCGAACTCTCCCGTGTCGTCAACGACCACGGCAGTTCTTACGCCCCGGATGCGGCGGACAGCAAAAGAGAAAACGTGTCCGTTCATCGAAAATCTTTGGTGCCCGTGCGAGCGCAATCGAACCGGAGGGACATAAACGACGCCCGTGTTTTTGTGGCAGGTAATCTGAACGAGTGAGTTTGGTCCAATGGCCACGCTTTATTTTCCTGACTGTGCTAGGAAGTTGACCTTGTAAACGCCCTTTTGCGCGGCGGCTACCACCGCAAGATCCACCACGCGATAAGGCACATTTTCGTCAGCAATAAGAAACAGGTGAGTTTCGGGCGTTACGTCGCCTAGCGCCGCGCCCATTGCCGCTAGCAAATCCGCTGGGCGCCACGGCAAAGTGCGTAGTGTCGTCCTTCCTATGACAATTCTATCTTGAGCGACCGTGATCGTAGTGCCAGTCGTGGATTCTTTTATCGTTCCTAGTGCGGTTTGGGCGAGTGGTAGACTTACGAAGTTGGGGATGTCGTCAAACTGGTCAGAGTAATTTACAAGGAGAAAGATCAGCAATATAGTGAGCACATCCATCAGGGAAGTGAGCCCTAAATGGGGCGTGGCAGGGTCTTTTTTCTTGATGCGCACACCACTCATTACAAGCCTCTGTTGGGAATGACCACGACTTTGAGCGCTGTTTTTTCTGCGCTTGAGGTTGAAAAGCTTTGCAATGCAGCTACTAAACGCTTGTACGGGGCTGCGGGGTCAACTACGACGGCAGCAGTGTCGAGCCTTGGGTACTTGCTTTTGAAACTAGCTAAGCTTCGAGCAAGAAGCTCTAAACCGTGCTCACTTTGCGGGTAGTTCATGGAACTAACGATTATCCCGCTTTGCTCATCGATTATTTCCACCACTTCCGCTTCCGGGTTTACTGTCATCCGAAGCAGTACCGATCGTTGCGAGTCGGGGACTTCAGAGGCCGGACGAATATTTGGCAATTCGGCCTCCAACGAAACCAAATCGAAGAACGCTGTTTTCCCTATTAACAGCGGAATCAACAACATCATTAAACTTAAGATGGGAAGGAGATTCAGATCGTTGATGGATTCGGACGGGTCGTGAGTTCCGAAGGCCTCCAACCGAGAGAGTTTTCTACGCAAAGTAATCTCCCCCTGCCTCGCCCTCTGGCGCCGCAGCCGGTGCGGGGGGTTGAGCGGCTGTGGGGCGATCGTAGGCTAGAATATGAATGACTTCGTTGACAGTTTCTTCATACTTGCCAAGAAGTTCGTTTTCTCTGTTGGTTAAATACGTATAGAAAATAATGCAGGGGATGGCGACGATAAGTCCCAGAGCTGTCGTATTCATGGCAGTGGAGATGCCTTCGGCCAGGATCTGGGCTTTGCTTCCAGAATTGCTCGTCGAAAGACTAGTGAATGAAACGATAAGTCCTTGGATTGTTCCTAACAAACCGACAAGTGTTGAGACGTTTCCCAGCATCTGCAAGTATCCGGTCCTGCGGCGAAGCAGAGGCATGACCTTTTGCAGCAGTATTGTGGCGGCGGAATCCAGGGTCTCCTTAGGGCGAGAGTGGTGTTTAACTAGTTCCGCGATTACTTGTGCCAGCGGGTGAGTGGTTCGATAGCAAAGTCCGAGTGCAGCGTGGTAATTGCCCAAGCGAATATAGTGAAGCACGCTGTTAAAGAAGCTGTCGCTATGTTGGTAAGAGAAACTGAGTGCGGTGAATCGATCCAAAATAATAGCGCTGGCGATGACGGAGAGGGCCAAGATGACCCACATAAAAATTCCGCCCTCGTTGATAAACGATACGATTGCCATAGCTCCTGACCAGCTGACAGTACTCTTCAACAGCTGATCGGTATTTGTTCCACTGAAGTGAACCGCGCTGCGGCAAGGTAATCTTCACTGGGGCGTTTTGACTCTGGTGACTTTTTGCCCAATCAGATTCGCGACGGTCCGTGCCTAACTATTTGAAAAACGACGGAGATTGTCTGGCATGTGCTTTGCTAAAACCCTTCTCGGGTTGGGGGCCGCACGTAGCGTTGCCGTTGCCGTTGCCCTCTAGAGTTTTCCCGCAGGGGGGCACATATGTTTCAGCGAAGAAGTTTCCTGGTGGTACTGTTTTATTCGGTGTTGTTGGGGTCCTGTACCCAAGCCCCTCAACAAGGCGTGAGTGGCAGCCCCATCCAAGTGGACTGGGAAGGCCATCGAGTTCCCACAAGCGGGCCGATCGACATTCCGTTGCCTCCCCCAATAAAGAGCGATGACGAGAAGGCCCGCGAGAATAGTTTAAAGCCCATTGTCTACGGAACGGGTGCCGCGGGAATCTCATTTAAGACAACCCTTAACCTCGCCAAAGAACTTCTTTCTAAGCCATTTTATGGGCCGCAAGCTTCCGACGGTCTTACAGCGTACAATGAGGGGGTCTATATTTGGTGGCGTTTGAACTCCCCG